>JBIOHR010000013.1:0-36190 GCA_044449085.1 Gemmatimonadales bacterium | reverse complement strand
GTACAGCGTCGGGTCGTCGAGTGCCCTGCGCAGCTCGGCGATTTTTCGCTCGAGATCGTGAACGGCGCGTTCCGCGGTGTCGGCGGCTTTCTGCGCGCTGCGCCGCGCCGCCTGATCTTTCTGCTCGGCGGCGGCGTTCCCCCGGGCCCGGACTTTTTCCTGCTCGCGCCGCGCGTCGGATGCGACGGCCTCGGCGGCGCGGCGCGCGAGCGCGGCGTCCTTCAGCTGGCGCTCCCAGTCGACGAACGATCCGCCGAAATCGACGAGGCGGTCGCCGTCGAACGCCCACACGCGCGTGGCCAGCTCTCGCAGCAGCGCGCGGTCATGGCTGACGAGCAGGACCGTCCCTTCGTACTCCTCGATGGCGTCCTCGATCGCCTCGATCGATTCGACGTCGAGGTGGTTGGTGGGTTCGTCGAGCACGAGCATGTTCGCGCGCTGGAGGACGATCACCGCGAGCGCGAGACGCGACCGTTCGCCGCCGGAGAGCGTGCGCGTGGAGCGGAACACCTCCTCGCCGGAGAAGCCGAAACAGCCGAGGTGGTTCTGGATCGCGCCGCGCGTCCAGAGCGGGCGAAGGTTCTCGATGACCTCGTACAGGCTGGCGTCGAGCGGGAGCTTGTCGTGATCCTGCCGGAAGTACGCGGGGGTGACGGAGCCGCCGAGCTTCACGGCGCCGCCCTGCGGTTCGCGCTCGCCGAGCAGCGTCTTGATGAGCGTCGTCTTGCCGGCGCCGTTGGGGCCGACGAGCGCGATCACGTCGCCGCGGTTGGCGGTGGCGGAGAAGTCGCGGATGAGCGTGCGGTCGCCGATGGCGACGCTGAGCGACTCGGCGGCGATCACGCGGTCGCCGCCGCGTTCGGAGACCTCGAGACGGAGTTCCATCGTGCCCGCGGCGCCCGGCGGGGGCGTGAGGCGCGGCAGCCGGTCGAGGCGCTTGCGGCGCCCCTTCGCCTGCGCCGTGTTCTGCCCGGCGATGTTGCGCCGGATGTAGTCCTCTTCCTTGGCGATCATCTTCCGCTGCTGGTCCACCTGGCGCTCCAGCGCGAGCCGGCGCTCGGCGCGCTGCTGGACGAAGCTCGAGTACCCGCCGCGGTACGTCTCGGCCGTGTTTCCCTCGAGATGCAGCACGTGGTCCGCGATCTCGTCGAGAAACGCGCGGTCGTGGCTGATCACGATCACCGTCTCATCGAGCTCGCGAATGTATTCCTGGAGCCAGGCCGTGGTCTCGAGATCGAGATGGTTCGTGGGCTCGTCGAGCAGCAGCAGGTCGGCGGGCGCGACGAGCTGGGCGGCGAGGCCGACGCGTCCGCGTTCGCCGCCGCTGAGCGTCGCGACTCGCCGGGTCTTCGATTCCTCTGCGTCGAACGCGAGCCCCTGAAGCACGGCGTCGACGCGCGCGTGAAAGGTGTAGCCTCCCTCGTGCGCGAAGGTTTCGAGGTCGTGCCCGTACTGCTCGAGCAGCGCCGCGGGCGCGCGTTCGCCGAGTTCGGCGAGCTTCGCGGCCTGCTCGGCAAGCGAGACTTCCAGCGCCATGACCGGCGCGTACGGCAGCGCCGCCGCGTCCCACACGCTCACCGCGCCGCCGAAGTCGCGGTGCTGGTCGAGCAGGGACACCTTGAGCCCCGGCATGCGCGCCACCGCGCCGCGGGACGGCGTCAGCGTGCCGGTGATGATCTTGAAGAGCGACGTCTTGCCGCTGCCGTTGCGTCCCACGATGCCCCAGCGATCGCCCTTGCCGACCGTGAACGTGATCCGGTCGAAAAGCCTGGTCGCGCCGAATTCAACGGCGATGTCGGAAAGGGAGAGCAGGGACATTCACGAAAGATCGCTGCCGGACACGAACATTTGGAGTGCTGACGATGGCAATAGTGGAAACGCTCGCCGCCGCCCTGAAGCCCTGGGCCGACTACTACGGCAACACGAAGCCGCTTCAGGCCGGCGTGGAGTTCCTGCATGTGGGCGGGCTGCTCGTGGGCGGCGGGTTTGCGCTCGCCTCGGACCGCGCGGCGCTGCGCTCGCTCAAGGCGACACCGGACCAGCAGAGGCACGTGCTTCGCGACTTTTCGAGTATTCACACGCCGGTCATCATGGCGCTTGCGGTGACGGCGACGTCGGGCGTCGTGATGCTGACCACCGACGTCGGAACGTTTCTCACGTCGCCCGTGTTTTGGACGAAGATGACGCTGGTGGTGCTGCTGCTCGCCAACGGCTATCTGGTCAAGCGCACGGAAGAGCAGCTCAATGCCGACCCCTCTCCCGGCAACCGCGCGTGGCCCCGTTTCAAATTCGGCGCCATCGCGAGCATGGCGCTCTGGCTTTCGACGACGCTGGCCGGCGTCATCCTCCTCAATTCCTGAGTCGATCCAATGACCATGCGAGATAATGATTCTGACAACTGCCGTGGCTGCACGCTGCTTGGCCGCCGTGAGTTCCTGCGCGATGCCGCGTTTGCCGCGGCCGCGGTGGCGGCGCTTGGCGCGACCGCGGGCGCCATGCCGGTGAGCGTCATACACGCGCTGGCCGCGACGGATGAGCAGGCGACGTACCCGCTTCCGGCGACCGATGGCGTGTACATCGACAAGAAACAGGAAGTGATCGTCGCGCGGGTGGGGAACCAGGTGTTCGCGTTCGAGCTCGCCTGCCCGCACCAGAACACCGCGCTTCGCTGGAACGACAAGGACCACGAGTTCCAGTGCCCCAAGCATCACTCGCGATACAAGCCGGACGGCACCTTCATCACGGGCCGCGCGACGCGGAACATGGACCGGTTCGCGGTGACAAAGCAGGGAAACAACCTCGTCGTGGACCTCGACAAGGTGTTCGAGCAGGACAAGGACGCGGCGGGGTGGAGAAGTGCGGCTGTTGCGATGTAAGTCTGAAATCGCCAGGCTCGGAGAGTTCGGTGACTTCAGACCGAGTCACTCTCGCTCCCATCTCACTTCTCAGTCTGTCGGAGCAGCTACGGTCAGTGACCCGCTCTCCAGCGCCCTCTCAGCCAGCGCCTTGAGCCGAGCGTCCTGATTCCGCTCCAGCGCGCGCACGTTTCGCCGCGCGCGCCGCATCGCCATCGGAATGAAAATGCGCGCGTTGTCGAGGTCGGCCTCGGCATGCTCCGCGCCGCCTGCCTTCGCGATCGCCCAGCTCGCCCGTGAGAGCGTGGCGGTGGCGAGGTACACATCGATCGCGACGTTCGCCATCCGCTCCTGCTGGAACTGGTGCTCGATCACGTCCTTTCCGTGCGCGATCAGCAGCTTCTCGACGGCGAGCGCCAGGTCGTGAATGATGGTCGCGATCTGCTCGGCCTCCTCCTTCAGCGCCGGATGGGCCTGCGTGAACGCGGGCTTCACGACCTGCCGCTTCACGCGGCCGCTGAGGAAGCTCCCGATCACGCCGAGCGAATGGAGCGGGTCGTGGAACGCCTTGCCGATCGCCTTGAGATGTTCGCCGGGCTGCTGGAGCCCGCTCAGCGCGATGAGCGCCCGAAGGACTTCGTTCGTTCCCTCGAAGATCAGGTTGATGCGCGAATCGCGCACGGCCTGCTCGTAGGGATACTCCTTTGAGTAGCCGATGCCGCCTGCGACCTGCATCGCGTCCACAGCCGCGCGAAAGGCGAGCTCCGACGCGAACACCTTGCACGCGGCCGTCTCGAGCGAATAGTCGATCCCGCCCTTGTCCACCATCGACGCCGTGAGCATCCATCCCGCATCGGCCGCGTAGCACTCCGCGGCCGCCACCGCGAACTTGCGCTGGATCATCTCGAACGTGCCGATCGGACGCCCGAACTGCTCGCGTTGTTTTGCGTAGCCCAGGGCGACGTCGAGAATGCGGCGCGTGCCCCGCGCCGACCCGGCCGCGAGCCCGAGGCGTCCCGAGTTGAGGACCTCGAGCGCGATCTTGAAGCCGTGGCCGACCTCGCCCAGCATGTCCTCCGCGGGCACGCGCACGTTCTCGAACGTCACGGCGCGCGTGTCGCTCGCCTTGATCCCCATCTTCTCCTCGATCTTGCCGAGCGAGATGCCGGGAGCGTGCGCGTCAACGATGAACGCGGTCACGCGCTGCTTCTGCTTGCCGTCGATCACGACGGGCACTTTCGCGAACACGGTGAAAACACCGGCGTAGCCCGCGTTCGAAATCCAGATCTTCTGCCCGTTGAGCGTGTAGCTCTTGCCGTCGGCCGCAGGCACGGCGGTGGTGTGCATCGCCTGCGCGTCGGAGCCGGAGCCCGGTTCGGTGAGGCAGAACGCGGCGATCAGTTCACCGGAAGCACACCTGGTGAGCCAGCGCTTTTTCTGGTCGTCGGTGCCGAACAGCGTGATACCCTTGCAGCCGATGGACTGGTGCGCGCCGAAATACACGGTGAGCGCTGGATCGGTCGCGCCGATCTCGCCGAACACGCGATTGAACACCATCGCGCTCGCGCCGAAACCGCCGTACTCCTCGGGGATGTTCATTCCCATCATGCCAAGCTCGGCCATCCCGGTGCGGACGCTGTCGGGGAAATGCGCGTCGTGGTCCTGTTTGGCCGAATCGACGTTGTCCTTCGCCCACGCGCGGAAGGAGTCGAGGATCGCGCCGAGGTTCTCTTTCTCCTCCTTGCTCAGCTCGGGAAAGGGAAAGACGAGCGATTCGCGAATCTCACCGAGGAACACGCCCTTGGTGAACGAACTGTTGTGGTCCGGGTCGGCGAGATGCGCTGGCATCGGTCAGGCCCGGTTCGTGGTGGCGGCCATGATGAGCTTCAGTGCGGCCGCCGGATCGCGCACCTGAAGGATCAGCGCGTCGTAGTTCTCGTGATCGAGATCGACGACGATCGTCTGCTCGGACTTGTGCGCGTCGTAGAAGATGAAGCGGCCCTGCGCATAGAACGAGCCCGCGGTGATCACGCCCGGGATCTGGGTGCCGCCGACTCTCACGCCTTTCCACCACCCCTTGGTGGCGTCGCCGTCGATGCGCGCGCCCTTGATGTGCGAGATCGGAATCGCCAGGCGGCTGCGGAGCGCCCAGAGCTTGTCCCACCCTTCGACCTCGAAAATGATCTTGTCGCCATCAACCGTCACATCGATCATCGCTGCGTCTCCGGTGTTCCCGCGTTGGTCAGTAGTCTAGCGAATTCCGTGGCATCGCCGCTTGCGAGGCGCGCGGCGGCGCGGCCGCAGAGTGCGCCGACCGCGTTGCCCGTGCCGCTGTAGCCGCCGATCACCCAGACGCCCGGGCGCACTTCGGCCAGTATGGGAAGACCGTTGAACGTGTACGACACATTCGCGGCCCAGTGGTGCGTGATCGGCGCGTGCACGCGAAGTTTTTCGCGCAGCACGGTCTCCAGGTATCGCTGGATGAACGCCGATGGTTCGCCGGCCGTGGTCCATTCGTCTTCAACTGCCTTGTCACGTCCTCCGCCGAGCGCGACGGAACCGTCGGGGAGCTGCTGGTAGTAGTCAAATCCGTATCGCGCGTACACCGGGCAGGGGACCTCGATCTCGCGCGTGGGCGCCGTGGCGAGCATCTGGAGCCGCGCCGTACGCACGGTTCCGGCGAGCTCGGGCACGAGCGACTCGAGGCGTCCGTCGACGGCGACGATCACACGGTCACAGCGGATGCGGCCCTGGTCTGTGACAACTTCGTGTGCGCTGAACGAGCGTGCTCGTGTCCGCGCGAACAGCCGCGCGCCGCCCGCGATGTTCGCGAGCGCGAGCGCCCGGCAGCGCGCCAGCGGATTGAACGCGGCGTCGCCGGGGAAGAACAGTCCGCGGCCGAACCGGCCGGCGTAATCCTCCACGGCGATTCCGTCCGCGTGCATCGCCTCGCGCTGCCGCGCGCAGTCGGCGAACTCCTCGTCGGATTCGGCGATTCTCAGCGATCCCGGAAAGCGGACGGTGCCCGGCGCCTGCTCCGCGATCCGGCGGATTTCCTCGAGCGTGAGCTGGTGGATGCGCAGTGCGCGCGCGTGCCCGATGGCGGCGATCGCGTCGTGGTGAAAATCCGCGGTTCCGCCGAGCAGGAACCCGCCGTTGCGCCCGGCTGCGCCTGCCGCGACGTCCGCTGCGTCGATCCCTACAACGCGCCGCCCCATCGCGAGCAGTTCGCTGACCGCCGTGAGGCCGGAGCCGCCGAGGCCGATCACGCACACGTCCGTGGCGACATCGGAGGTGAGAGGGGCGAGGGGGCGCCAGCTCAGGTCATCCCAGACGGGGGTGTTGCTGGGCGACTGCGGGTAAACCGTCATTGGCTATTGGTCCTTGGTAATCGGCCGACTCCAAATATGGGCAGGCGGCCCGGCCGAGAACCAAGGACCAACGACCAATGACCGATTACTCGTTTGTAACGTAGATTCCGATCATACCCAGCCAAGCCGCGCATGCACCTGCTCTCCCTTCTCGCCGCTCTCTCCCTCGCCGCTTCCGCCGCGGCCCAGGGCGCTCAGGGCGACTTCACGATCAAGAACTTCACGTTCGCCTCGGGCGAGTCGCTTCCCGAGCTGCGAATCCACTACACCACGCTCGGCACGCCCCGCAAAGACGCACGGGGCATTGTTCGCAATGCGGTGCTCATCGGGCACGGCACGGGCGGTACGGGGCGCGGCTTTCTCTCGCCGAACTTCGGCGGCGAACTCTTCGGCCCCGGCAAGCTCCTCGACACCGCCCGGTACTTCATCGTGCTCCCGGACGACATCGGCCATGGGGGCTCGAGCAAGCCGAGCAACGGACTCCACGCGAAGTTTCCGCACTACGACTACGACGACATGGTGCGTGCGGACCACGCGCTGCTCACCCAGGGGCTCAAGGTGAACCACCTGCGCCTCGTGATGGGCACGTCGATGGGGTGCATGCACGCGTGGATGTGGGGGTACATGTATCCGGCGTTCGAGGACGGTCTCGTCCCGCTCGCGTGCGCGCCGACCCAGATCGCCGGCCGCAATCGCATGATCCGCCGGATGATCATGGACGACATCGCCGACAGTCCCGACTACGACGGCGGCGAATACACCACGCAGCCCCACGGACTGCGCGCCGCCATCGGCCAGCTCTACATCATGTCGAGCGCGCCGCTCGTGCAGCAGAAGCAGGCGCCGACGCGCGACAAGGCGGACTCGGTCATCCACCGCTACATCGACAATGCGATGAAGACGACCGATGCGAACGACATGCTCTACTACTTCAACTCATCGCGCAACTACGACCCGTCACCGCACCTCGGGCAGATCTCTGCGCCGGTGCTCGCCATCAACTCGGCGGATGATTTCGTCAACCCGCCCGAACTTGGCATTGTCGAGAAGCTGATTGCGCGGGTGCCCCACGCGACGTTCGTGATGGTCCCGATCAGTGACCAGACCCACGGTCACGGAACGCATTCGTGGCCAGCGGTGTGGGACAATCATCTCAAGGACTTCCTGGCGACGCTGCCCGAGCGCTGAGGCTACTTGCAATGTCAAGAACACGATTGAGGTGGGCGCTGTGCATGCTCGCGGGCGCGCCGTTCGCGGCGCACGCGCAGGACCGCGTGCTCCAGGTCGCGACAACCGACAGCGAGCCGGTCGCGTACGCCTTCGTGCAGGTGAACGGCGGCCACGCCCTCCTCACCGACGAATTCGGCAGGGTGAGCGTGGGCCACGGCAAGAAGCAGACGTTCGATGTCGAGGTGCGGCGCATCGGGTTCACGCCGTTCTTCGGCAAGATCGACCTGCCCGACACGGCGATTACGGTTCGCATCGTGCTCGCGAGGCTCGCCCAGCAGCTCAACGCGCTGAAGATTACCTCGAAAAAATCACAGACATCGCTCGAGCGCAACGGATTCTACGAGCGGTGGCTCGACATGCAGAAAGGCGTCACGAGCGCGATCTTCATCGGGCCGGAGGAACTCGACAAGCGAAACTCGTCGCGCGTGAGCACGCTGCTGAGCGGCGTGAACGGCGTCACGATGACGCGAACAAACAACGGGAACATGGTCGCGACGACCGGCGGCGGCGGCGCATGCCCGATGGCAGTCGTCGTGGACGGACGGCAGGTCTGTCCGCTTGCCGGCTGCAACTTCGCGGACTACTCCAGGGGCTTGACGGACAAGAACGTCGTGCTGATCGACCAGGTCGTCGACATCAACTCGGTCGCCGGCATCGAGATATACAAACGCGGCGGCAACATGCCGTCGGCGTTCCATGTGGATGGCGAATGCGGCGCGATCGCGCTATGGACCGGGAGCCGGAGGCCCTGAGAACGATCGAAGATGGAAGATCGAAGATGGATCGGTCGCGCCGTATGCGCCGTCCACTTCCATCATCCATCTTCCATCGCCTTTTCAGTTCCGGAACACCTTTCCGCCCTTCATCACAAAACTCACGCGGCGCACGGCGGTGATGTCCGCCGTCGGGTCGCCGTCCATCGCGATGATGTCGGCGTCCATCCCCGGCGCGATCGCGCCGATCCGGTCGCCGAGATGGAGCGACTCGGCGTTCAGCGATGTCGCCGAGACGATCGCGTGCATCGGCGCCTCGCCCGCGCTGTTGACGCGGCAGATGAGATCTTCGGCGTTCCGGCCGTGCGCACCGGCAACCGCGTCGGTACCGTAGAGAATCTTGAGTCCTTTCGTTGCGAGCGCCTTCCGGATGTCATCGGCCGCGAGCGGAATCGCGCGCTCCATCGCCGCGAACCCCTCGGCGTTGTAGTTGCCGATGCCATCGTACTTCGCGCGGTTGTCGAGGTAGTTCCGGAATACGAGCGAGCATTGCGGGTCGAAGTACACGTCCTTCTGCGCCATCAGGTCGAGCTCCGCCTGTGTGACGAAGATGCCGTGCTCGATCTGCGTGCAGCCGGCGTTCACCGACGCGCGCACCGATTCGGCGCTGTGCGCGTGCACGAGCGTGCGAAGTCCCTGCGCCTTGGCCTCGCCGCAGGCGGCCGCGAGCTGCTCGTCGGTCATGGACTGCTTACCGCCATCCCGGATGCTGGCCGAGGCGAAGATCTTGATGAAATCCGCGCCCTGCTCCTTGCGCTGCTGTACGGTCGCGCGGAGCTGGTCGGGTGTGCCGCGCTGCAGCGGGGTGAGCGACGTGAGGATCCGCGGCCCGGGGAGTCCTTGCGTGGCGATCCAGTCGCGAAGGTCGGCGTCCTCTGGCGAGCCCGGGCTCTGGATGGTCGTGAAGCCGGCCATCAATGTCGTGTAGGCATTTGCGGCAGCCGCCAGAATCGACTGGATCGGCGTGTCGCCGTCGCCGTTCGTGTGGTACCGTCCCTTTCGGTTGAAGTACCAGGTGATGTGGGCGTGGACGTCGATCAGCCCGGGCAGCACCGTCTTGCCGCGCAGGTCGACCTCACGAGCGCCCGCGGGAACGGCGGCTGCCGGCCCGACGCTCACAATTTTTCCGTCCGCGATGACGATGTCCGCGTTCGACATCGTGCCGCCCCTGCCGTCGAGGATCTTCGAGGCGTGCAGGACGACGGTCGAGCCCTGCGGTGACCGGGCGGCGGGCGACGGCGTCATGTGCGCACCTGTGCACGAGGATGTGAGCGCGAGGAGAGCGGCGAACCCGGTCAGGCGGCGCATGCTGGTCACTCCGAGGCTGGTTTGCGCGCAAAGGCCGCGCTGCTCTGGCGGCCGAGCCGCTCGAGCAGGAGTGCGGCGCGTTCGGTCTGCATCTGCAGCGCGTTGAGGTTCACGCGTTCGTCCGGTGCGTGTGCGCCGGTGCCGAGCGCGCCGAGTCCGTCGATTCCGTCGAGGATCGGCGCGACGAACGACACATCGCCGGCGCCGCGCGCGCCGGGGTCGAGCGCCCGCACCGGGCCGTAACCGAGCGCCTGGCTCGCCGTGTCGTACGCGGCGAGAATCCGCGCGTTGCCCGGCGTCGGCGACATTGCGGGATATTCGTCGAGGAAGGTGATCCTCGCGTCCGTCCCCGGAAGATGTTTCGCGACGATCTCGCGCATCTTCGCGCGCGCCTTGTCTTTTTGTGCCTCGGAGATGAAACGCAGGTCGCCCTGCGCGATGGCGGTCTTCGGGATGATGTTGAGCTTGCTCGCCGTCGTCCCCTTGATGGCGACGGTGTCGTACTCCACGTCGGTGCCGCCGACGATCGTCGCGACGTTGAACGTCAGGTACTGCTCGCCCGCGAGCTGGCGGCGGAACTCGTCCACGATTCGCGCGACTTCATAGATGGCACCGTAGCCCGCACCGCCGAATATGCCGGCGGAGTGTGCCTGGCGTCCCGTCGCCGTGACGCGCCACGAGCTCGCGCCGCGGCGCGCGGTGGTGGCGTCGGAGCGGTTGCCGCCCTCGAACGCGAGCGCGATGTCCGTGCGCTTTGCGGCGTCGATCAGGTCCTTGCGCGTGACGGAAAGCGGGTCGCCCGGATGCTCCTCGTCGCCCGTGAAGACGATCGTGATGTTCATGTCCTTCAGCGCGCCCGACGCCTGCAGCGCCTTGAGCGCGTACAGAATGATCACGTCGCCGCCCTTCATGTCACCCGATCCCACGCCCTTCGCCATGGAGTCGGTGCGCGCCCAGGTCGGCCCGCTCGGCTCCACGACGGTGTCCACGTGTCCGATGAGCAGGATGCGAACCGCGCCCGGCTTGCCCCGGTGCTCGGCGACGAGGTGGCCGGCGCGCTCGGTCGCGTCGGGGAGCGTCACCCACCGCGACTGGAAACCGAGCGAGTCGAACGAGGCGAGAAATGCCGCGCCGACTGTGCGGACCCCCGCGAGGTTCAGCGTATTGCTCGGAATGTTCACGACCCGCTCGAGATACGCGATCTGCGCGTCGTGCTCCGCCCGGATCGTCTCGCGGATTTTCTGTTCTGCCGGTGTCAGCGCCGACTGTGCGCCGGCGGAGAACGGCGCCGCCGCGAACGCCGCGAGCGCGGCGATGAGGAAACGTGACGCGCGCATCACTTGGGAATTGCGATGGCGGGAACCGGAAGCGCGCCGACCGAGAGCGAACTGCCCGTCACGACGCGGCGGTGATAGTCGATCTGGCCCAGGTGGTACGCGAGATGGGACGCGAGGTGCTGCAGGAACATTCCCGTCTGCATGCGGTTTCCGCCGATCTCCACCGGGAAGGGCTTCTCGAGCTGGGCGGCGTCGAGCGTGGCGAGCGTGCGGGTGACTTCGTCGGCGGCGGTCTCGATGCTCTTCACGATCTCGGCGCGCGCAACGCCCGTCTTCGTGAACTCGCCGTCGCGGTCGCGAACGAACCCCGTCGACCCGAACTGCGTGCCGATGAAGAAGCGGAGGTTGCCGACGAGATGAAGCGCGAGGTTCCCCGCGGAGTTTGGCAGCCCTTTGGGAACTTCCCACATCGCGGCTTCGGTCGGGTAGGCGAGAAGCTCGTCGCGCAGCGACACGAGCTCTCGATTGATGAGGCGGGAAATATTCGCAGTGGACATGAGCGATCCGCGTGTGTGGGGATTATCCGTACAGTTGCCGACCGGCCTGCGTCAGGGGGCGTAGCGCTTGGCGATCTTGACGCCGTAGTAGATGCCGAACCCCCCGGCGATCGTGCTGACGAGGAAGGCACTCATGAACCCGCCGCCGATCGCCTCCACGAGGTACCACGCGACGGTGCTGACCACCGTCCCACCGACGAAACCACCGAGTTTGACCACGACCGCCCCCTGCCGAAGGAGATGCACCAGCCTCTGTTATCTAGCGCGAATGTCGCGTTCCTGCCACTCGCGCGGGCGCCGGGCGATTCCGTTTCCCGCCTCCAACTCCGGGTGTAGATTGAGGAAGGAATCGCCAGCCTCTTACCCGGATACCGCGTGCATTCGAACGACAGGGAGACCCTCGCGAAGGTCGAAGTGCTCGGTGACCTCGAGCCGGTTGTCGACAAACTCATCGAGGCCCACGAGTCCAAGCGCGTGCTCTGGTTTCCTTCCGAGCTGCTCGCGCCAGCGGACGGTGACGATCCGGACCGTCACCGTGCGGCGCTTCGCGAGCGGGCGCGGGGCATCCACGACTCGGCGCGCGTCGCGGTCGGGCTCAATCTCCTGACGGAAGAGGGACTGCCGCACTTCCACCGACTGCTCGCGCACTACCTCGACGCGGACGGTTTCTGGACGAAGTGGAACTACCTCTGGACGGCCGAGGAGGACCGGCACGGCGCCGTGCTGCACGACTACGCGCGCGATGCCGACCTGTTCGATCCGCTCGTGATCGAGCAAATGCAGTTCGCGTACATCCGGAACGGATTCGACCCCGCGTGGGACAGCGACCCGTACCGCGTATTCGTCTACACGACGCTCCAGGAGCGGGCCACGCAGGTCTCGCACGCGAATACCGGCAAGCTCTGCGGCGCGTACGAGCCGACGATCGGCACGATCCTCAAGAACGTCGCGGCGGAGGAGGCGCGCCACTACACGTTCTACCGGACGATCTTCCGCGAGGTGATCGCGCGCGATCCCAACCGCGCGCTCGAGTCGGCGCTGAAGGTGATGCCGGCGATCGACATGCCCGGCGTGAAGATGCCGCACTTTCGCGACCTCGCGGACGTCGTGCGACGTGTGGGCATCTACGGGCCGCGCGACTACCTCGAGATTGTGAAAGAGCAGCTGAGCTGGTGGCGGATCGAGACGCTCGAGGGGCTCAACGCGATCGGCCGTGCGGCGCAGGAAAAACTGATGGAGATTCCCGAGCGCCTGGAGCGGGTCGCCGATGCGATCGAGGCGCGGTCGAAGGCGAAGACGTTTTCGTTCGACCTCACGTTCGCGCGGGAGTTTGCGCTCGAGTAGGCCGGAACTGGGAAGCCGAACACGGCGGCCAGCAGGTGAAGTCCAATCCCACGGGAGAAGCCGATGTCGTCAGCAATGCGCGCAATCGTGATTTCCGCCGGTTCGATCGTCCTGCTCGCGGCGGCCTCCCGTGAAGACGGGGACCTGCGCGGCTTCACGCCACAGGCGTCGAAGATCGAACGCGGCTGGGAAGACAAGTTCCGGGCGATCCCGGATCCTGCGCGCATCCGCGAGTCGCTCCGTCGCATGTCTGCGCGGCCGAATCACGTCGGGTCACCGTACGACAAGGACAACGCCGAGTGGATTCGCGACCAGTTCCGCTCGTACGGCTGGGACGCGAACATCGAGGAGTTTCAGGTCCTGTTCCCGACGCCAAAGACGCGCCTGCTCGAAATGGTCGCGCCGGTGAAGTTCACCGCGAAACTCGAGGAGCCCGCCGTTCCGGGCGACCCGACGAGCGGACAGAAATCCGAGCAGCTGCCGTCGTACAATGCCTACTCCGGTGACGGTGATGTCACGGCGCCGCTCGTCTACGTGAACTACGGCGTTCCCGCCGACTACGACGAACTCGACCGCCGCGGCATCTCGGTGAAGGGCGCGATCGTCATCGCCCGCTATGGCGGGTCATGGCGCGGGATCAAGCCGAAGGTCGCATACGAACACGGGGCCGTGGGCTGCCTCATCTATTCCGATCCGAAAGACGACGGCTATTCGCAGGGCGAGACGTATCCGAACGGGCCATGGCGTCCCAAGGACGGCGTCCAGCGGGGAAGCGTGATGGACATGCCGACGTATCCGGGCGATCCGCTCACCCCGGGAGTCGGCGCGACGAAGGATGCCAAGCGCCTCGACCGCAGCGAAGCCACGACGATCATGAAGATCCCCGTGCTTCCAATCTCGTGGGGTGACGCGCAGCCCCTCCTCGCGGCGATGACCGGCCCGGTCGCGCCCGAGGCGTGGCGCGGTACGCTGCCGATCACGTATCGGCTCGGCCCCGGTCCCGCGCGCGTGCACCTCAAGCTGGCCTTCGACTGGAGTCTCAAGCCGCTGTACGACGTGATCGCGAAGATTCCGGGGTCACAGTATCCCGACGAATGGGTAGTGCGGGGCAACCATCACGATGGCTGGGTGAACGGCGCCGAAGATCCGCTCTCCGGGCTTTCGCCGGAGCTGGAAGAGGCGCGCGCGATGGGCGAACTCCTCAAGCAGGGATGGAAGCCCAGGCGCACCATCATCTACGCCGCATGGGACGGCGAGGAACCCGCCCTCCTCGGCTCAACCGAGTGGGCCGAACAACATGCCGATGAGCTCGCAAAGAAAGCGGTGCTCTACTACAACAGCGATGGCAACGGCCGCGGATTTTATGGGGCAAGCGGCTCGCATTCTCTGGAAAAGTTCATCAACGACGTCGAGAAGGATGTGGTCGATCCCGAGACGAAACTGACGGTCTGGAAGCGCGCCGCGGCTGCCGCGATCGCCAACGGCAACGCCAAGACGCGCGCGGCGGCGCGTTCGGGAGGCGATCTCCCGATCGAGGCGCTGGGCTCAGGCTCGGATTTCACGCCGTTCCTCCAGCATGTGGGAGTTCCGACCCTCGACGGCGCGTTCGGCGGTGAGGACGGCGGCGGGATCTATCACTCGATCTACGACGATTTCAATTGGTACACGAAGTTCAGCGATACCTCATTCGTGTACGGGCGCGCGCTCGCGCAGCTCGCGGGCACGGTCGTCATGCGAATGGCCGACGCCGAGCTGCTGCCGTTCGAGTACGGTCATCTCGCGCAGACCGTCGACCAGTACACGTCCGAGCTGAAGGCGCTCCGCGAGGAACGTGCGTCGAAAATCGAGGAAACCAATCGCGAGATCGCCGAGGGGACCTACGCGGCGACGAACGACCCCCACAATCCGCTGGCGCCGCCGAAAACCGAGGTGCTCGCCCCGGTGCTGAATTTCGCGCCGCTCGACAATGCGGATGCGTCACTCGATCGCGCGGCCACACGATACGGCACGGCGTTCGACGCCGCCATCGCGCGCGGAGCGGATGCCGCGACCTTCGCCAAGGCCAACGACCTGACGCGACAGGGCGACCAGATGCTGCTCAGCAATGACGGGCTGCCGAAGCGTCCGTGGTATCGGCATCTCCTCTACGCCCCGGGCTACTACACGGGATACGGTGTGAAGACGATGCCAGGCGTACGCGAGGCAATCGAGCAGGGGGACTGGGCCGCGGCCGACGTGCAGATAGGACGCGTGGCTGCAGCGGTCGACCGCGAGGCGGCGCTGGTCAACCGGGCGTCCGATGTTCTCGAAAAGAAGGTGACGGTGCAGCCGTAGCGGTGGTGCCTGCGGCGGTCAGTTGCTGACTGCCACGTCGAACGCCGCCGATCTCACCGCGCCGCCGCGGCGGAACTGCACCCAGATGCGGTACGATCCGGGCTTCGGAAACGCCCACGGAAATCCGAACGTCCCGGGCAGGTCGTTCATCGTCATCGGCATCGTCCCCATCGCGGGCGTGGTGCCCATTGGGTGCAGATGCTCGAACACGCGGCCGTCGTCGCGCACCACGACGGCGTGCGCGGCCATTCCCATGTACGGCTGGACCGCGAGCGGCTTGCCCGCCGCGTCGCGCAGCGTGAACCGGAGGCGCGCATCCGTCCCAGCCACGTGCGCGCCGCCCGCACCATCCCATGAGAGCGTGGAGCCGTCGTCGAATCGAAATGGAGTTCGCACGCCGTTGCCGACGAACACCGCGTCGTCCGGGTCGGAGGGCTTCCATGCCATCGCCGCCGGGTTCCCCAGTGTGACGGACTGCACCATCGTCTCGGCGAATCCGTTCTCGTGAACGGCGTCGGCGAACACGAAGTACGCTCCGGCCGGCAGAAAGGGGAGCGCCGTCTCGAACGTCAGTGAGTCGATCGCGACGGGATGCAGGTGCGCGAACGCACCGAGGCCGTTCTTCTTCACGAGAAAGAAGTGCAGCAGTTTGCCGTGGTCGGGAATGAGCGGGACCCACGCGCGCTGCTGCGCGACGCCGGGGTCGAGCGCGAAGCGCAGCATGCGCGTAGGCGGAATGGCGCGGCCCGGCCGCAGCGGTCGCCCGCCGGATGCAGCCGGTACCTCGCGGACCGTTACGCTCGCGGCTGTCGGCCTGAACACCATCGCGGCGTACGCGCGGTCTTCGACCACCCACCAGACGCGTCCTCCGATCAGTATTGCGACGACGATCGCCGCCGCGAGCCACCGCACGCGACGCGAGCGGCGGCGCACGTCGTCGTCCGGCTCGACGCCGGGGGTGAGCGTCGCCTCGCCCGCGGCGGCGGTGATGATCGTCAGCATCCCCGCGACGAGAAACACTCCGGCCGCTGCGAGCACGACGGCCATCGTGCGGTTCATCGTGAGCACTCCCAGCGCCACGGCGGTGTAGGGAACCGTCACGGTGCCCTCGCCGGCAGCGCCGTCGACGTGCACGACCACCGCGTACGCGCCCTGGCGCATCATCCACAGCTGCAGCGTCCAGAGCGTCGAGTCGCCGGCGACTCGCGCCGCTTCGTCCGGCGGCGGCGCGTTGCGGTCGCCCATCCCCCATGCCCGCGCCGTCGCGGTGACGTGCTTCACGCCCGCACCCGTGACGCGCACGACGATCTCCGCCTGCGCGGGAATCACCTGCGGGCTGCGGATGATCACGCGCACCGGGTACGGCCCGGCCTTGCCCTCGTAGTAGGCGTCTGGGCTGCCGACGTGCGCGGCGAACAGCACGGCGGTCAGCAGCGCACCTGAAACGACGGACCCGCGGCGCGCGAATGCGCGCAGCGCCGTCAACGGCGCACCCGCGACATCCATCCGCCCCACGCAAGCCCGATGCGGCTCGCGATCGTACCGCCGATTGTGGCGAGGCAGAGCCACGGCACGAGCGGCAGGAACGGCGGATCGTCCATTCCGACGGCGGTGTGTTCATTGTCCCAGAACCGGTGTTGCCACGGTCCGAGGCGTGTGGAGTACGGCCACTCGTGCCCGTGAAACAGCCAGTTCTGCGAGTCGCCGTGCACCATGAAGGACGACATCGGCCACTGCACCGCGCAGAGCAGCGCGACGAACGTGGCGCCGAGCGCGAGCGAGAGCAGCCACGGGTTCATGCCCGCGAGGCGCCGTCGCACGAGATCCATGCCGAACGCGGGCACGACGAGCATCACCGGGAAATACGGCGGCCAGAGATATGTGCGCGGGTTCCACACGGGTGCGAGGCGCGGCACGGCGCTCACATGCGGGAGGATTTGTCCCATCGCGAACCAGAGCAGCATCGAGACGAGCGCGGCGGCGGTCGCCGGATAGGCGAGGCGCCCGGCCCGCGAGTAGCCCGCGAGCAGGAGGGGAAACACGCCCGCCCACACGATGTAGAACGTGGCCGAGTGCTGTTCGTTCGGCCACGAATATTCGAGCGTGCCGCAGGTGAACACGAACGCGACGATCCCGCCCGCGCATGCGTACAGCCACGCGTCGCGCACGCTGTCGCGTTCGGCGGACCCGTTCTGTGCGGAGGCCGTGAGCGCGAGCGCGCCGACGACGATGCCGAGCATGCCCCAGAACAGGACCATGTGCGGCGGGCTCACGATTTTCACGTCGAGCCCATAGGCGTTGTGCCACCAATTGTCGAATGGCGCCGACGCGAGCATTGCGAACGTGCCCCAGATGGTGATCCACGCGCCGATCGGCCCGCGGAATCCCCAGAAATGCACGGTCGCCGCGCTGCTGCGATTTCCGAACGTCGTGCGCAGCACGACAATGCCGCAGGCGACACCCGCGCAGATGGCGCTCACGTACTCGAGCACGTGCGGCGGCGTCCAGAACGAGTCGCGGCCGACGGTCATGTGCCAGGAGATGTCCCAGAGCAGACCGATCACGATCCCCGCGGCGCTCGCGACGATCGTGGCGATGAATCCGTTGGCGGACTGTGCCGGGGCGGCGGTGGTCGGCATCACATCATTCTAGCGTTCCGCGATGATTTGCGCCGACGTGAGGTCTTGTGATGCGACCTTCTCAAGAAGAACCGCGGATATTGCGGATCCTTACTCGAACAACGGCTGATCATGACTGGGGCTACGCGCGCGGGGCTGGACTTGATGCACGGAGAACTGACGCGTGAGATCATCGGCGCGTTCTACGATGTATACAACACACTCGGGTATGGGTTCGCTGAATCAGTGTATCAGCATGCGCTGCCGATCGAGCTCGCCAAACGCGGACTGAAGAGTGAGCGCGAACTGCCGCTCACCGTCAGGTACGACCACAAGGTCGTCGGGGTGTTTCGCGCCGACTTGATCGTGGAAGAAAAGGTGATTGTGGAGAGCAAGGTCGCCGAGAAGATCGTCCATGTGCACGAAATGCAGTTGTTGAACTATCTGAAAGCCACAGGAATCAACGTTGGCCTGATTCTCAATTTCGGCCCGCAGCCAACATTCCGGAGAATGTTCTTGTCGTCCCCTCAGGAAGGATCGATCCTTATCCGGGCCTGATTCGACGAAATCCGCGGTTCTGCTTGAGACCCGTCCAAGACGCGGCTCCGGCGTGGGAAGGCTAGGCTCCGCGAGCTTCTTGTGCGGGCGGGTACTACAGCAGAACCGCGGATTTCGGCGAATACACGACCGGACAACCACCGGATCAATCGTCGGGGAACTGCTCTCGGTCCCGCGCGCGCGGTGCCCCCAAGCGTTTGATCCGGTCGTTGTCGGCTCTTCAATCCGGCCGTTTCCGCGGTTCTGCATTAGAACTTCGCCGGCCCCGACCCCCGATTGGCCAACAGAAGAACCTCAGCGGCTGTCTTGCCCGCGCGTCGCAACTCCCGGATGCTCGTATCGCCCGTGGACTTGCTCAGCTTCGATCCGTCGGGATTCCGGACGAGGGCATGGTGATGAAACGCCGGCGGCGCCGCGCGGCCGAGCAGCCGGCCGAGGCGGAGCTGGCGTCCGGTGGACGACAGTAGATCCTCACCGCGGATCACCAGATCCACCCCCTGGTCGAGATCATCCACGACGACGGCGAACTGATACGTCCAGTTTCCGAGACGGTCGCGCACGAGGACATCGCCGCATTGCTCGTCGGGTGACTGCGTGACCGCGCCGCGCCGCTCGTCGGTGAACGTTTCGGTGCCGGGCTCCATGCGCACGCGGCGCGCGCGTGTCGCGCCGGGCGCGAGCGCGCGTGAACGGCACCGCCCCGGATAGCGCGTTTCCTCGCCAAAGCGATCGGGGACCTCCACCGCGATGTCGCGCCGCGAGCAGTCGCACGGGTACGCGAGTCCCGCGGCCTCGAGCGCCGCGAGTGCGGCGGTGTAGCGCGTCTCGCGGTCGGCAGAACTCTGTCGTGGCGCAACGGAGTCCGGGTGGAACCCGAGCCAGTCGAGATCCTCGAGGATCCCTTCGACGTACTCCTCGCGGCAGCGCGTGCGATCGTGGTCCTCGATGCGCAGGATCACGCGGCCGCCGCGCTCCCGCGCGATCCCCCAGACATGCGCCGCGTTGACGACGTGGCCCAAGTGCAGCCACCCCGTGGGCGCCGGCGCGAACCGCGTGACGGGGCCCACGGGGCCGCTTTACTTCGCCGTGAAGATGTTCTTCGGGATCATGACGTGCACGCCGTACGGACCGTCCACGAGCTGCGTGATGTCCACGTCGCAGGCGGTGCTGACGAGCATGTACGCGTCGTCCTTGTTCATGCCCTTCATGGTGACGAGGAAGTCGATGGCCTGGCGGATCGCCGTCTTGGTCGCGGTGACCAGATCATGGTCGATGCCCATGGCGATCCAGTGCGTCGGCGTCTCGCCGCGCGGCCACGTCAGTTTGAGGTCCTTGCGCACGATGAGCTGGAAGTGGCCGACGAGCGACGTCTCGAGCGCCGTGATGTCCACTTCGCCATTCCCCTGGCCGGCGTGGCCGTCGCCGATTTCGAGGAGCGCGCCTTTCGTGTGCACCGGGATGTACAGGATCGTTCCCGCGACGAGTTCCTTGTTGTCGAGGTTGCCCGCGTAAATCCCCGGCGGCGCGCTCGACACCTTTCCCATGGACGCGGGCGGCGCGTCGCCGATCGATCCGAAGAACGGATGCATCGGGATGTCGATCCCCGGGCCGAAGTGGGCCAGCATCGTCTTCTTGTCGAGCGGGATGATCTTGGAGCGCGAGTACCCGTAGTCTTCAGGAATGAATCCGCTCCGGCCGCCGAACGAGTTGTACGCATACGGAATGGAGAAGTCGATCTTGTTGATGCGGACCTCGAGCACGTCACCGGAATCCGCGCCTTCCACGTAGATCGGCCCCGTGAGGATGTGGCCGCCCAGTCCGGGCGTCCGCTTCACGGAATCGATGATCGCGCGGAGTTCGGGCTGGATGTCCTCGGGCTTCACGCCGGCGCGCTGCAGGCCGGCGGGGCTGTTCGTGATCATCGTGCTCACTTCCACGAAGTCGCCCGACTTGACGTGCAGGACGGGCGGGGCGTCGGCGGAGTAGTAGCCCATGACGATGGTCTTCGGCGACGCGATCAGCTTGTGCTCCACGGTGATCTTGCCGTAGGCCGGCGCCTCGCCCTGCTCTGCGGTTGGAGCCGACGCGCACGCACCGGCGAGTGCGGCCAGCACCGCTGCGGTGAAGGGAATCGCGTTGATTTTCATTTGCCGTTGCACGCCTCGGGCGTGAGTTCAAGGTCTGCGAGATACACCGAGGCCGGCGCCGTCACGCGCGACCCCGGATCGAACTTCACCAGCAACTGCAGCTCGGCCCCGCGAAAGGTGAGGGGCGCCTCCCGCGCCAGCGAGCATGCAAGGGATTTACGCAATTCCTCGGCGTCGTGCTCGGTCGCGGGCTTCGCATGGATCGTCGCGATCGCCGTGACGACCCAGGCCGTGTCGCCCGACTGGACCGCGAAGCCCGGCGCCACGATCAACCGGCCCGCCTTGCCGGTCGCGAGCGCAACGGCCCGCGCCTTCATGAGCTCCACGGCGCGCTGGCCGATCACGCGCGACCACGGATATACGCGCGCGAACCAGAGCGAGATCGCGAGGCAGATCAGCGCCATCCAGACGTAATGCGCGCGGCCGAGCGGGGCGGCCCCGGGCACGGAGCCTGTGTGCTCGCGGCGCACCACGTACGAGCCCGCCGCGAGGTCGTGCAGCGACCGGTGGCTGACGCGATGCGCCGCGCACATGTACGAGTCCACCACCACGATGCACAGGATGGGCACGCAGATGGCGAAGGCGGGGCCCGTCTGCAGCGGGAGGCCGCGCTCGAAACCGATCGCGAGGAAGGCGAGCGGGAGCGCAATGCCGATC
This sequence comes from Gemmatimonadales bacterium, assembly GCA_044449085.1. Taxonomy (GTDB): domain Bacteria; phylum Gemmatimonadota; class Gemmatimonadetes; order Gemmatimonadales; family Gemmatimonadaceae; genus Fen-1231. The sequence continues at coordinate 15,161 of JBIOHR010000013.1, read as the reverse complement.
GACATGAACCAGCGCATCGTCGCGGCGCCGAACGAGAGCACGTCGCCGTTCGCGTCCACCACCCGGATGCCGGCGACGAACTTGCCGACCGACCGGCCGCCGCCGGGCGACCCGAAGCTCGCGATGAAGTACCATGAGACGAGCGCCGTGACGACCGCGTCGCCGATACGGCCGGGGGCGTGGGCGAGCACGCGCGATACGACGAGCGACGGGACCGTGATCACGACGAGGTCCACCATGCTCGCGAAGAAACGCGATCCGAGCGACGCGAACACCAGAGGGCGCCCGGCCGCCGGCACCGCAGCACTCGTCACGGGATCAGGGTCGCTCGCGGATGAAAAAGATGTAGTCCGTGGCCTGCGGCGAGCCACCTTCGGCGCGGACGATCCGCGCAACCTGGCCGCGATGGTACGAGCCGTGGAGCGCGACATGCGTCAGGATGTCTTCCACGGTGTTCGTGAACTCGTCGCCCTTCGAGTTGCGGTAGTGCACCTTCCGCTCGAGGTCGGCCGTCGAGAGCGTCTCCGCGAGCAGCGCGAACGCGGCATGGTTCTTCGCGCTGAGCGCCGCACATTCGTCGAGGTCGAGTGCGGGCCATACCGGCATCTCGGGTTCGCGGTCTTCGATCCGGGCGAGCCAGACATGCTCGGCGGCCAGGACATGGCCGTACAGCCGCAGGGCATCGAGCGGCGCGGCATGCATCGCGCGGAGCGAGTGGAGGGTGCGGGCGTCGGCCCATACCAAGTGGTCGAACAGCCGCCGAATATGCGCCGTCATGACGAACGAATCTCCAGTGAAGTTCCGGTCACCGCCAGCCTCGCGTTCGCGCCCTCGACGCTACGCCCGGTCGCGGCGCACGACGAGCTTCTTGCCCTTGATCGATGTCGAGTTGAGCGCCGCGATGACGTGGTCCACGATGTCCTTCGGCACGAGAACGGTGGAATGCCGCTCCGCGATCTGGATCGAGCCGATGGATTCCGCGTTCAGCTTCGCTTCGTTCACGATTGCGCCGACGATGTCGCCGGGCCGGATTTTCAGTTTCCGCCCGCCGCCGATGTAGATGCCGGCGAGTTCGCCGGGGCGCCCCTTTCGCGGGCTCCCGGGCTTGGGCGGGCGCGACCGTTCGAGCGTGCCGCGCGGGGTGGCCTGATGTCCGTACGAGCCCGGGCGCGTCAGCGCAGAGGGGATCTCGGCCTCGTCTTTCTCTCCGGCGGGCGACTCGGCGCGCTTCACCGCCGCCGCCGCGATGTCGCCCATGTCGAACTCCGACGCGAGCGACTCCACCACGGCGCGATACGCCTCGAGGCCGCCGGCGGCGATCGTCTCGCGCAGCGCCGTGCGTACGGTCTCGAGGCGGCGCTCGCGCAGGTCGGCGACCGTCGGCACCGCCGCGATCTCGATCTTCTGCTTGGTGAGCAGCTCGATGTTGCGGAGCATGCGCTGCTCGCGCGGCTCGGCGAAGGTGATCGCCACGCCCGCGCGTCCCGCGCGCCCCGTGCGCCCGATGCGGTGCACGTACGCCTCCGCCGCCGACGGCACGTCGAAGTTCACGACGTGCGACACGTGCTGCACGTCGAGGCCGCGCGCGGCGACGTCGGTCGCGATGAGCAGGTCGGTCTTGTTCGCGCGAAACTTCTTCATCACGCGGTCGCGCTGCTCCTGGTTCAGCCCGCCGTGGAGCGCCTCGGCGCGGTAGCCGTGCGCGTTGAGCGACTCGGTGAGCTCGTCGACCTCGGTGCGCGTCCGGCAGAAGACGATCGTCGACACGGGCTGCTCCACGTCGAGCACGCGGCTCAGCGCGGCCGTCTTGTTCGCGCGGGCCACGATGTAGGCCACCTGCCGCACCTTTGCGAGCGTCCCAGCGGCGACGGCCTCGCGCTCGATGCGGATGGTGACCGGCTTGCGGAGGTGCGTCGTGGCGATCGCCGCGATCCGTGGCGGCAGCGTGGCGGAGAAGAGGGCCGTCTGGCGTTCGGGCGGAGTCGCGGCGAGGATGGCCTCGAGGTCCTCCGCAAAACCCATGTCGAGCATTTCATCGGCTTCGTCGAGCACGACCATCTTCACCGCCGCGAGGTGCAGCGTGCGGCGGCGGATGTGGTCGAGCGCGCGCCCCGGTGTCGCCACGACAACGTCTACTCCGCGCTTCAGCGTACGGATCTGCCCTTCCATCGACGCGCCGCCGTAGATCGGCACCGCGACCACCCCGAGCGGCTTGCCGTACTTGTGGACGGCCTCGGCCACCTGCATCGCGAGCTCGCGTGTCGGGACGAGCACCAGCGCCGCCGTGCGCTCGCGCGTAGGAGCGTCGGGCATGACGAGGTGCAGCAACGGCAGCGCGAACGCGGCTGTTTTCCCCGTTCCGGTGGCCGCCTGGGCGAGTACGTCGTGCCCCGCAAGCAGCGGAGGGATGGCTGCGCGCTGGATCGGCGTGGGCTCCTCGTATCCAAGCGCGGTGAGTGCGGCGAGGAGCCGGTCGTCGAGTCCGAGGGTCGGGAACCCAGCGAGTGAGTTCTCGGTGCGTGGCGTCATCGTGGAAAGATACCCGGTCAACGCGGCGGGGCGCTGGCGGATGCCGCTCCCATGCCGCAATTTCGTGAGCTTCCGACCCAACCTGTCGCCTGGAGAGATAGATGGCCCTCACCTTCCCGTCCGTCGATAGCGCCACCATCAAGGCGCTCCGCAAGAGCGATGTGAGTGCGCTCGAGCGCATCCACCGTGCCGTGTACGCCGCGATCGCCGCGGAGGGCACCAAGCAGACCGGCGACGCCGCGGCCGGATCGGCGGTCGCCGAGCTGGCGATGATCCAGCTGTGGGAGAATCGCGGGAACATTGAAAACGCCGACGAGCTCGACCACGCCATCCATGCTGCAGTGCGGAGCGCGGTGACGCGCGAACAGCGGCGCCGCGCGGCGAACAAGGACACGAGCAAGCCCGGCGGCACGGTGGACTCGGCGTGGACGCGCGTGAAGGCAGAGGTTTCGAAGGGCCCCGGCGGGTTCGCGGGGCCGAAACACGCGACCCCGCGCGTGAAGGTGGCCAAGCCGAAGAGCGACGGCGGCGGGCGAGGGGCGTTGATCGCCGTGGGCGTGCTGTTGCTCATCGGCGCGGCGTATGGCGCCTACTACGTGACCCAGCGCGGCACGCACGACCTTGCCGCGTCGTCGTACTCGCTCCCCGACGCGAAGAGCGTTGCGGTGACCCCGGGCCAGCGCGGCAACCTGCCGCTCGGGCCGGGCGACACCGTCGCAATCGGTTCCGACACGAAGATCGTGGAAGGTGGTGATTACGGCACGAAGGTCCGCGGGGTGAAGGTCGACGGGAGCGCGAGCTTCCACGTATCGGCCGGCGTGCATTTCGAGGCGACCGCAAAGAACGCGAACATCGTCCCGACGGGCGCAAGCGTATTCGGCGTTCGCGACTACGGGGATGAGGCCGCCGTGATCGTGCGCGTCAAGGAAGGGGAAGTGAAGGTGGACGCGGGCAAGGAATCGCGCACCGTGGCGGCCGGCAAGGCGATCGCCGTGGCGAAGGATGGCACGATGTCGGAACCGACGCCGGAGGCGGTCGACCAGGCGTTCAGCTGGACGGACGGCAAGCTCAACTTTACCAACGCCCCGCTGAAGGTGGTGATGAGCGAGATGGCGCGCTGGTACAACGTGCCGGTGACGGCGAAGGACACGTCGCTGTATTCGCGTCCGGTCACGATGTCGGTGGAGCTCACGTCGAGCAAGGATGCGATCGCGGCACTGGAGACGAGCGCGAACGTGAAGTTCGTATACGACAAGGACTCGAAGCCGACACTCGAGGATGCGCCCGCGAAGGCGGCGCCGGCGAAGAAGAAGAAGTAAGGACGGGTTTGCCGGCGAGGGTTGCGAGTGTGCGAGCGCACTGTACAAGGAGTTGACTCGTTCTTCGTTGTTGGCTAACCGAGGTTTGGGAATTGGCCCTGACATCGAGCGCACTCGTGCGGCTCAGTTGTCAGGGCCAATTTTCTACTTCGGTTAACCAACCAACAAGAGACGATTTGACTCGCAGTACAGAGTCCCTTTCTCCTATCTCCTCGCTCTGTCGCGCAGGTCTCTGAACCGGATCATCTGCCTCTGCTGCTCGTCGTACAGCGTGAGCCCGAGCGCCCGCACCCCCTGCCGGATCGTCATCACCGGCGCCGCGTGAAAGATCGGGTTCTCGTCGTGCGCGCGCTGCAGCCGGTAGTTGGGGATCCGCGGCCCAAGGTGATGCACGTGGTGCAACCCGATGCTGCCAGTGAACCATTGCAGCACCCGCGGAAGGCGCAGGTGCGAACTGCCATGCACGGCGGCCGTCGCGTAGTCCCAGCGTTCGTGCGGTTCCCAGTATGCGTCCTCGAACTGGTGCTGCACGTAGAACAACCACACGCCGGCCATCGTCGCGATGTAATAGGCGGGGAGATAGATGACGAGCAGTGACTTCGCGCCCGCGGCGAGGATCAGCGTGGTGATCAGGCCGGCGATGGCGATGTTCGTCATCCAGACATTCCACAGCTGGCGCGTGCCGGTCGCCTTGCTGCGCGTGCGGAACCGCTGGAGCACGATCATGTGCAGGGGGCCGAGCCCGAGCAGCACGGCGGGATTCCGAAACAGGCGGTAGCGGAACCGCCCCCACCGGCTCATCGCGAGGTATTCACGGACCGTGATCGTCGTGACGTCGCCGTTGCCGCGGCGGTCGAGATCGCCGGATGACGCATGGTGCAGCGCGTGCTCCCGGCGCCATTGCGCGTAGGGCGTCAGCGTGAGGATGCCGGTCACGAAGCCGACCGCGTCATTGACCTTCGGCCACGGCAGGAACGACCCGTGCGAACAGTCGTGCATGATGATGAACGTGCGGACGATGAATCCGGCCGCGGGGAGCACGAGGAGCATCGGGACCCACCACGCCACATGGAGCATCCGGTGCATCGCAATGAGCGTCGCGACGAGCAGGCCCAGCGTCGTCACCAGCTGGAAAATCGATCTTCCCACGTTCGACCCCTGATACCGGGCGATCACTGACTTCCAGTCCCCGGCCTTTGGCCCAGTCTGTCCAGCGGGCGCAGCGGTCGATTTTTCCGAATCAGCTTTCATTAGGTGCTCTCCAGGCTTCTTCTGATACCTCAAGCTACTTCGGGGGCCGGGCCGGAGGGTGTCGGAAAACTCCCAGTTGCGCCAAGTGGCGGTATGCATTAGGCTTGGAGCAGGACAAATGCGCATTCGGCGCGCACGTCCGACTGACCACAGGGCCCTGCTCTCGCGGTGGCCCTTTATTTTTTGTCAGATACAGCCGACGGCACAACACCAGTAAAGGGAGTAGCACAATGCGTACGACAGGTACCGTGAAGTGGTTCAACGACGCGAAGGGCTTCGGATTCATCACGCCCGAAGACGGCGCGAAGGACTGCTTCGTCCATCATTCGGCCATCCAGGGCCAGGGTTTCAAGTCGCTCGCCGAAGGCGAGCGCGTTGAGTTCGACGTCGTGCAGGGCCAGAAGGGCCCGGCGGCAGAGAACGTCACCAAGCTCGGCTCGTAAGTTCGAATGATCGAAGTCAAGCTTGACGAAGGCGACAAGATCGACTGGGCGCTCAAAGCCTTCAAGAAGAAGGTGATGAAGTCCGGGATCTTGCGTGAACTGCGGCGCAGGCGGCACTACGTGAAGCCGAGCGAAGCTCGGCAGCTCAAGTCCGCCGCGGCTAGGCGGCGTGGAAAACCGAAGCGTCAGGCTCGATAGCCAGGAGAAGCGATGATCGGACCGTTCCAGTTTGAAGATGGTGGACGTTCGTACTCGTGCACCGTCGAAGAGCGACGGACGGCACCGTTGGGAAAGTGGTGGTGGTTCGAGGTGAGCGGAGACGGGCAGCGGTATGCCCCGTTCGAAGCTGAATCGAAAGACACCCAGACCTCGGTGAAGACCCGCGTCATTGCGTTTTACAACGCCCGGCTTGAACGCCTCGCGCAACCGGTGGTTCCCAGGCAACACTGGGCCCGCCGGGACAAACCGGCTCCCGCTGCGCCCAAGGAAACTTAGGCTTGCGGACCTTCCAAATCAGATGGGCGCGGTCACCTTGGTGATCGCGCCCGTTTGACCTTTAACGGCGAGTTAATTCGTTCTTGGTTGGTTGGTTAACCGAAGTAACCAATTCGCATACCTCGGTTAATCAACCAACGAGACACGTTTTAACGCAGCCTCGAGCAACATGGGTGCACGGCTCCCATCACTCCGCCTGAATCACATCCAGCGGATTCACGCGCATCGCCTTTCTCGCCGGCACCAGCGTCGCGATCGCGGCGGGAACAACCAGTGCGACCGGCACGAGCACGAACGTCAGCGGATCATGCACCGTTGTTCCAAACAACAGTGCCTGCGTCAGCCGCGCGAGCATCCATGCGCCGCCGATGCCGATCGAAAGCCCCAGGCCGATCACCCACATCATTTCGCTCGCAACCAGTCGCATCAGCATCGGTCCGGTTGCGCCGAGCGCGGCACGGATCCCGAGTTCTCGCGAGCGCTGCGCGACTCCGTACGAGATGACGCCGTACAGTCCGAGCGCGGCGAGTATCACGGCGAGCCCCGCGAACGCGCCGAGCAGCAGCGACGCAAATCGTGTCGATGCTGTCGACCCCGCCACGACCTTGTCCATGGTTGTCACCGATCCAAGCGCCAGCGCCGGATCGAGCTCATGCACGGCCGCGCGCACGAACGGTGTCAGCGCGACCGGATCGCCCGATGTTCGAATCGCGATCGTGAATGGGCTCCCTCCATCCTGCGCCGAGGCGTGGAACGCTTCGGGGGTCGCGGCGATCGCCACGTCCTCCTGCGGAAAGTCGGCGACCACGCCGACCACCGTTGGATGCCGATCGCCCACGGTCACTTCATCGAATTGCCGGCCGACCGCGCCGCCAGACGGAAAGAAGATCCGCGCCGCCGAGGAATTGATTACGACCACTGGCGCGCGTGCGCTGTCGTCGGATGCGACGATGCCGCGCCCCTCGAGCACGCTAACGCCGAACGTATTGAAAAAATTCGCGCCGACATCGGCTTCGGCGAGCTTCGTGGCCTGGTGACTCGGCGTCGCGGCGAGGTCGCGCCAGCTCATGTATCCCTGGAGCGGCGGCACGCCGTACGCGACGTTGGTGACCCCCGGGACGCCACGCATTCGGCGCGTAAGCTGATCGAAGAGAGCCCGTCCCTGTGCGCCGCCGCCAGCGTAGCGGGCTCGTGGCAGCGGCAGATCGACGACAAGCACATGATCGGGCCGGAATCCGAGATCGACGGTCGTGAGCCGTACGAGGCTCCGGATGAAGAGCCCGGCGCCCGTGAGCAACACCACGGCGGTCGCGAGTTGACCGGTGACGAGGGCAAATCGCACACGCGCCGCGAAGCGCCCGGCGCCCTCGCGTGCCCCACCCTCGCCGAGCGCCGCGCGCGGATCGCGCCGCGCGGCACGAAGGGCGGGGCCGACGCCGACGAGCAGCGCGGTGCTGACCGCGAGCACGGCCGTGAACGCAATGACCATTCCGTCCGGCGCGATGTTCGCCACGCGGCTGATGCTCGGCGGACTCAGGCGCACGAAGAGTCCCGTGACCCAGTACGAAATGACAAGGCCGACCGCGCCGCCAGCGCACGCCAGGATGGTGTTCTCCGCCACGACGAGCCACACCAGCGTCGCCCGCGTTGCGCCCAGCGTCATTCGAACGGCGAACTCGCGCTGGCGTCGTATGGTACGGGCGAAGGCGAGATTCGCGACGTTTGCGCAGGCGATGAGGAGCAGGAGGAGGACGGCGGCAAACAGGAGTCGGAGCGCGGGGCGCGCAGAGCCGAAGAATTCGTCGTGCAGCGGAACGACAACGAACTGCGACCCGCGAACGGACGCCGGGAGACCGCGATCGGTCTCGAGCGCGAGCGCCGACAGCTCGCGCTGGATCTGCGTGGCCGTGGCGTCCGCCTGCGGGCGGGCCACAACGCGCACGAAGTAGATCCCCCGCGCGGTCGTGGCGGGTGTGGCTGCCTGCCACGGTGCCCAGAACTCGGCGCGCAACGGAAACGCGAACCCGGGCGGCATCACGCCGATGACCGTCACGGGCTTGTCGCTGACTGTGATCGTTTTGCCGATGATCGTCGAGTCCGCCCCAAAATGGCGCCGCCAGAGCGCATCGCCGAGAACCACGACTGGCGGCGCGTTGCTCGCTTCGTCGTCCCGGGTGAACAGGCGGCCGAGCCGCGGCGGCGTCTGCAGGACTTCGAACAGGGTGGACGACGCACGCGTGCCGGAGACGAGCTCCGGGGCCGCCATGCCCGCGATCGTCGCGTTGGTCGGTACGTACAGCGCGATGGCGGAGACCGTGCGGCTCGCGCGCGCCCAGTCCTGGTAATAAGGCTCGTGCAATCCGTCCTGAACTACGCCCTTGCTCGAGCTCATTACTCCGAGGAGCTCTCCCGCATGAGGATAGGGCAGTGGGCGCAGCAGCACCGCGTTGATGATCGTGAACATCGTGCTATTGGCTCCAATGCCGAGCGCCAACGAGAGGACGACGGCGACGGCGAACGCCGGGGCGCGACGAAGCGAGCGGAGGATGTAGGTGATGTCGCGTGCGGCGTCCTCGATGCGCCGAACCCCGCGCGCGTCCCGTGTCTCCTCCTTGTGCCGCTCGACACCGCCGAAGGCGACGTGCGCGCGCCGAACGGCCTCGTCGTGCGGGAGCCCCGTCCGTATCAGCTCTTCAGCTTCCAGCGCGAGATGCAACCGGATCTCATCGCTCATCTCGCGATCGACGTCCGGCTTCGAGAACAGCGCGCGAGCGCGCCGGCGCAGCCTGCGGAGCAACGTCATTGTTGGCCTCTGCTGTTACCGTGCCTGAAGGACCTGCTCGATCGCCACGGCAAATCGGCGCCACTCGCTGCGTTCGTCCGCGAGCTGCCGGCGCCCCTCGGCCGTGAGCGTGTAGAACTTCGCGCGCCGCCCGTCCGGCGAAACGCCCCACTTTGCGCTCACCCACTCCCGGTCCTCAAGACGATACAGCGCGGGATACAGCGAACCTTGATTGATCTGGAGCACGTCGTCCGAAACCTGCCGGATCCACTTCGAGACTCCCCAGCCGTGCAGCGGGCCGAAGATCAGGCTCTTGAGGATCAGGAGATCGAGGGTGCCCTGGAGGAGGTCCGTGCGTTCGGCCATGGATGCGGGAAATGAGATTGCCTTGAGCTTCGACACAAGTAATGGCGAATTCGTTGTCGAAGGTCAAGGCAACAGCTTAGCGGCGAGTTAAGCCGTCCTTCGTTGGTTGGTCAACCGAAGTAACAAATTGGCCCGGGCATCGAGCGCGTTGTGAGCCTCGATGCCCGGGCCAATTAATTCACTTCAGCTAACCAACCAACAAGAAACGTGTTAACCCGTTCTCGCTTTTCGTGGCTTACATTGCCGGCCCCAGAATCTTGTCCAGCGCCTTCTTCTTCTCATCCAGCCTCGTCCGCAGCACCTTCAGCCGGTCGATCGCATCCTTCCCCGGCCGCTGGTCCGCCCCGTTCGTCATCGAGTACAGATACGTGATGTGCGTGAGCAGCTTCGGCTCGCTGTACCGGATGGGTGAGGTGATCAGGTCGTCCGCGAGCGCATTGAGCTTCGCCAGCTCCTCGGCCTGCGCGCCCGTCGCGCCTTTCAGCTTCTGCTGTGCCGCCCGCAGTCGCGCGACGGTCTTGTTCGCGTCGCTCACCAGATCGCGCACGTGCATGTTGTGGTTGAACTGCTCCTGCAGGTCCGCGAGCGTGATGCCGTCGCGGAGAATGCGCGGATCCTCGACCACGGTCAGCGGCTGCGTCTCCTTGATCGAGCCGGCCGTGAGGCGCACGGCATATTGTCCCGGGACGGCCTCCGGTCCGTTGCCGCCTTCCGTGCCGGCGCCGGTCAGTGCGCCGGGATACCGGAGATCCCAGGTCATCCGGTGCATACCCGGCTTTTTGTCGAGGCGTGGGCTGCCGCCGCGCCCACCGCGGCCACCACTACCGCCACCACCTTCCTCGTCTGGCGCGGCGCCTTCCTCGGCTGCCGGGCGCGCCGCCGCGACCGCCTCGCTCGAGAACTTCCGGATTGCCTTCCCCGCGCCGTCGAGAATCTCGAGCGTCACGTCGTCCTTCAGCTCCGGTGAGACGTAGTAGTCGATCTGCGCGCCGGCCGCCGGGTACTGCACGCCGCCGCCGCGTCCAACTCCTCCGCCGCCACCGCGGCCGCTGCGCGTGCGCACCGCCTCCTCGGGCCTGAACAGCGTCACCTGCGACGATGCAACTTTCTCGCTCAGCTGCCTGAGCGGCGTCACGTTGTCCATGATCCAGAATGCGCGTCCCTGCGTCGACAGCACCATGTCGTTGCGGCCGAACTTGATGTCTGTCACGGGCGTGGCCGGCAGGTTCTGCTGGAACGGATGCCAGTGCGCGCCGTTGTCGAATGATATATGCATCCCGAACTCGGTTCCGGCGTACAGCAGTCCCGCGCGCACGGGATCCTCGCGCACGACACGCACCGGCTCATCGCCCGCAATTCCATCGACAGTCTTCGTCCACGTCTTGCCGTAGTCGTCCGTCCGGTAGATGTACGGCGCGAAGTCGCCGCCGAGCAGGAAACGGTAGTACGCGTAGTACGCCGTCCCCGGCCGATGCGGGCTCGGCTCGATGTTCTGCACCCTGCCACCGGGCGGCAGATCCTTCGGCGTGATGTTCGTCCACGTCTTGCCGTCGTCGCGCGTCACATAGAACAGTCCGTCGTTCGAGCCCGTCCAGATGAGCCCCGGCGTGATCGGCGACTCACGGATCGAGTAAATCACGCTGTACATCTCTTCGCCCGTCGCGTCGCGCGTGATCGGTGTGCCGCTGGCTTCCTGCGGCTCGCCCTTGGGATCGGCGGTGAGGTCGGGGCTGATGCGCTCCCACGTCACGCCGTCGTCGCGCGTGCGGTGCACGTACTGCGATCCATAGTAGATCGTCGCCGCCTCGTGCGGCGAGACTTCCATCGGCGAGACGCGCTGGAACCGGTACGTCAGCGTTGCGCCGCCATTTCCGTACAGCGACTCCGCGCCCACCCAATGCTGCTGTTCCTCGCCCGTCTTGAGGTTCATGCGGCTGAACTGCCCCTTGCACGAGCCGTAGACGATGTCGGGATTGGTGCGGTTCGGAATGATCGGTCCGGTCTCACAGCCCGGCCCGGTGCGCCATTCCTCGGCCTGGCCCGCGCCGAGCTGGAGTGACGGCACGATGAGCGTCGTGTTGTCCTGCTGCGCGCCGTAGACGCGGTACGGGTACTGGTGGTCGAGCGCGACCTGATAGATCTCGGCGGTCGGCTGGTTGTCCTGCGTGCTCCAGCTGTGTCCGCCGTCGAGCGAGACGTTGGCGCCGCCGTCGTTCGACTGGATCATGTATTCCGAGTTCTTCGGATTGATCCACATGTCGTGGTGGTCGCCGTGCGGTGCGAGGGCGGGGCGGAACGTCTTGCCGCCGTCGGTGCTCTTGAACCATCCCTCATCGCCGACGTAGACGACGTCCGCGTTGTTGGGATCGGCCTCGAGCGTGGTGTAGTAAAATCCGCGCGTATGGATCGCGTCGGACCCATTCATGAGGGCCCACGTCGCGCCGGCGTCGTCGGAGCGGTAGAGTCCGCCGCCCGGTTTCGCTTCGATGAGCGCGTAGATGCGATTGGGCATCGAGGCCGGGATCGAAACATTGCTGCGGCCGAACAGTCCAGCCGGCAGGCCGCCGCCGAGCTTGGTCCAGTTGTCGCCGCCGTCGGTACTCTTGTAAATGCCCCCTTCCATCCCGCCGCTGACGATCGTCCACGGCTTGCGCAGGCCGTGCCAGATCGAGGCGAACACGACGTTCGGGTTGCCCGGCTGCAGCTCGAGATCCGCCGCGCCGCTGCTGTCGGAGACGTAGAGCACCTTTTTCCAGGACGCGCCGCCGTCGTTCGAGCGGAACACGCCGCGATCGACGTTCGACGCGAACGGATCGCCGAGCGCGGCGACGAAGACGATGTTCGGGTTGGCCGGGTTCACGCGGATCGTCGCGATCTGCCCGGCGTCCTTGAGGCCGATGAACTTCCACGTCTTGCCAGCATCGGTGGACTTGAACATCCCTTTGCCGATCGAGACGTTGCTGCGGATCTTCGACGATCCCGTGCCGGCGTAGATGATGTTCGGGTCGGACTGCACGACTTCAATGGCTCCCATGGAACCGACCGGGAGCTGGCCATCCGAGATGTTGACCCAGCTGTGGCCGGCGTCGGTGGTCTTCCAAATGCCGCCGCCCGTGGAGCCCATGTAGTAGAGCTGCGGGTTGGAGGCGACGCCGGTGACCGCGGTGACGCGGCCACCGCGGAGCGGCCCGATCATCCGGTACTTCAGGCCGGAGTAGAGTGACGGATCGTAACCCGCGGAGAGCGGCATCGCGGCTTGCCTTGGCGCAGGCTTTGCGGCGGCGGCGGCCGGCTTTGCGGGCGCCCGCTGAGCGGGGAGCTGGACGGCGAACAAAAGGGCGGCGGCGATCGCCGCGCCACGAGTCTTTGAGCGGGACATGTCCTCTCCGGGGGCTGTGTTTCCTTGAAGTTATTCGCTGCGGGATCGTATGCTATGCGAATGCGAATCCCTCTGCGTACAATAACGCTCTTGGCCGTCTTTTCATTGACGTCGTGCTCGTCGCCGCCGGTGGATGCCTCGCTCGAGCGGTACATCGCGGGCATCAGGGCCGTCGACAATCACGCCCATCCGATGCTGCCGCTCGCCGCGGGTGCGCCGCGCGACACCGATTATGACGCGCTGCCGCTCGATGCCCTCCCGCCGATGACCCTGCCGGCGCGGCTTCGCGCCGACCATCCCGACTGGATCGCGGCGCAGCGACTGGTAAAGGAACGCGCGATCAAGACTCCCGCGGAGGCGCTCGACTTCGCCGGCATCGACATCATGCTGTCGAATCGCATCGCCATGGGTCCCGGCCTCGCGCCGCCGCGATTTCTGTGGGTCCCGTTCGTGGACGCGCTCATGCTGCCGCTCGACGGCCGCCTGGAATCAGCGCGCACACCCGATACCCGTACTCTCTACGCGCTCGAAACGAAACTGCTGCGCCGCTACATGCGCGACCTGGGCGTGGCCAGACTGCCCGCGACGCTCGACGGCTATGTGAAGACCGTCGTGACCCCGACGCTCGAGCGACAGAGGAAGGCGGGCGCGGTCGCCGTAAAATTCGAGGCCGCGTATTTGCGCGCGCTCGATTTCGACGATCCGAACCCGGATCTCGCGCGATCCGTGTATGCGCGCTTCGCTCCGGGTGGGACGCCGGCGCGCGCCGAATACAAAGCGCTGCAGGATTATCTGTTCCGCGTGATCGCCCGTGAGGCCGGCCGCCTCGGCATGTCCGTGCACATCCACGACACCGAGGTCGCCGGAAGCTTCTACGTCGCGCGAGGGAGCGACCCGTTCCTGCTCGAGAGCGCGTTCAACGACTCGACGTTGCGTGCGACGAAGTTCGTGATCATTCACGGCGGCTGGCCGCTGGTCACGCACACGCTGCCGTTGTTCGCCAAGGGCAACGTGTACGCGGACATATCAATGGCGGGGATGATCGCCGAACCGCGCCAGCTCGCCGCCGCCCTGCGACTCTGGCTCAACGAGTATCCCGACCGCGTCCTGTTCGGCACCGATGCGTTCGACGGCGGACCCGGCCAGCAATGGGAGGCGGGCGCGCTGCTCGCGGCGAACTCCGCGCGCCGCGCGCTCGGCCTCGCGCTCACCGGGATGATGCGCGACGGTGTGATCAGCCGCGAGCGCGCGGAGCAACTGGCGCGCATGGTGATGCGCGAGAACGCGGTCGCGCTTTACGGTTTGGGCGGGAGCGGCGAGCCCCGCGGTGTTCCCGAGCGGAGCGCGTCAGCGCGGAGCGTTCCATAGTTCTCGTCGATCTTCCTCACGTAGCCGAGGGTTTCGCGGTACCGCCACCGCCGCACCTCCGGCGCAACGATCTCGATGCTCGGCCACTTCAGCTCATCGAGCCGGCGCGCGTGCGCCGCGGCGGTCGCGCGCGCGATGGTTCCCTCTCCGGCGTTGTAGCTGCCGAACATGAATCTCGTGCGGTCGGAGTCGGGTTCGACACTGTTCCAGAGCTTCCACAGGTACCGGTCGTGCATGATCCCCGCCGCGATGTTCCACTCCGGATCGTCGATGCTCTGGAACTCCGGTCGCTGCGTCTGGATGTCCTGGAACGTGGAGGGCATGAGCTGCATCACTCCGCGGGCGCCGGCGTTGCTGCGCGCGGTCGCGCTGAGCTCGCTTTCGGCCATTCCCTGTGCCTTGAAATAGCGCCAGTCGAATCCGATGCCGAAATAGCGCTTGGCGTACTTGCGAAAGAATGCGTCGTACCGCGTGTTGTCGTGGTGCGCGTTGCGCCGGGCGGTGGCGCGGTCGAGTGCGGAGAGTGTTGGCGCGCCCGGATTGCCCGGTGCCGGCGACTGGGCCAGGGCCGACGCGAACGCGGCGAAGATCAGGGCCATTCTCATGCGGGTAACGTAGCGTGGCCGGCGGTGACGTTCGAGTGACGCGGCGATGCGATGTTCCGGCTGGGTTTGTCCTTGGGGTGGTGGTCGTCCGGGATTCTCGCTGGCGCTCGCCGCGGTTCTGTAGGCTCCGGGCAAGCCGCGCTAGTCAGTTCAGCGCGCGTCCGACGATCATCCCGATCGCAATGAATATCGAGCCGAGAAATATTGCGACCGCGACATTACCCTTCTTGAGTTCTACGTGGAAGTCCACCTGCGGCGTGAGGATGTCGATCACCCGGTAGGTGACGTACATGAGTACCACGCCGAGTATGGCGTAGGCGAAATTCATTGCGATGATGGGGAGCTGCATGCGTCTCCTGAAAGTTATCGCGGAGAACATAGCTCTTCCACCGGAGCGCGTCACTGGACAGCTTCCTCTCCATGAAAGAGCCCGAGACCCTGCTGATTTCCGGCGCCGACGTTCGCGCGTTGCTCCCCATGACCTCGATGCATTCGCTCATGGGGAGCAACGCGCGAACGTCGGCGCCGGAAATCAGCAGGGTCTCGGCCTCTTTCATGGAGAGGAAGCTGTCCAGTGACGCGCTCCGGTGGAAGAGCTATGTTCTCCACGATAACTCCCAGGAG
>JBIOHR010000012.1:0-36524 GCA_044449085.1 Gemmatimonadales bacterium | reverse complement strand
GGCACGGTCACCGGCAGCGCGACGATCACCGTCACGCCCGGCGCCATCGCGACGATCGTGGTATCGCCGACGCCGTCGACGCTTGCGGTCGCCGGCACGCAGCAGTTCGCCGCCGTGGCGAAGGACGCCGGCGGAAACGTCGTGGCGTTCACGCCGACGTGGTCTGTCGTCGCCGGCGGGGGAACGATCAATACCACCGGCCTCTTCACCGCAGGCGCAACCGCCGGCACGTTCACCAACACGGTGAAAGCCGCAAGCGGCGCGATCTCCGGACTGGCCAGCGTCATCGTGACACCGATCATCGTGCCGCCGATCGTCAATCTCCTCACCGCCGCGCCGAACGGCATCATGGCGGGCACCGCGGTCACGTGCATCCTGGGCGGAACCATCAACGCTGACGTCAGCATCAGCCCAGGCAACACGGTCACCGGCTTCGGTCCATGCGTCATCACCGGCGTGCAGCACCTCGGCGACGCGACCGCGCTCCAGGGCCAGACCGATCTCACCGCCGCGTACAACACGCTTGCCGGGCTCCCGTGCCCGCCTGCGAACGCGATCGTCGCCAACCTTGGCGGCACGACCAAGACGGCCGGCGTCTACTGCACGGCGAGCGGCATCGGCGTGACGGGAACGCTGACGCTCGACGGCGGTGGCGATCCGAACGCGAACTTCGTCTTCCAGGCCGGTACCTCGCTCACGACCGCCGGCAATGTCGTCCTGATCAATGGCGCCCAGGCCAAGAATGTGTACTGGGTGGTCGGCACCTCGGCCACGCTCGGTGTGTCGTCGCAGTGGCAGGGAAACATCCTCGCCATGCAGAGCATCACGCTCGTGGACAACGCCACGCTGCTCGGACGCGCACTCGCCCGCAACGGCGCGGTTTCACTCGGCACGAACAACACGATCACCCTGCCGTAACTCATGATGGGCACCGGGGCCGGACATCCGTCCGGTCCCGGCAGCCTTCCCGAAGGCATTCCAAGGAGATTCACATGATTCGCAAGGCAATCACGATCGGCGCGATGGCCCTGGTGGCCGCCGCCCCCCTCGCGGCACAGGAACGCGGCACCTTTGAGTTCGGGGCATTTGGAAGCGCCGGCACATTCAACAAGAGCTTGACGCTCGACAACGGGTTCGGCCTCGGCGGACGCGTCGGGATGTACCTCGATCCCCGCTGGGCGATCGAGTTCGAAGGAGCAGAAATGTCCGCAACCCGCCCGACCGGACTCGCGAACGCAAACGTTGGCCTGCTGTCCGGGCGCCTGGTCGGAACGTTCTTCCGCACCGGCCCGCTCTCGCTCATGCTCGGCGCCGGCGCCGGTGCCAGCACCGAAACCAGCTGGCTCCACAGCTACGGCGTGAACGCGTTGCTCGGCGCGAAGTTCGCAGTGATGGACAACGCGGCGATCAGGCTCGACGTGGTTTCCGACTGGCTGGCGAACTACAGCTGGAAGTCGAACCAGCGGCTGCAGCTCGGCATGAGCTTCACACGCAGGCCGAACCACACGGTGAGAACGGTCGAGGTCGCAGCCATGGCGGCGCCCTACATGCAGCGCCCCGACTCCGTAAGCGCCGAGGAACAGGGGCACCGCCGTCGTCTTGCGCAGGACTATCGCGACTTGCGCGACTCGCTGAACAACGTCCCCGCCGTCGCGGCGGTGCCGGCCTCTTCGGCCGCTGCACTAGCAACGATGGAAGAAAAAATCCACTTCGCCACCGACAAGTCGGTGCTCTCGCCGGAGTCGAAGGCACTGCTCGACGAGAAGGTGCAGGTCTTCCGCGCCAATCCCTCGATGCGGATCGTCATCATGGGGAACACGGATGAGCGCGCGTCCGACGCGTACAACATGGGACTCGGCGAGCGCCGGGCCGCGGCAGCCAAGGCATATCTGGTCGCTCAGGGCGTCGACGCGGTTCGCATCGAAATCAGCAGCCACGGCGAGCGCAATCCGATCGCGGCTGGCACATCGAAAGGCGCCGAAGCGACGAACCGTCGCGACGGATTCCGCCTGATCATCGGGTCGGACTATCTCGTGCCGGCCAAGCCGTAATCAGCGGCGATAGCCGTTCATCTGGTCGCAAACCGGATCGCCGGGCGCGGACTGCCGCACCCGGCGATTCGGTCTTCACACCGGCAAGCCTACAGACGCAACGGGAGCACAGCACACATGCGCACGCCAACGAGGTACAAGACGAAGATCGGTATCAGGAGGCGATACGCACTCCGATGATCGCTCTGTTGAATCAACAGCTCCGAGGCACACCTACAATCCGCGCCCGGCACAGCGGCGCAAGAGGCAGGAATATGACCGACGACACGATTGCCGCTGACGAAGCGCGGCGCGCGGCCCAGTACGAAGCGATCACGTCGCACGTTGAACGCGACATCAATGCAGATATTCAGCGACGGGCAGGTACGGGCGGTGCTGACGATTCGGCAAGGCTCGCGAAGGCAGCGGAAGACCTCCGCGGCGCGGCTATCAATGAAGTCAACCGGAAGGACCGGGAGGTCTCGGTCGCACGCGGGCTCGCGCGGGGATCTGGGCTGATCGACTACGTGTTCGCCCTGATCTACGGACTGCTCGCCATCCGGCTTGTGCTCGCGATGGTCGCGGCACGCTCGGGCAACGCGTTTGTCCACTTGATTCAGGTCATTACGAACCCGTTCTATGGGATGTTCCGCGGGATCGTGCCGAGCCCGTCGGTTGAAGGCGGCTTCACGCTCGCGCTCCCCATTCTCATCGCGATGGCCGTCTACGCCCTGCTCCACATGGCGATCAATGGCCTGCTCCGGACCATCGCACATCGCAAGACGGAACTATGAGCATCTTCCAAAGATAGCGGATGCGAGCGGCGGGGCGTGTAGTCATTTCGTGCGATAGCAGATGACAGCACGCGCCGACATTCATTGAAGATGCAAGTCTCGCTTCCGCTCTTCTTTCCGTCGCTCGCTCCGCTTGAAGATCCGATACGTTCCGAACTGTTCGGCGTAGAAAGGCTCGAGCAGCACGCGGCTAGCCTCGCCGCTGTGCAGAAAATCACGGCCGGCCTCGCGCCACAGCGCGCGCTGCTGCCCCGCGTTGAGGAGAATGGCGGCGTGCTGCGCGACGCGAACAGCGCGATTGCCGCGGCGTTGCGCGAAGAACGATGGATCACTCCGGCGGCGGAATGGCTGGTGGACAACTTCTTCGTCGTCGACGAACAGCTGCGTGAGATCCGGGACGACCTCCCCGTCGGCTTCTACCGCGAACTGCCATCGCTTGCCGGAGGGCCGCTCGCCGGTTTTCCGCGAGTGTATGGCATCGCGTGGGCCTACGTCGCCCACACCGACAGCCGCTTCGATCCCGACTCGCTCAGGCGCTTTGTACAGGCGTACCAGAAGGTGCAGCCGCTCACGATCGGCGAACTATGGGCCCTGACGATCTCCCTGCGCGTTGTGCTCGTGGAGAACCTGCGCCGCATCGCCGACGCGATCGTGCGCGGGCGCGACGCCCGCCGCGAGGCCGACGCGCTTGCCGACGAATTCCTCGGCCTCGGCGGCCGTGCAACGCCCGGTCTCGCCGCGGTAACCGCACGAAACGACAATCCCCGCCTGGTCACCGCGTTCGCCGTTGAACTCGTGCAGCGGCTTCGCGATCAGGACCCCGCAGTGACCCCCGCGCTCACGTGGCTGAACCAGCGCCTCGCGGCGCAGCGCACGACGGCGGACGAAATCGCGCTCGTCGAACACCAACGACAGGCCGCGATGACTGTCACCGTGCGCAACGTCATCACGAGCATGCGACTGATGTCGGCACTCGACTGGACTGCGTTCTTCGAAGACGTGAGCCTCGTCGACAGGGAACTCCGTGCGCGCAGCGATTTTGCTGCGATGGACTTCGCGAGTCGCGACGACTACCGGCACGCCATCGAAGCGCTTGCACGAGGGTCGGGGCGCGCGGAACTCGACGTAACGCGGCACGCGCTCGCGTGCGCCGGACGGATGCGCGCGCAGTCGGCCGAGGGGTCGCACGCTCGCGAAGCCGACCCGGGATTCTACCTCGTCGGCGCGGGCCGGCGCGATTTCGAGCGTACGCTGGGATTCCGTCAACCGGCCATCCTCCGCTTGCGGCGCGCGCTGACCGACGGCGCGACGCCCGTATATCTGGGTGCACTGCTGCTGCTCACCGCGGCCATCCTCGCGGTGCCGATGCGCGTGGCCGCCGGACGGACGGAGCTCGCCGGCTTGATCGTGCTCGGTGTGCTCGCGCTCGTGCCCGCGTCCGATCTCGCCGTCGCGCTGCTCAACCGCCTCATCACAGCCGTCGTCGCACCGGCGCTCCTGCCGCGCCTCGAGTGGCCCGGCGGTGTACCGGAGGTGGCGCGCACGCTGGTGGCCGTCCCGACGCTGCTGGCCTCGCTCGCAGACGTCGAGGCGCAACTCGAACGCCTCGAGGTGCACTATCTCGCAAACCCGGACGGCGACGTCCGCTTCGCACTCGTATCGGACTGGGTCGACGCTCCGGCGGAAACAACGGACGGCGACGCCGCGATCCTTACCGCCGTTCGCGCGGGGATCGCACGGCTGAACTCCGGCCACGGTCCCGCACCCGACGGCGGCGCGCGCTTCTACGTCTTTCACCGTCGGCGGGTGTGGAACCCAGGCGAGCAGGTCTGGATGGGATGGGAACGCAAGCGCGGCAAACTCCACGAGCTGAATCGCCTGCTCCGTGGCGCGAACACGACGTTCCTCACCGAGAACGGCATCGGGCCGGTCCCGCCGAGCGGTGTGCGCTACGTGGTCACGCTCGACGCGGACACGCGGCTTCCGATCGGCGCGATCCATCGTCTCGTCGGCACGATGGCGCATCCGCTCAACCGGCCGCGCGTCGACGCTCGCACGGGTCGTGTGGTGGAGGGCTACGCCGTGCTGCAGCCGCGCGTCACTGCGCCACTCCCGGGTCGCGCGGGATCCACGTTCCAGCGCCTGTTCTCGGGACGATCGGGGGTTGATCCGTATGCCGCCGCGGTCTCGGATGTATATCAGGACCTTTTTGGCGAGGGATCGTACATCGGGAAAGGGATCTACGACATCGATGCGTTCGAGGAGTCGCTGGCGGGCCGCGTTCCCGAGAACACGCTCCTGAGCCACGATCTCTTCGAGGGCCTCTTCGCGCGCGCTGGCCTCGTCACCGACGTCGAATTGTTCGAGAGTGCGCCCGCGAACTATCTCGTCGGTGCGGCACGGCACCACCGCTGGGCCCGCGGTGACTGGCAGTTGCTCCCGTGGATCATGCGCGAGCGCCTCCCGGTCGTGGCCCGCTGGAAGATGATCGACAATCTCCGGCGCACGCTGTCGATGCCGGCCGCGTTCCTCATCCTGCTGTCCGGATGGGCATGGCCGGGTGCCGGCCCTCTGCTCTGGCCGGCATTCATCTTCACGGTGATCCTCGTGCCGGCGATGGTGGCCCCGCTCGCGGGCCTGGTTCCGCGCACATCCGGGATCTCCAAGCGAAGCCACATCCGCGCGGTCGCTCGCGACTTCCGGGCGGCGTGTGGGCAGGTGGCGTTCACGATCGTGATCATGGCGCATCAGGCCTCGTTGATGACCGACGCCGTCACGCGTACCCTCGCGCGGCTGTACGTGACACACCGGCGCATGCTGGAGTGGCAAACGACCGAATTCTCGGCGACGCGTGTTCCGGACACGCTGCGGGGATTCTACCGCAGCATGGCGGGCGGCACGCTGTTCGCCGCGATGGCTGCCGCGCTCGTGGCTTGGCGGCGCCCGAACGCGTGGCCGGTCACGCTCCCGCTGATCGCAGTATGGCTGCTTGCGCCCGCGATCGCGCGCCGTGCAAGCCGCGCCGGTACGGCGATGCGCGTCGCCCCTCTCTCGCCCGCCGAACGACGTGCGCTCGAGCTCATCGCACGGCGCACCTGGAGTTTCTTCACCACATTCGTGACGGCGGAGAGCAACCACCTCCCGCCGGACAATTTCCAGGAGACACCGCAGGCCGTGATCGCC
Source organism: Gemmatimonadales bacterium (assembly GCA_044449085.1). Lineage (GTDB taxonomy): Bacteria > Gemmatimonadota > Gemmatimonadetes > Gemmatimonadales > Gemmatimonadaceae > Fen-1231. Next base: position 30,517 of record JBIOHR010000012.1, on the reverse strand, counting down.
CAGCGGACGTCGCCGACGAACATCGGCCTCTACTTGCTCGCGACGGTCGCTGCGTACGATTTTGCCTGGATCGCGGCGCACGAGCTGACGGACCGCGTCGAAGCGACGCTGCGGACGATCCGAACGCTCGAAAACCACCGCGGACATCTGTTCAACTGGTACGACACGCACGATCTCCGCGCGCTCGAGCCGAAATACGTCTCGTCGGTGGACAGCGGCAATCTCGTCGGCGCGCTCATCACGCTGGCGAGCGCCCTGCGCGAGCTCGCGGGCGGGCCCGCCGCGGGCGACGCGACGCTCGCCACGCGGCTTCGCGCGCTGGCGGCCGACGCGCTCGGGATGGTCGCGGCGACGGAGTTTGGCTTTCTGTTCGACCCTACGCGCCTGCTCTTTTCAATCGGCTATCGCGCCGCCGATGGATCACTCGACGACGGCCGCTACGACCTCCTCGCCTCCGAGGCACGGCTCCTCAGTTTCATCGCGATCGCCAAGGGTGACGTGCCCATGCGGCACTGGTTCCGCCTCGGCCGCCTGCTCACGCCCGCGGGAAGAGACTCCGTCCTCATGTCCTGGTCAGGGTCGATGTTCGAGTACCTGATGCCCGGGCTGCTCATGCGGGCACCGGTCGGGAGCCTGCTCGAGCAGACCTGCCGGCTCGCGATCCGTCGCCACATCGAATACGCGGGCGAGCGAGGCGTTCCGTGGGGAATGTCGGAGTCGGGATACAACGTGCGCGACCTCGGCATGACGTACCAGTATTCCGGTTTCGGCGTGCCGGGCCTCGGACTGCGCCGCGGGCTCAGCGATGACGTCGTCGTCGCTCCCTACGCGACCGCTCTCGCGGCGATGTATGAGCCGCGCGACGCGCTGCGCAATTTCGCCGCGCTGACGGCCGCTGGCGCTGACGGCCAGCACGGCTTCTATGAATCAGTCGACTACACGCCCAAGCGCCTTCCGGCCGGAAAGACGCTTGAGGTGGTGCGCATGTACATGGCGCACCACCAGGGGATGACGATCGTCGCGATCGCGAACGCCCTGAACGCCGGCGCCATGCGCACCCGTTTTCACGCTGAGCCGATGATCCGTGCCAGTGAACTCCTGTTGCAGGAGCGCACGCCACGCGACGTCGCGGTCGCACGCCCGCGGGTGGACGCGGCCGCCTCGAGAGGCGACGTGCGGGAGCTGGTTGCACCGCACACCCGCCACTTCTCGTCGCCGCATTCTCCCGTACCGCGCACACAGCTCCTCTCCAACGGTCGCTATGCGGTGATGGTCACCGCATCAGGCTCAGGTTACAGCCGCTGTCACGAGATGGCCGTCACCCGCTGGCGCGAAGACGCGACCGGTGACGACACCGGCGCGTACATCTTCCTGCGCGATGTCGCGGGCGGGCAGAGCTGGTCCGCCGGATTCCAGCCGAGCGGAGCGGCACCGGACAGCTACGATGTGTCGTTTGCCGAGGACCGGGCGGAGTTCCTCCGTCGCGACGGCGCCATCACGACGCGCCTCGAGGTGATCGTGTCGTCTGAAGACGACGCTGAAGTCCGCCGGGTATCGATCACGAACGGCAGTCTGCGCACGCGCGACATCGAGGTGACCTCCTACGCGGAAGTCGTCCTCGCTCCGCACGCGGCGGACGTGGCGCACCCCGCCTTCTCGAATCTCTCCATTGAAACCGAGAGTGTCGCAAGGCGCGATACGCTGCTTGCGAGCCGACGGCCGCGGTCGGATACAGACACCGAGGTCTGGCTCGCCCATGTACTCGCGCGGGACGGCGAGGCAATTGGAAAGCTCGAGTGGGAGACGGATCGCGGAAAGTTCATCGGACGCGGACGAACACTTCGCAACCCTCGTGCGCTCGCGAGCGACGCGGCGCTGTCGAACACAGCCGGCGAGGTGCTCGATCCCATCGTGAGCCTGCGACGCCGCGTGCGCATTCGTCCCGGCAAGACCGTCCACCTCGTGTTTACCACGCTCGTCGGGTCGTCCCGCAGCGCCGTGCTCGACCTCGCCGAGAAGTACCACGACGTCACGACCTTCGAGCGCGTCGCAACGCTCGCGTGGACGCAGGCGCAGGTGCAGCTGCACCATCTCGGCATCACGACCGACGAGGCACACCTGTTCCAGATGCTGGGCGGGTCGATCCTGTACGTCGATCGCGCATTCCGCGCCCCGGCCGAGGTGCTCGCACGGCGCCCGGAGAATGTCTCGGCACTCTGGGCGCTGGGGATCTCCGGAGACCTCCCGATCGTGCTCGTCGAAATCGACGACGCCGAGGACATCGGCATCGTGCGCCAGCTGCTGCGCGCGCACCAGTATTGGAGAATGAAGCGCCTTGCCGTCGATCTCGTCATCCTCAACGACCGGGCGCCATCGTACCTCCAGGACCTGCAGGTGCTGATCGAGACGATCGTGCGCACGAGCCAGTCGATGCCGCGCGCCGAGGGGTCCGAGGCGCAAGGACGGGTGTTCACGCTGCGCGCCGATCGCGCGACTGCGGCTCAACAGGACGTGCTTCGCAGCGTTGCGCGCGTGGAGCTGTCGAGCCGGCGCGGGACGCTTGCTGAGCAAGCGGGACGCGTGTACCGTCCGGAATCCGCGGCGGTAGCCGCGCAGGCGCCGGCGAGCGTGCCGCACGCCACCACGCCCGAGGCGACAGGCACCGCCGAACCCCCGGCGCCACTCGCCGCGCTCGAGTTCTTCAACGGCCTCGGCGGGTTCGACTCGGCGGCGCGCGAATACGTCATCGTGCTCCGCGCCGGACAGCGGACGCCCGCGCCATGGATCAACGTGATCGCCAATGCCGGCTTCGGGTGCCTCGTGTCCGAGTCGGGAGCGGGGTGCACCTGGTCGCTCAACAGCCAGGAGAATCTGCTCACCGCATGGTCCAACGACCCCGTGCGCGACCCGCCAAGCGAGACGCTGTACATTCGCGACGACGATAGCGGCGTGCTGTGGAGCCCGACGCCGCTCCCGATTCGTGACGAGAGCGCGACGTATGTCGTACGACACGGGCACGGTTACTCGCGATGCGCGCACGACGCGCGCGGCGTCGCGCTCGACCTGTTGCAGTTCGTGCCGGCGGACGATTCGGTCAAGATATCCCGTCTCACACTGACGAATCATTCACCGCGGGTGAAGCGCCTCACGGTGACGGGATATCTCGAGTGGGTGCTCGGCACGTCGCGCAGCGCCACGGCGCCGTTCGTCGCGACCGAGATGGACGCAGAGACCGGCGCGATGTTCGCACGCAACACGTGGAGCCGGGACTTCGGCGATCGCGTGGCATTCGCCGACATGGGCGGTGTCCAGACCGCATGGACCGGTGACCGGACGGAGTTCCTCGGACGCAACGGCGCGGCGGGCAGCCCGGCCGCGCTCAACCGGCGCGACAAGTTGTCGGGACGCACGGGCGCTGCGTTCGACCCCTGCTGCGCGCTCCAGGCGACGCTGGAAATCCCTGCGGGCGCAACCGCGACCATCGTTTGGCTCGTCGGCCAGGCAGAAACTCGCGATAAGGCGCGTGCACTGATTCAGCGTTACAGGTCCGACGATCTCGACGCGCGCCTCAGGGTGGTGACCGACGGGTGGGCACGGGTCCTCGGCGCGGTGCAGGTAACGACGCCCGATCGCGCACTCGACTTGATGCTGAACCAGTGGCTCCTCTACCAGACCCTCGCCTGCAGGCTCTGGGCGCGCACCGCGTTCTATCAGTCGAGTGGCGCGTACGGGTTCCGCGACCAGCTGCAGGACGTCATGGCGCTCGCGGTCGCGCGCCCGGACCTGACGCGCGCGCACATCGTCAGGTCGGCCGCGCACCAGTTCGTGGAGGGTGACGTGCAGCACTGGTGGCACGAACCGTGCGACCGCGGCATCCGCACGCGCTTCTCCGACGATCTTCTCTGGCTGCCGTACGCAGTCACCGGCTATCTCGAGGTAACCGCAGACCGCGCGATTCTCGACGAGATGATTCCGTTCATGGAAGGCGCGGTGCTCAACTCAGGCCAGCTCACCTCATACTTCGAACCTCGCGTTTCCGGCGACCGGGGAACGCTCTTCGAGCACTGTGCGCGCGCGCTGGACCGCAGCCTCGCTGTCGGAGTTCATGGCCTCCCGTTGATGGGAACGGGAGACTGGAACGACGGCATGAATCGCGTCGGCGACCAGGGAAGGGGCGAGAGCGTCTGGCTCGCGTGGTTTCTCCAGCACGTGCTCGCACAGTGGGCGCCGGTGGCGGAAGCGCGCGGAGAGACCGCGCGAGCCGCTGCGTGGACCAGTCATGCCGCGGCGATCGCAACAGCCGTTGACCGCGAGGCCTGGGACGGACAATGGTATCGCCGCGCATACTTCGACGACGGCTCGCCACTTGGCCACGCCGGAGCCGATGCCTGCGAGATCGACTCTATCGCGCAGTCATGGAGTGTGATGAGCGGCGCTGGCGATCCGGCGCGCGCACGACAAGCGATGGCGTCGCTCGACCAGCGGTTGGTGAGGCGCGACGACCAGATGATCCTCCTCCTGACCCCGCCGTTCGACCACACGGCTCTCCAGCCCGGCTACATCAAGGGATACGTTCCCGGCGTGCGCGAAAACGGCGCGCAGTACACTCACGGCGCAGTTTGGTCCGTGATTGCGTTCGCCGAGTTGGGCGATGGCGACAAGGCGCACGAGTTGCTCCGGATGCTCAATCCGGTCACGCACTCGTCCACGCCGTCCGACGTGGAGCGCTACCGGGTCGAACCGTACGTTTCGGTCGGCGACGTGTACTCGGCGGCCGCGCACGTCGGGCGCGGTGGCTGGACCTGGTATAGCGGCTCCGCGGGCTGGCTCTATCGCGCGGGCGTGGAGTGGGTGCTCGGCATCCGCGTGCGGGGAGCGCGGTTGATGATCGATCCATGCATTCCCGCGGCGTGGCCAGGCTTCTCCGCAACCGTCCGGCACGGTTCGGCACGATATGATATAGTGGTCGAGAATCCCAACAGTGTATCGCGAGGCGTCGCGGCGCTCGAACTCGACGGCGCGGCACTCGCCGACCGTGCCGGCGTTCCGCTCGTTGACGACGGCGCAGCCCATCGCATACGCGTCATACTCGGTGCCACATGAAGATCAGTCCCCTCGCCGGCCGCCCCGCGCCGGTCGCCATGCTGCTCGATGTATCGAAGCTCGTGACTGCGTATTACGCCGAGCGCCCCAATCCGACCGTCCCTGCTGAACGAGTGGCGTTCGGCACGTCCGGTCATCGCGGCTCCGCCTTCGACCGGACGTTCAATGAATGGCACCTGATCGCAATCACCGAGGCGATCTGTCGCTATCGCCGAAGCAAGGGGATCAACGGACCGCTCTTCCTCGGCCTCGACACGCACGCGCTTTCCGTTCCGGCCGGCGTGACCGCACTGGAGGTGCTCGCGGCGAATGGCGTGGAGGTCATGCTCGCCGCGAACGACGAGTACACACCCACACCGGCGGTGTCACACGCCATCGTGTGCTACAACCGCGGACGCGCGGAGGGACTCGCCGATGGCATCGTGATCACACCGTCGCACAACCCGCCGGGCGACGGCGGCTTCAAGTACAATCCGCCGCACGGCGGCCCGGCGGACACCGACGTGACCGCCTGGATCGACGCGCGCGCCAACGAATTGCTCGACACCGCGCTCGCCGGCGCGAAGCGCGTTCCATATGAGCGGGCGCTAAGCGCGGACACGACGCACCGGCACGACTATCTCAACGCATACGTGGACGACCTCGCGAACGTACTCGACATGGATGCCATCCGCGCCGCCGGACTGCATCTGGGAGTCGACCCGCTCGGCGGTGCGGGCGTCCGCTACTGGCCGGCGATCGCCGAGCGCTACAGGCTGGATCTCACGATAGTGAACGACGTCGTCGATCAGACCTTTCGCTTCATGACCGTCGACTGGGACGGACAGATCCGCACCGACCCGAGCTCAACGTACGCGATGCAGCGTTTGATCGCTCTCAAGGGCCAGTTCGCGATTGCGTTTGCGTGCGACGCCGATCACGATCGCCACGGCATCGTCACGCGCAGCGCGGGACTGCTTCAGCCAAACCACTATCTGGCGGTGATGATCCACCACCTGTTCCGCAACAGGCCGCAGTGGCGCTCCGACGCCGGCGTGGGAAAGACCGTGGTGAGCAGCAGCATGATCGACAAAGTCACCGCTGAGCTGCGCCGTCCACTGTGCGAGGTACCGGTTGGTTTCAAGTGGTTCGTCCCCGGCCTCGTGGACGGGTCGATCGGGTTTTGCGGCGAGGAGAGCGCGGGCGCCACATTCCTGCGTCGCGACGGAACAGTGTGGACGACCGACAAAGATGGCATGGTTGCCGCATTGCTCGCGGCGGAGATCACCGCGACGGCGGGACGCGACCCGGGCGAGATATACGTCGAGCTCACGCGCGCCTTCGGTGAACCCACGTACGATCGAGTCGAAGCGCCGGCGAGCGCAGAACAGAAGAGCCGCCTCGCGAAGCTCGCGCCGGCCGACGTGACCTGTGCCGAACTCGCCGGTGAAAAGGTCGTGAGCGTCATCAGCGAGGCGCCCGGTAACCACGCGTCAATCGGCGGGATCAAGGTGAGTTCCGAAACCGGATGGTTCGCGGCGCGCCCGTCTGGAACGGAGGACATCTATAAGATCTATGCTGAGACCTTCGGCGGCCGGGTCGCGCTCGACCGGATCGTGGCGGAGGCCGAAGCAATCGTCGGCGCGGCACTCGCTGGAGTCGTCAAGGGATCGTAAACGCGCGGCAGGTGCACGCGGAACGTCGTTCCGCTCCCGAGCACGCTCTCCACGCGAATGAAACCACCGCTCTGCTGGACGATTCCATACACGGTCGCGAGGCCGAGGCCCGTTCCTTTCCCCGGCCCCTTCGTCGTGAAGAACGGTTCGAAGAGTCGCTCCTTGGTGGCATTGTCCATGCCGGTGCCTGTGTCCGACACGGCGACCGCGACGTACGAGCCGGCCGCAACATCGTTCACCGCCAGGCCGTCAACGTCGACCTCCTCTGTCGTGATCGTAAGGCGTCCACCCTTTGGCATGGCATCTCTCGCGTTGACGACGAGGTTCATCAGCACCTGCTCGAGCTGGCCGCGATCGGCGCATACAATGGCTGGCGTCGGAGCGAGAACGGTGACGAGGTCGACCGTGTCGTCGATGAGCCTGGCCAGCATCTTCTCCGTGCCTCCGACGAGCTCGTTGACATCGACCGCCGTCGGCTGGAGCACCTGATTTCGGCTGAATGCGAGCAACTGCCGCGTGAGCGCCGCCGCGCTCGTGGCGGCCACCACCACCTGCACCAGGTCATCGTGCGAGGTACCGCCAGGGCACAGGTCGCGCATCACCAGATCGGCGTAACTCATGATGACGGTGAGCAGGTTGTTGAAGTCGTGCGCGACACCGCCGGCGAGCTGGCCGAGCGCCTCCATCTTCTGCGACTGGCGGAGCTGTGATTCGAGCGACTCGCTGTACTTGCTGTAGTAGTCGCCGTATGCCTTGAGCCGAAGCAGGTTCTTCACTCGGACGGACAGCTCCGCGCGATCCACCGGCTTGCTCAGGAAGTCCTCGGCACCGGCGCCGAGGCCGCGCATTCTTGCGGCGCGATCACCGTGCGCGGTGACCATGATGATCGGGATGTTGCGTGTAGAGGGCGCGCCCTTCACGCGCCGCGCCACTTCGTAGCCGTCCATGCCCGGCATCATGATGTCGAGCAGGATCAGGTCGGGCGGCTGCTGGGCTACGAGGGCGAGCGCGTCCTCACCGCTGGCAGCGGTCTGCACGTCGAACCCCTCCGGTGCGAGCATCACTTCGAGCAGCGCCCTGTTCTGGCGCTCGTCGTCGACGACGAGTATGCGCCCGGGACGATCGGCGAGGCCGGGGCGCGGATTCACTCGAGTGCCAGCCGGTGCGCGATTTCCTTCAGGAATTCCTTGTAGTGCATCGGCTTGGCGATGTATCCGTCGCATCCCGCCGCGCGAATGCGCTCTTCATCGCCCTTCATCGCGAGCGCGGTGAGCGCGATCACTGGGATGTCGTGGGTGGCGCGGTCGCGCTTCAGGAGCGCGGTGGCCTCCAGACCATCCATGCCAGGCAGCTGGATATCCATGAGCACGAGGCTCGGATGTGCATCGTGCGCGAGCGTGAGTCCGGTCTCGGCATCCGTTGCCGCGAGCACCGTGTGACCCGCCGATTGCAGCAGGAATGTCGTCAGCGTCATGTTGGCCGCGTTGTCTTCGATGACGAGAATGGTCGCCATGTCACGTCGCCGCCGTCTCGTCCGGTGCGATGGCCGGCCCGCGCGACTGAGAGATGAGGCCGAGCTCGGCGACGAGCGCGATCAGTTTTCCGGCGAGCGCATCCCTGTGAGCCCCTCCGGACACTCTCAGCGGCGCCACGTCGGCGTCCGTCGTGGCCCGAATCGGAAGCCAGACGGTGAATCGGGAGCCCGCACCGACCTCGCTCTCCACGGCGACCGTCCCGCCGTGCAGTGCGCTGAGGAGCCTGACCATCTCCAGCCCGAGTCCCGTTCCATCGAATTTTCTCGCGAGTCCGCTGTCGATCTGACTGAACGGCTTGAAGAGCTGTCCGAGGTCATCGCGCGAAATGCCGATCCCGCTGTCGATGACGTTGATTTCGAGAAAATCGGTGAACTCGTTCTCCGGGAGCGGAAGGCTGCGCGCCAGCCCCGGGCCGGACATCCGACCGACAGCTGAGCGCACACAGCGGCTCGCCTGAAGCGTGACCTGGCCGCCATCGACGGAGAACTTGACGGCGTTGGAAAGAAGGTTGTAGACGATCTGCTTCACCTTGCGCGTATCGGCCTTCATCATGCCGAGACCGGCGGCGATGTCCATGTGAAGGCTGATGCGGCGCGCAGCCGCCTTTCCCCTGACGATGGACAGACTGTTTTCGAAGAGCCACAGGACATCCACGGCCTCGAGGTCGAGCGTCGTCTTCCCCGCTTCCACCTTCGAGAGATCGAGGATGTCGTTGATGAGGGACAGGAGGTGCGTGCCGCTCCCGAAGATGTCGTCGATGAACCCGCGCTGCTTGGCGGTCAGCGCACCCACGAGACCGTCCCTGAGCACTTCGGAGAAGCCGATGATCGCGTTGAGCGGCGTGCGCAGCTCATGCGACATATTGGCGAGAAACTCCGACTTCATCCGGCTCGCGGCCTGCAGCTCCACGTTTTTCTGCTGCAGCGCCTGCTCGAGTTTCTTCCGCTCCTCCTCCACCTGCTGGCGCGCGGTGTTATCGGTCCCGATCAACAGGTAGCCGATGATCGTGCGCTGCGAGTCACGCAGCGCGGTCACGGATACGACCGCGGGAAAGCGGGTGCCGTCCTTGCGGATGTAGGTCAGTTCATAGATGTCCTCGATCGCCCTCGAGGCCTTGAACACGAGCGCCTCGAAGCCGGGCGCGATGGATGTGCCGAGCTCGGCGCTCAGCGCTCTCGACCGCGCGACGATCTCACGCGGGTCGGAGATGTCGGCCGGAGTCATCTTGTTCGTCACTTCCGCGGCGGTATAGCCGAGCATCCGCTCGGCGCCGACGTTGAAGATCTGGATGACGCCCTTCGCATCCGTCGCGATACTTGAGAAGTTGACGCTGTTGAAGATCGCGCTCTGCAGGGCCCCGGTCTGCTGGAGGTCCTGACTGATCTCGCGCCCCTCGGATTGTTTCGAGGCTACAATCGACATCGCTTGGCGTTCTCTGTCGCGGGGGATGCGCGGTTCGCGGCGCGGGAGGGCTCCAGCCGGAGGGGCACCGGAGCTCACTCAGAGAGTACGGAGCGAGTGACCAGGCAACCATCACACGAATGGCGTACGCCAGTCAGGCCCGGTGATATTTTCCTCCGTAACCCTGGAGCCTCAAGAATGCCACCAGTCAACTCCGCCGGCCTGACCCGCGCCCGCATCCGGAGCACCGCCGAGCTCATCCGCCCGTTCATCCGGCGCACGCCGGTCATTGAACTCGCGGGAGACGAACTCGGCCTCGATCCGGACGTTCGCATCACTCTCAAGCTGGAGCTCCTCCAGCACGCCGGTTCGTTCAAGGCGCGCGGTGCGTTCACGAACCTCCTCACGCGCCCCGTGCCGGCGGCCGGCGTCGTCGCCGCCTCGGGAGGAAACCACGGCGCGGCCGTGGCCTACGCGGCGATGCGCTGCAAAGTCCCTGCGCGGATCTTCGTTCCCTCCGTCGCATCGCCCGCCAAGATGCGGCAGATCCGCGATTACGGCGCCGAGCTGGTCGTCGCGGGCGACCGCTACGCGGACGCGCTTGCGGCGAGCGAGAGCTATCTCGCGACGAGCGGCGCGCTGGGCATTCACGCGTTCGAGCAGGTCGAGACGCTGCTCGGACAGGGAACGCTCGCCGCCGAGTTCGAGGAGCAGGCGCCCGGTGTCGATACGATCCTGATCGCCGTCGGCGGTGGTGGATTGATCGGCGGAGTCGCCGCGTGGCATGCGGGCGCATCTGGTGCTGCGCCCGCTATCGTCGGTGTCGAACCCGCCGCCGCTCCCACGCTCACCAAGGCGCTCGAAGCCGGTGCGCCCGTGGACGCCGAGGCGGGCGGCATTGCAGCGGACTCACTGGCGCCGCGCCGCGTGGGGTCGATCATGTTTCCGCTCGCGCAGGCAATGGTGAAGCGCACGATCCTCGTCAGCGACGATGAGATCCGCGAGGCGCAGCGCGAGCTGTGGCGCTTGCTGCGCGTGGTCGCGGAGCCGGGAGGCGCCGCGGCGTTCGCGGCGCTTCGCTCGGGGCGATACGCGCCGGCAGCGAACGAACACGTTGGCGTCGTCGTTTGCGGCGGCAATACCACGGCGGTGAACTTCGGCGATTAGCTGAGTCCTGCCGCTCACACCATGACCGCACCGCCGGCAACGTCCAGGATGACGCCGGTAATTCATCCGGCATCGCCGGATGCGAGAAAGCGCGCGGCGCGAGCGACGTCGTCTGGTGTGCCGAGACGCCGCATCGGATGATCAGCAGTGAGCGCCGCCTTTTGCTGCTCTGGGATCCTCTCGATGTTCCGCTCGGTGAGGATCGTCTCGGGTGCAATGCAGTTCACGCGAATTCCAAATGGTCCGACCTGAGCGGCCAGGTGCTGCGTGAGCATCTGTATGCCCGCTTTCGCTGCGGCGTATGGCACCGGCGATTGCGGATGCGGCCGCCTTGCTGCCGCGGACGACATGGTGATGATCGCCCCCGCGCGACGCGCCTTCATCCCCGGAAGCACGCTCTTGATGGTCAGGAACGTCGCGGTGAGGTTGCCCTCGACCGACGCCCGCCATCCGTCCTCCGTGATCTCCTCAAGCGGACCGGGTGGCGTGAAACTGCCGCCGGCGTTTGCGACCAGGATGTCGATCGGCCCCCACTCGTTCTCGACGGTCTGGCGGAGCGCCTCGATCTCCGCAAACCGCGTGAGATCGGCACGGAGCGCCAGGGCGCGCCCACCCTCCGCGGCGATTTCCGCCTTGACGCGCGCGAGTGCGGCATCGTCGCGACCGTGCAATACGACGCGCATGCCGTCACGCGCAAACGCCCTGGCGACCGCCGCGCCGATACCGCGCGAACTCCCCGTGACCAGACAGATCGCGTTCGTCATGCAGGTACCGCTTCATTTGACACCGGCTCCGTGCGCTGCGCGACGACGCTCGACCCGACGCCAATGGCAAGGGCAACGCCTATCGCCGTCAACGACCCGGCGAGGCCGGTGAACACCGCGACGATGGCGAAGACGCCGGCTACATGCAGGAACAGCGCGGTCTTGTATATCATCATGAGATCCTCCGAGTGCGTTGTTGCCGTCCACCGCCATCAGAACGAGCGTGCATTTCACTATATTTACCACCAGTTCGGGTCGAAGACGGGACTGATCGAAACAGTGTTCGATTCACTGGCGGTCGTGCAGGTCGGAGTGCCGCGCCTTGTCGCGGCTCTGAACTTGGACGATCCGCTCACCACGCTCGACGTGTTCGTGCAGACCCGCTGGCCGCTCTTCAGGGGTCACCTCAGGGAGCGCGCCGCAACCGCGCGGAGCGAGCGGGCGCATTCGCAGCCCGGACCTGAATCATCGCCCGAGCAGGACCTTGTCAATCCAGCTTCCGCGATGCGCGTCGTGCCACCGTGATACGACGAGTCCGCTCAGCGTGCCGACGCCGGCGCCCGCAATCACGTCGCTCGCCCAATGGTCGTGGTCGTATGTCCGCGACAACGCCGTGACAGCGGCGAGCCCGTAGAGCACGGGACCGGCCCAGTGCCTGATCGGTGCGCGATCCCGCTCCAGCTGCGACGCGATCGCGGATGCGAACGCAAACGCCGCGGTCGCGTGACCGGAGGGAAACGATTGATACCGCCCGTCGCGAACGCCGCGCGCGATGACCCAGCTTCCCGGCTGGCCCGGATCGGCGTATGGCCGGGCGCGCCCCGCGATCCCCTTGATCGCGCCCGTGATCGTTCCGCTCAGCGCGAGCGCCTCGAGTGCGCGCGCGCCGTACCGCGCACGCACCGAGTCGTGGACGACGCGCGCGCCGAGCCACAACGTGCCGGCAGCGACGATCGCACCGGGCGACCCCCAGTTGTCGCCCAGCCGGTCGGCTTCACGAAGGAAGTGCGAGCCTTGCGGACCGCCCGCGCCGACGATGCCATCCCAGCGCGCGTCGATCGGCATCGCGGCGAGTGCGCCTGCAGCGAACCCGGCAGCAAGAATCGGGACGGGTGTCGCGTGCGTCGCAGAGTCGCGCATCGCGGCAGGCTGTGCCGCGAGCGGCTGTATCACGACGCTCGCGGCGAGCACGACGCCTGCGCAATGGACGATGGCCCATGGCGATCCGCGGCACATGCGACGAGCAGACATGATCGCTCGCGTCCCGACGCGCTACTTCAGCTTGGCAAGTTTATCCTGGATCCGCTTGCTCGTGGGAAACCGCTTCGCGAGATCCGTCAGGATCGCGCGCGCAGAGTCCGTCTGCCCCGCCCCCACGAACGCATCCGCGCGATCGGTCTCGTAGCGTGTCCGCGTGCGGTCGCTGTCGCCTGGCGCGGGTATTCGTTTCAATGCCGCCAGCGCGGCGGCGTAGTCCTTCTTGTCCTGAAGCAGCGATTCCACTCCAAGGAGCTGCACGGACTGATCGGCCGGAAACTGGGCCGCGAGCTTCGCAAACGCATCTGCGGCGCCTTCGGTATTCTTCTGAGCACGGTAGAGCTGCGCCCGATCGTACATCGCCGCGAGCACCATCCGGTTGACGTCGGTCGAGTCGCCGGAGCGGATCCCGACGCCGCCGCTGTATGCGTACACGATTTCTCCACCAAGATGCCCGACATTGTAGATTTCGTACGCGCCCACGACGCCAATGGCCGCCGAGGCCGCGAGGATAAACCGGCGCCACTTCGCGAGCGCGGGAACGAGCGCGACCAGCTCAAACGCCGCAAGCAGCAGCAGCACGTTGCGGGCATCATGCCCCGCGTCCTCGTGGAGCTGCACGGCGCGCGCAACACCGGGGATCCGCTCCACGGCACCGTGCGCGTCGGACCCTGACTGGACGGCGAACCAGGCGGCGACCGCGCCGATGAGGATCAGGGCCGTCGCGGCACCGTTCGTCCACTGGAGCTTTCCAGTGAGTGATAGCCAGCGGAAGAAGATGCCGAGTCCCGCGCCGGCGATGACGAAATGGACGATCTCGGGATGGAAGTAGCCGATATTGGGCATTTGAATGTCACGAGGGACGGTTGATGGTAACGGTGCCGGCCGCCGCGTCGTACATCGCGGCGAATGATGTGAGGCCCGTCGCGGCCGGCCCACCCAGCAACGCGCCAGACTTGGAAAACGATGAGCCGTGCGCCGGGCAGTGAAAGCCGTCCGAGGTGATGTCGATCGGGGCGAAGCCCGCGTGCGGACAAATCATCGAAAGAGCGATGAACGTTGACGCATTGCTGCGATAGAGCGCTGTCGGTGCGCCCGTACCGCTGTCAACGCGTGCGACACCGCCCACCATCGCGAGAGCGCCGAAATTTGCGACAGTCACCGTAAACGGACCGCCGAACGCACCGGTGAACATCCCGCTGGGTGAGGTAGTGCATCCGTCGAGCACGGCGAGAACGGCCGCCGCCGCGGCGGCAGACAGAAACATCCGGCGGTCCGGGTGGCCGGCGCACGCTCCGCAGCTGCGCGGCGACGTCGTTCGCGCGGGCGCGCCATTCTCACGGTGGTCGTTCGGAGTGGGCATCATGCAATCATACCCCGCGAACATGAATACATCATGCCCCGACCGCCAGTGAAACCGGTTATTCTGCCCGCAGCGCCTCGACCGGGTCGATGCCCATCGCCTTGCGCGCCGGAATGTAGCTCGCGATCAGCACGATCCCGCCGAGCAGCAGCGACACTCCGATGAAACTCGCAGGGTCGAACGGTGACACGCCGAACAGCAGGGTCCGCAGAAAGCGCGTGACGACGAGCGCGCCGCCAAGTCCGATCCCGATCCCCGCCGCACCAAGAACCGCACCGTGGCCCACGACGAGACGCAGCACGTCCGCGCGCTGCGCGCCAAGCGCCACGCGCACGCCGAGCTCCTGCGTCCGCTGTGACACGGTGTATGCGATCACGCCGTACACGCCGACCCCGGCCAGTACGAGCGCAATCAGCGCAAACGCGCCGAAGAGTTTTCCGTACAGTGCCTGCTGCCAGTACGACTGCGCGATGTTCGCGTCCATGCTCATCACGCGGTACGCCGGCAGGCGCGGGTCGCTCTGCTTGAGCGCCGCGAGCACCGTCCGGCTCGCCGCAGCAGGGTCGCCGCTCGTCCGAACGACGATTGCCGCGGAGTTCCACCCGCCCTGACGGTACGGCATGTAGCCCTGCAAGTCGGGATCGGAGGTGAGCTGCCGATCCTTGATGTCCGCCGCGACACCGACCACCGTGATCCACTGACGCGACGTGTCCGTCGCGTTCCCGAACGTGAAACGCTTCCCAATCGCGTTCTCGGGATTCTTCCAGAACTTCCGCGCCATGAACTGGTTCACGACGGCCACGCGCCCCGCCGCGCCGCTGTCCGCCCATTCCTGCTGCGTGAACATCCGCCCGACCACGAGCGGAACGTGCAGCGTCTCCAGATACCGCGGCGACACCCAGCGCACCTCGAGCAGCGGTTCGGCGCCGAGCGCGGCGTCCTGGCCCTCGACATTGAAGAAGTTGTTGTTGTTGTTCCCGCTCAGCGGAATGTTGTTCGCTATCGATGCCGATACGATGCCGGGCTGCGCGTTGAGCCTCGCGAGGAATTGATCGAAAAAGGCGAAGCGCTTGTACGTCGAGTCGTATGCCGGCCCGGTGAGCGTCACGCGCATCGTGAGCAGGTTGGACGAATCGAATCCGGGCTGCATGTGCTGCATGCCGACGAAGCTGCGAATGAGCAGGGTGGCACCGGTGAGCAGCACCAGCGAAAGCGCGATCTCGCCGACGACGAGCGCGCCGCGCAACCGCTGCCGCGCACGGCCGGCCGTGGCGCCGCGCGCACCGGCGTCCCGCAGCGTTTCGTTCAGGTTGGGGCGAGCGGACTGGATCGCGGGCGCGAGCCCGAACAGGAACGCGGTGCCCACCGCCACCGCGCCCGTGAACAGCAACACCTGCCCGTCGACCGTGAACTGCATCCAGAACGGAATGCCGCCCAGGATACTGGCCTTGATCCACTGCAGGAACGCCAGCGCCATCGCGACGCCAAGCACCGCACCGGCGAGCGCAACGATCACGCTCTCGGTCAGCAACTGGCGCACGATGCGCCAGCGGTCCGCCCCGAGCGCGACGCGCACGGCAATCTCACGCGAGCGCGAAGCGGTCCGCGCAAGAAGCAGGTTGGCGACGTTGGCACAGGCGATCAGCAGGACGAACGCCACCGACGCCATCATGAGCAGCATCACCGTGCGGAGGTTCTGCACGGCGTACTCGCGAATCGTCTCGACGTCCACGCTCCAGCCGGTGTTGGAGTTCGGGTACTGCGTGGCGAGCCGCGCGGCGATGCGCTCCAGGTCACCGCGGGCTTGTTGGATTGAAGCAGACGGGTTGAGCCTGCCGATCACGCGCCACGAGTGGTTGCCGCGGCTCTGGAGCGGGTCGAGCCGTACGGTGGTCCACGCACCGGCGGTTTCCGGAAACTCGAACCCCGGCGGCATCACGCCGATCACCTGGTACGGGACGCCGTTCACCATGAGTTCCTGTCCGAGCGCGTCGGCGCGGCCGCCGAAGCGTTCGCGCCAGATGCGGTCGCTGAGGATGATCACGCGCGGCGCGCCGACGCGGTCTTCGTCCTCGTGGAAATCGCGGCCGAGCTCCGGGGCAACACCCAGCGTGTGGAACATCGTCCACGAAACGTTCGCGCCCTGCACGTAATCCGCGCCGTCGTCCTTCGCCAGATTGAACGACGCACCCGTGTAAATGCCGATGCTTTCGAATGTGCGGTTGTCCGCCTGCCAGCTCCGAAAGTTCGGGTACGACACGGAGTTCATGCGCCATCCACGGACCGGGTTCGACTCGCCGATCGCCATGAGTTGGTCGGGATTGCGATACGGAAACGGACGCAACAGCGTCGCGCGCACACAGCTGAAGATCGTGGCGTTCACGCCGATGCCGAGCGCGAGGCACAGCACGGCAGCGATGGTGAACGCCGGGTTCTTGATCAGCGTGCGGATGGCGAAGCGGATGTCCTGAAGCAAGAGCGACTCGCGTTGGGGGCCGCTTGATGAGATGTCCGGAACGGCCAATTGGTTTGTGCACCCACGCGCGCGATGCCGCGAGCTCCCTGTATACTTGACGTTGACCCGCCGCCCACCAGCGGCTCACCGCGAACCGAGGACATCGCGTGAACAACGACACGCTCGCCGGCCCGGACCTCACCGCAGGAGTCGCCGCCTCCACCATCGCCGATGGCGCTTCACTGCTTGGCCACGCACACGGCGAGCCCGTGCTCCTCGTGCGCCGCGGGAGCGAGTTCTTCGCGGTCGGCGCAACCTGCACGCACTGGAGCGGCCCGCTCGCGGACGGCCTCGTAGTCGGCGAGACAATCCGCTGTCCCTGGCATCACGCGTGCTTCAGTCTTCGCACCGGCGAGGCCGTTCGAGCGCCGGCGCTCGACGCGATCCCGTGCTGGAATGTCGAGCAGCGCGGCGGCAGCGTGCACATCGGCACGAAGCGTGATCCCGCGGCTCCGTCCGCCGCCGCGAGCAGGAGCGGTCGCCCTGATTCGGTGGTGATCATCGGTGGCGGCGCGGCCGGTACCGCGGCCGCGGAAATGCTCCGCCGCCTTGGATACACCGGCCGCATCACGATGCTCAGTGCGGACACGTCACCGCCCTGCGACCGGCCGAATCTTTCCAAGGGCTTTCTCACCGGCGCCGCACCCGCCGAATACGTGGTTCTCCGGCCGCCCACATTCTATCAAGAGCGGAAGATCGAACTGAAACTCGGTGCGCGCGTCACCGCGATCGACTCCGTCGTGCGGAGCGTGACCCTCGCAGACGGCAGTCACCTTTCCTACGGCGCGCTGCTCCTCGCTACCGGCGCCGAGCCGATCCGACTGGACATTCCGGGGGCGAACCTTTCGCATGTGCATACGCTGCGCACGATGGCGGACGGCGAAACGCTTCTCGCCGCCGCGCAAGAGGCCAGGCGCGCCGTGGTGATCGGCTCGAGCTTCATCGGTCTCGAAGTCGCGGCCTCGCTGCGGGCGCGCGAGATCGCGGTGCACGTCGTCGCGCCCGAGACGGTGCCGATGCTCAAAGTCCTCGGCGAACAGGCCGGCACGTTCATCCGCTCGCTGCACGAACAGCACGGCGTCACCTTCCACCTCGGCACGACCGCGGTGTCGATCGACGAAGATCACGTCACGCTGAAAAATGGCGAGCAACTCACGGCCGACTTGGTCGTCGTCGGCATCGGCGTTCGCCCGTCGATCGCGCTCGCGGAGCAAGCCGGGCTCGCGCTCGACCGCGGCGTGGTCGTGAACGAGTACCTGGAAACGAGCGTCGCCGGCATCTTCGCGGCCGGCGACATCGCGCGCTACCCCGACCTCGCGAGCGGCGAGCGGATTCGCGTGGAACACTGGGTCGTTGCGGAGCGGCAGGGGCAGACCGCGGCACGGAACATCCTCGGTGCGCGCGAGCGTTTCGACGCCGTGCCGTTTTTCTGGACCGATCAGTACGACGTCAGTTTCGCCTACGTTGGCCACGCCGAGCGCTGGGACGAGGCGGTGTTCGAGGGACAACTGGATGCCGAGACCCGCGACTGTGCGATCAGCTACCGCAGCGGTGGAAGGACCGCGGCGCTGGCGACGGTGTTCCGCGACACACAGAGCCTGACGACTGAAGTCGCGTTTGAACGCGAGGCGTAGCGATCAGGGAAGTCGAAAGACTGTCAGTGTGCCGGACCGTTCGGAGGTCGCGCCCTGGTGCCGGACATTTTCAACGATGATGGACGAGCCAAAGACGGAAGGAATAGACGCGGCCGGACGAGCGGATCAGTCCCTCGCATGGCGCGCAGGACGACGCGTCAGTCCGCCTTCAACGTGATCGTCGGCTCGAGCCGCATCGCACGCCGCGCCGGCAACCACGCGGCGCCAAGTGCAACGATCGCGAGAACCACCGGAACCGCGACGAACGTCATTGGATCAGTTGGCGCCGTATGGAACAGCAGCGACCGAATCAGCCGCGTCGCCGCAAACCCGCCGGCGAGTCCGGCCGCGATGCCGGCGGCGACGAGCTTGCCGACCCCCGACAGCACGAGCCACGCGACGTTGCCGCGCGTGGCGCCGAGCGCCATGCGGATTCCCAGCTCTCGCGTCCGCTGCGTGATGCCGTACGCCACGACGCCATAGAGTCCGATCGCGGCGAGCAGGAGCGCGACCGCCGCGAACGCGCCGACCATCGTGAGCGTAAGTTCGCGGCGGTCGAACCCTCCCCGCGGCCGCGGCGTCTCGACGCCGGAGAACGTGTTGCCGGCGCTGAGCGGAATGTTGGGATCCACCCCAAGGATTGCCTTGAGTATGCCGGGCGCGACCTCCGCAGGCTTTGCCGCGTGCGCAACGAGCGTGACCCAGGGCCACACCTCGCGCGTGTACGACACGTAGACCTCCGGCTCCACGCGGTTCTCCTGGCCGTGAAAGTGCACGTCGGCCATGACGCCGACGATGGGGCCGCTGATGGGCTGGCCGATGTCCGGCCGCGCCTGCGACGTGCGATGCACGGTGATCACGCGTCCCAGCGGATTTTCACCGGGAAAGAAGCGCGCGGCCATGGCCTCGTTGATGACGAAGCCCGACGCCTCCGGCGCGCGCATGTCGGCGCCGTTGAGCCATCGTCCGCGGATCATGCGAAAGCCCATCGCGCGCTGATACTCATCCGACGCCGTGACGTAGTACGCGGTGCTGCGCGTCGATCCGTCCGAGGGGCGCCCGGGAATCTCCACGCGCGTCGGGAGACGTCCGCCGATGTGGTTCACGATCGCGACGGCGTCGACTCCGGGTACACGCGCAACCGCCGTCTTCAGCCGGTCATATAGCGCCGCCGCGTCGGCGGGACGGTCATACGCGGGCGACGGCGGAAAGATCGCGGCTGTGGCGATGTGCGCGCTGTCGTAGTCGTCCGGGATCGCATAGAGACGCCGGAAGCTCTGCAGCAGCAGCCCCGCACCAAGCAGGAGGGTGACCGCCAGCGCGACCTGCACCGCCACGAGGCCGCTTCGCACGACCGAATCACGCGGCGCGATCCCTGAACCATGACTCCATCCGTGCAGGCGCTGCGCCACCGCGGTGCGCGTCGAGCGCATGACCGGCGCGAGGCTCACAACCATTGTCGCGACGAGTGCAACCGCGATGCCGATCGCATACATGCGCCCGTCGACGACGAGCTCCGACGATCGTGGCAGTTGCGCGCCCATCAGGTGGCGGACTGTGCGGACAATCACCGCCGCGAACGCCATCCCCGCCGCCGCACCAGCGAACGCGATCACCGCGACCTCGGCGACGAGCTGCCGCGCGATTCGCGCCCTGGTTGCACCGAGCGCGACGCGCACCGCGAGCTCGCGTGACCGCACCGAGCCGCGAATGAGCGCGAGCGTCGCGACATTTGCGCAGGCGAGGAGCAGCACCAGCGTCGCCGCGCCGGCGAGCGTGTACAGCGTGCCGCCGATGTCGCCGATCACCTGCGTTCGCATCGGCCAGAAGTCGGCGCCCGTCCAATGCGCGGACGACTCGGGATACTCCTTGGCGAGGCGCGCAGCGACCACACCGAGCGCCGCGGCGGCCGCCGCCGAATCGCGCGGCGATCGCAGTCGCACGATTGTGCGGCTGTCGGCGTGCACTTCGCGGCTCAGCAGCGGCTCCCACCGCGACTCAACCGGTGCGATCGGCATCCAGAGCTGCGTGCCTTCCGGGTAGTCGAACTCCTGCGGCATGACGCCGACGATCGTCGTCGGAACGGAGTCGAGATCGATCGTGCGGCCAACCACGGCACGGTCGCCGCCGAACTCCTGGCGCCAAAGGCCATACGAGAGCACGGCAACCGCAGCGCCGCCGCTGCGCTCTTCGGCTGGCATGAACTCGCGTCCAAGCAGCGGGTGCGTGCCCATCAACGGAAAGAAGCCGGGAGTGACGCGGTAGGCGATGAGCCGCTCGAGGCCGTTCGCCGTGCGATACGGCACTGGTCCGCCGTGGCCGAACGCGATCCCCGCGATCGGGCCGCCCACTGCGCCGACGTAGTCCTTGTACGCCGGGTACGAGGGGGTGCGTCCGTTGCCCTTGTCCGTACGCTCGAACATCGCGCCGAGCGAGGCCGCGTCGCGATACGGGAGCGCGCGAAATACCACGGCGTCGACGATGGAGACGACGCCGGTCGTCGCGCCGATTCCGACGGCAAGCGTAAGCGCTGCGACGGCGGCATATGCGGGTGACCGGCGCACGCCGCGGAGCGAGTAGCGGATGTCGGCCAGGATGGTCATGACAGACGAACCCCGCGAGGCTGACTTCCGTCACCCTCCGACTGTCGGAGAGCGCACGAGCACGACCTCGGGTTCGCCGTCCTTCGATGTCCTGAAAAGCTCTTTGTAGCCGAGCTTCTCCGCGACCCGGAACGATCGCTGGTTTTCCTCGTGGATGATGCACGCGGTGCGCACCGATCCAAAGTGACTGTCGCCCCACGCGACCGCCGCCCGCAACCCCTCTGTGGCGTAGCCTTTGCCGTGCGCCTCGGCGATCAACGCCCAGCCGAGTTCAGGCATCCCTTCTATAGAAGGCTGGATGTCCCGCTTGAACTCGGCGAATCCGATGTCGCCGATATACCGCCCCGTGGCCTTCTCCTCGAGCGCCCAGTACCCGAACCCAAGCAGCGTCCAGTGCCCGCGGTATGCGAGAATCCTGATCCAGGTGCGCGGCGGCGGCGACGGGCTGCCAATGGTATAGCGGGTGATCGCCGGATCGGACCACATGGCCACACACGCCGCGAAGTCACCGGCCTGGTGGGCGCGAAGCCGCAGGCGTTCCGTCTCGATGACCGGCGGCAGGGAGTCGTTCGGCACCACCAGAGACTATCACCCAATCCCGCCCGCGACAATGCACCACCCCGCTAAACCCTTTCGCGACTGGCCGTGTCTGAGCTATACATAGACCTGACAGGTATAGCGAGGATACCCATGGACGACCCGCGCTCTACGCTGCTTCCCGGCACGCTGGACCTGCTCATCCTCAAGACGCTGTCCGTCGGCACGATGCACGGGTACGGCATCGCGCAGCACATCCTCCGGCTGTCCCGCGAGGCGCTGCGCGTCGAGGAAGGATCGCTCTACCCCGCCCTGCAGCGCATGCAGGTGAAGGGGTGGGTGTCGTCCGACTGGAAAGAGACGCCAACCGGGCGCCAGGCCCGCTACTACAAGATCACCGCGGCCGGCCGCCGCCAGCTCGGCACGGAAGAGGCGGACTTCCACAAGTCGGTCGCCGCAACCACGCGCGTCCTTCGCGGAGCCGAATCATGAAGCTGAACGAGGTCTGGAACCGCCTCGCGTTCTGGAGCCGTCGCAACAGGCTCGACCGCGAGCTCGCCGCCGAACTCGAAGCTCACGCAGATCTGCTCGCGCGCGACTTCGAACACGAGGGAATGTCACCAGCGGATGCGCGGGCCGCCGCGCGGCGGCGCCTCGGAAACATGAGCGGCCTCCGCGAGGGAAGCCGCGACTACTGGGGTTTCCCCGCCATCGAGATGGTGCTTCAGGACGTGCGCTACGCACTGCGGGGCCTTCGCCGCGCGCCGGGCTTCACCGCCACGGTGATCCTGACGCTCGGCCTCGGCATCGGCGCAAACGCGGCGATGTTCGGCATCGTCGACCGGCTAATGTTCCGCCCCATCGCGTGGATGCACGAGCCCGCGATGGTCAGCCGCGTCTACCTGCGCTCCACCGATCGCGGACGCGAGTCCACCGACTGGAGCATGGAGTACACGCGGTACCTCGACCTCAGGAAGTGGACGTCGTCGTTCTCACAGTACTCCGCGTTCGCGCAGCGTTCGATGGCCCTCGGCACCGGCAATGATGTGACCGAGGTGCAGGTCGCCACGGTGAGCGCGGGGTTCTTCGACTTCTTCGACGCGCGTCCCGCGCTCGGCCGCTGGTTCGTCGCCACCGAGGACACGACGCCGCGCGGCGCCGACGTCGCGGTGCTGAGCTATCCGTTCTGGCAGACTCGATACGGCGGTTCGCCCGATGTGCTCGGAAAGCATATTCAGGTCGCGAACATGCTCGTCGAGGTTGTCGGCGTTGCGCCAAAGGGATTCACCGGAATACAGGACAACAATCCCGCATCGATCTTCATTCCGATCACGACCTTCGCCGGCTCGCGGGACAATCACAACGACGCCACACAGTACTACACCCACTACAATTGGGGCTGGATGGAAATGATGGTCCGGCGGAAGCGGGGCATCAGCATTCCCGCCGCGTCCGCGGACCTGAGCCAGGCGTACCTGAAGAGCTGGAACGCCGAACGTGAGCAGGAGCGCATCACCCCGGCAGATCTCGCGAAGCCGCGCGCATTTGCCGCGTCGCTTCGAATCGGCGGCGGGCCCGACCCGAACCTCGAAACGCGGACGGCGCTCTGGACGATCGGCGTCGCGACGATCGTGCTGCTTATCGCCTGCGCGAACGTCGCGAACCTCTTTCTCGCACGCGCGCTGCGGCGCCGCCGCGAGATAGCGATGCGCATCGCGCTCGGCTCGAGCCGCGCGCGGCTGGCGGCGCAGTGTTTCACGGAGAGCCTCGTGCTCGCGATCGCTGGCGGTGTACTGGGCATTGCCGTTGCGCAGTGGGGCGGCACCGTGCTTCGCTCGTTGTTTGTGGGGGGGAACGTGCCAATGTCGGCGTTCACGGACTGGCGCACGCTGGGTTTCGCGTTCGCCGCGGCGACGGCCGCCGGAATGCTCACCGGCATCGCGCCCGCCTTCCTCGGCGGGCGAGGTGACCTGGCCGGGACGCTCAAGGCCGGCGCGCGCGAGGGAGCGTATCATCGTTCACGTCTCCGGACGGCCCTCCTCGTTGCGCAAGGTGCGCTCTCGGTGACGCTGCTCGTGGTCGCCGGGCTCTTTGTCCGGAGCCTCGAGCACGCGCGGACGATCCGCATCGGCTACGACGCCGGACCCGTGATGCTCGCGATCGTGAACGCGCGTGGAACGCCGGTCAGCGACACGATGGTGCTCGCGCTCGGCGAGCGGATGCAGCGCGAGGCGGAGGCGATACCCGGCGTGCAGCAGGCAAGCTGGGTGAACAGCGTACCGTTCGTGAGCACGTCGTCGACCAACCTGTTTGTCGAGGGAATCGATTCCGTGCGAAAGCTGGGGAGCTTCAAGTATGTCACGGCCACGCCCGGCTACTTCAAGACGATGGATACGCGCATCCTGCGCGGGCGGGCGTTCGATGGAAGCGACCGCAGCGGCGCACCACTGGTGGCCGTCGTGAGCGAGAACATGGCCAGGGCACTGTGGCCGGGACGCGACGCGCTCGGCCAGTGCATGCGTGTCGGCGCGGACACCATGCCCTGCACGACAATCATTGGCATCGCGGAGAATGCGGCCGCGCGCGGGTTTTCCGACGATCCGATGCTCCGGTATTATATGCCGGCTGAGCAACACGCGGTGGTCAAGGGGTTTGCCCTGCTGGTTCGTGTTCAGGGAGATCCGGCGAAGCTGCAGGACGTGGTACGAAAGCGGATGCAGGCGCTGATGCCGGGGCAGGCGTACATCACCACTGAACTCATGCGCGACATCGTGGACGAGCAGCGGCGCGCGTGGCAGTTCGGCGCGACGGTCTTCGTTGCGCTCGGCCTGCTCGCGCTGGTGGTGGCGGCGGTGGGCCTCTACGGCGTGATCAATTACAATGTTGCCCAGCGGATGCACGAGCTCGGCGTGCGGGTCGCGCTCGGCGCACAGGCGCGGGATGTCGTGCGGCTCGTAGTGGGCCAGGGCATCTCGTTCGCGGCGGCGGGTGTCGCGATCGGACTCGCGATCGCGGCCGCGTCGGCCAAATGGATCCAGCCGCTCCTCTTCAACGAGCCGGCGCGCGATCCATATGCGTACGCCGCCGTGGGCGCGCTCATGGTCATCGTGGGCGCGTTGGCGAGCGCGGTGCCGTCGATCCGCGCGACTCGCGCGGACCCCAATGTCGCGCTGCGGAGCGACTGAGCGAGGCTACGCGCGCGGCGCGATGACGGGGTCTGCGGTCACCCGCACGCTGACTACGAACAATAGAATGACAGCGAATCGGTTACCGTCTGTCCGGCTCCGACCGTCACCGCGGTCGCCGGCCACACGTACCCGCCCGTCACCTGCGCGCCGAGCGAGTGCTCGCCTGCCGGTGTCGCAAAACCGCGTGACGTCGTGTGCACGCCGGGGACCGCAACGCGGAACGTATCCGTGCCCACCGGCACGCCGTCAATCGAGAACTGCACCGGAATGACCGAACTGCAGAGCGGCGCGATGAGCACGAACTGCACGGTCCCCGATTGTCCCGAAGGCGCGCCAACATCCGCGCGGCTGCACGCGGCGAAGGCGAGCGGGATGAGAGTCAGCAATCCCCTAGCGCTTGCTGTCGTCATGTGCGACCTCAGTGAATTGCGGCGACCATGAGCCACGCCGCAATCGCCACACCGATTGCGGCCTTCATTGCCGACGCCGCTACACGGCCGAGCAACGCGCCGCTGGCGGCTCGCGCGGCTGCCACGTGGTGGGCGCCGGTCTCGAGTTCTCCGATCAGCGCGCCGAAAAAGGTGCCCACGAGCCCGCCGATCACGGGCCCGATGATAGGAACCGGTACGCCGACGATGGCACCGACGAATCCTCCGATCACCGCGCCCCACCCCGCGCGGCGCGAGCCGCCGTAGCGGCGCGCGAAGCGGGCTGTGACGGAGAGTTCGAGCAGCTCCGCCGCCAACGCGAGCGCCGCGACTTCAGCGACCGTCGTGTACTGGATCCCCGAAGCGGGCTCGGCGATCCGATAGACCAGCCCGGCGGCAACCATCGCCCAGGTTCCCGGAAGCCCAAGCGGGATCATGACGAGCGCGCCGAGCAGGGCGGCGGCCAGAAGGACGACCGGGATCATGTCCCGTACACTCGCCGTTGCGCACGCCGTACGCAACATGAATGGCTGTGAAGCAGATCGTGAACTGGTGAACTATCTGATTCGCGAGGTTTAGTACCCCTGACTGGCATCCGTCGCGGCCGCCGACCATGGCCGACTGAAGTACACACACTGCAGACGGAGTAGACATATGAGAAACACAGCGTATCGGCTCGTTGTAGCGTCGGGCATCTTTGCGATCATTGGATGTGGCAGTTCGACGAAATCTCCAACCTCGACAACGGCCGTGAGGAGTGCCGCCTCGATTGGAGTGTCCGGCGGGCATCTTGTCGATGCAAATGGATTTGCCCTCTACGACACGCCGGCCGCCTGCACGGGAGCCTGCCTTACGAGCTGGCCGCCGGTCGATGCGAGCCAGGTGCCTGCGGCAACCGGAGGGGCCAGCGCAGCGGCGATCGCCCTGAGCGCCGGTCAAGTGACGTACAATGGGCACCTGCTCTACTACTTCGAATCGGACACGGCGCCAGGGCAGACCAGCGGAAGCGGTATAGACGGATTTGCGCTGGTCGCCCCATAAGAAATTCGGCAGTCCGCAGTGCAGAGGCGACCCAGTTACAGGACATACGGAATAGGAGTAATGCCATGAGAGCCTGCGCCTGCCGGAAACGGCAGGCGATTCTTCGTCTCGCGAGGAACCGTGACCAATCCAGCCGTATTCTGGCCAGGAACGCTGGGCATTCTGTTTCTCGTCGCCGGAATCATCGCGTATCGGCGTGATTTCCAGACGAGTTCGGGCGACGCAGCATTCGGCCTTACGGCATTCGGCCCGGTCTTTGTCGCCGGCGCTCTCGCCGCCTTCGCCGGCGAACATTTTACGATCGCGCCGACCCTCGCGCAGATGGTCCCGAAATGGATGCCGGGGCGATTGTTCATCGCGTACTTCGTCGGCGTCGCACACCTGGCCGCAGCGCTGAGCTTTGTCACCAGACGATACGTCCGCTGGTCGTCGCCCTGCCTGGCGCTCATGTTCGCGCTGTTCGTGCTGCTCATGGACTTTCCCGCCGCGCTTGCACACCCCGCGACGCGGCTGCCGTGGATCCTGACCGCGCGCGAGGGCACGTTTGCGATCGGCGCTCTGGCGCTGTTCGCCACCACCACGCGAGCGAGCGCGCCCGCCCGCGCCGCGCTGCTCGCCACGATCGCGAGATACTGGACTGCGTGCGTCCTCGTCTTCTACGGCGTGTTGAACGCGCTCTATCCGCACGTCGCCCCGGGCGTGCCCAGTCCAGTTCCCGCGCCGGCATGGGTCCCGCTGTCCGCGCTGATCGCCTATGCGACTGGATTGCTGCTCATCGCATTCGGCATCGCGATGTTCGTCCAAAAATACGCCGGCGCGGCCGCCGCGCGATGCGGATTGCTGATGGCGCTTCTCACGGCGGCGATCTACGCTCCGCAGTGGGCCATCGCGCGTGATGCGTCACAGCAGATCGTGGGGATCAACTTCGTGTTCGACACGCTGCTGTTCGCGGGCACCGTGCTGGTGATCGGCCGGGCGATCGGGGAGTCCTGATCGCGGCGAACGCGAGCGGTCAAGCGACGCTTCTCACTGCATCCTGCGCAGCGCCGTGGGCGAAGCACGATAGCGCGCCCTGAACGCCGCGTTGAAGCGGCGCACGCTTTGGAAGCCGCTGGCGTACGCCACCTGGATGACCGGCATGTTCGTCTCCACGAGCAATTGGCGCGCGGACGTGAGGCGGCAGGTCTCCGCGAGCGCCCGCGGCGGGACGCCGAACTCCCGCTCCACCGCACGCCGCAGGTGCCGCGGGCTCACGCCGAGTTGCCGCGCCAACTCGCCAATGCTCGACCCCTTGAGCGCACCATCCGCGATGCGTCTGGACGCGGCACGGGCGAGTCGGGCGAGCGCGTCGATCGGCGACGTGCCAGGCGCGAGATCGGGCCGGCAGCGGAGGCACGCGCGAAAGCCGGATCGCTCCGCGTCGGCGGCAGAGATGAAGAAACGCCGGTTTTCCGGCCGCGCGGTGCGCGAAGGACAGACTGGACGACAATAGATGCGCGTCGACGTGATCCCCACGAGGAACACGCCGTCGAAACGGGGGTCGCGGCGGTCTGTGGCGCGGTGCCAGGTGGCGACCGGATGGCGAGTGTCCTGACTGACGGGGCGCATCATGCATTCAACGTACCCGCGACTCGGCGCGCGCGCTCGCCACCAACGGACCTGAAATTGGCGGCCGAATGCGGCGAGCATTCGCGCGCGAGGCGCGCGATGTTGCGCGAGTCCCCGATGCAAGAGGCGATGCCCGTTGTCCACCGATCATACGCGCGAACAGCAGGTCCGAGCGCTGAACGAGCAATACATCCGCTCGATCCTCACGAACGACGTGGAGTGGTTCCGCACCCACCTCGCCGATGAGTTCGGTGGACGTGTACGCGCGGCAGGGCGGTGAGTGGAAGGTCGTCTCGGCGCAGATCACGCGGCCGCCCGGAACGGCGATGAGTCAGTGACCTTCGGCGGTATCCGTGGGTAGTCATAAGTACACCCGTCGGAGCTGTCACTGTGTACGGATCCCGCTCGTTTCTCCTGGTTGCGGTTCTAGCGGCCGCTGCCTGCAGCAAGGATGTCACCGGGCCGAGCGCCATCGTCGTCGATGATGTCGTGATCACCGCCAAGGTGCCGGGTAATTGCAGAGACGGGCTGGCGTGCGATCCGATCAGCGCGGCTTACACCACCCTTGGACTGATCACCATCCACAATAACGGCGGCGCCCCCGCCTACCTTCGCGCATGCGGCTCGACCGTTGCAATGACGGAGCAGCAGCTCGTCGACGGGCAGTGGAAGGCCGTCGGCCCGGCACTGGACTGCGCGCAGGGCCCGCCGTCGATCGCGCTCGCGGCCGGCGATTCGATCCAGACGAATTGGTGGTTCGCGCCCGGAATCCGGCGACTCACGGTCGGAGTCGCGGCCACTGCGGATTTGAGCGGCGAGGCGCTCGACGCGTCAGCGAGTTTCGTCGTACATTAGTCGCGGAGCCCAACAACCCGCGACATCAATGAGTGAACAGCCGGACACGTCAGCGCTCGACCGCAGGACATTTTTCGGCGCTTCGATCGCCGCCAGCGTGACCCTGTTCGGCGCACCACCGCTGATGCGGGCGGCCCCGGAGCACGGCGAGCCGGGTGACCCCGGGGCGACTCCCTCCAATCGGCCTCCACAACAAGACGAGCTGCTGTCAAAATCCGTCGCCGAACTGGGCGCGATGATGCGAAGTGGTGCGGTCAGTTCACGTGACCTCACCGAGCGCTACCTCACCCGCATCGCGCAGATGGACAAGACTGGCGTCGCGCTCAACGCCGTGATCGAGCTGAACCCCGATGCGCTTGCGATTGCCGCTCAGCGCGACGCCGAGCGAAAGGCCGGCAACGCACGGGGCCCGCTGCATGGGATTCTGGTACTCATCAAGGACAACATCGGCAGCGCCGACAAGATGCGCACGACGGCCGGTTCGCTCGCGCTCGCGAGCAGCACCCCGCCTACGGACGCGTTCATCATCGAGCGTCTTCGCGCCGCCGGCGCGGTGCTGCTCGGCAAGACCAACCTCAGCGAGTGGGCCAACTATCGCTCCACGCACAGCACGAGCGGCTGGAGCGGCCGCGGCGGCCTCACGCGGAATCCGTACGTGCTCAACCGGAACACGAGCGGATCGAGCAGCGGAACCGGCGCGGCGATTGCGGCGACGTTCGCCACGGTCGGCATCGGCACCGAGACCGACGGCTCGATCGTCTCGCCGTCGAGTATCTGCGGGCTGGTGGGCATCAAGCCGACGGTCGGCCTTTGGGGGCGCAGCGGGATCATCCCGATTTCGGCGTCGCAGGACACCGCGGGTCCGATGGCGCGATCGGTGGCCGACGCGGCGGCACTGCTCGGCCCGCTCACCGGCGTGGACCCGCGCGATGGCGCAACGAACGCAAGCGTCGGAAAGAGCGCGACGAGTTATGAGCGGTTTCTCGACCCCGCCGGGCTGAAGGGTGCGCGCATTGGAGTGGCGCGCGACCTTGCTGGGTTCAACGATCTCGTCGACGCAAGTTTCAACGAGGCGATCGCCGCGATGCGTGGCGCGGGCGCGACGGTGGTCGACCCGGTGGCCATGCCCACCGCCGGAAAGTTCGGTGACGCGGAAGGCGTGGTGCTCGACTACGAGTTCAAGGCCGGCCTGAAGGCCTACTTCGCATCGCTCGGCGCCGACGCGCCGGTGAAATCGCTCGCGGAACTCATCGCCTTCAACGAGCGCGAGAAAGCCCACGAGATGCCGTGGTTCGGCCAGGAGATTTTCATTCGCGCCGAGAAGTGTGGGCCGCTCACGGACAAGAAGTACCTCGACGCGCGCGCGACGTGCATTCGCCTCGCGCGGACCGAGGGAATCGACGCAGCGATGGCAAAGCACAAACTCGATGCGATCATCCTGCCGACGAACGCGCCGGCGTGGACCACGGATCTCCTCAACGGTGATCACGTAACCGGCGGCGACTCGAGCTTCGCTGCGGTTGCCGGTTATCCGCACATCACCGTGCCGATGGGGTTTGCCGGCGAGCTGCCAGTGGGCTTGTCGTTTGTCGCGAGGGCGTGGGACGAGGGTAAGTTGATCAGGCTCGCGTTCGCGTTCGAGCAGGCGACGAAGCTGCGCCGCGAGCCGACGTACCTGGCGACATTCCCGTAGAGGGGGCCAGGAGCACCCGAACTTCAGTTCCTCCGTCTCCGCCGATACTACGTGCTCGTTCCCAAGCTCGTCACGACGCTCAAGACCTACAGCCGCGATCAGGCCATCGCGGATGTGACCGCGGGCGCGATCGTCGGCGTCGTGGCCCTCCCGCTCGCCATCGCGTTCGC
>JBIOHR010000011.1:0-36932 GCA_044449085.1 Gemmatimonadales bacterium | reverse complement strand
GGCGAGTGGGAGAGCGAGTCGAGAAAGAGGGGTGAGTTTGTGTCAGAGGGATGAGTTGGAGCAAGCTCGGTGGGAGTTTGTGTGCGAGCGTGAGGTTGAGTGGGAGGCAAGTGTGAGTGGGAGCTGCCCTCGGCCAACTCCCACTCAACTCCCACTCAACTCCCACTCAACTCCCACTCAACTCCCACTCCCACTCAGATCCCACTCCCGCTCAAACTCATACCGCAAACTCCCTCTGAGCGTGCTCCAACTCATCCCTCTGACTCAAACTCACCTCTCTTTCTCGACTCGCACTCCCACTCATCGTTATATTCTGGATGACGCGACCCTCGCCCCACCACCCGTCAGCCCCAGCCCGCGGAGAGCGCGACGCGCGAGAGATTGATCGTCCAGCCAACGCCGGCTATGTCCGGTACTCCTGACCCCGTGCGGACTCGCGTGGGGTTCGTGCCGGCGCTCAACAGGCAGGCGGGCGGCGTCTATCAGTATTCCGCCACGATGATGGATGCGCTCGAGACCATCGCGCGCGAGCAAAATTCGATCGAGCTGGTCGCACTCGTTCCGGATGGTGCGCCCGACGCGCATGCGCGGCTGGAAGCGAACGGCTGGCGGGTTTCGCCGGTGACGGCGCCGCGGGGCGGCGCGCGCGGCACCGCCGGCCGCCTGGTGGGAGAAGGTCCGCACCGCGATGCCCTTCGCTGGCTGCGCCGGGCTGCGGCCGGTGCCGCGCGCACCGCACCGGAGAGCCGGGACGTCGACGCGTTTTCCCGGCGCGACGACATCGGCGACTGGTGGCGAAAGCAGGGAGTCGAACTCGTCATTTTTCCGCAGCCGCATCCGTGGGCGTTCGAGGCCGGCGTGCCCGGGATCGTCGCGATCCATGACCTGCAGCACCGGCTCCAGCCCGAGTTTCCAGAGGTGTCCGCCGACGGCGAGTGGGCGCGGCGCGAATATGTGTTTCGGAACTGCGCGCGATCGGCCGCGGCGATCCTGGTGGATTCGGAGGCCGGCAAGGAGCAGCTGCTGCAGTTCTATGGCCAGTACGGCGCGAAGGCCGATCGAACGCACGTACTGCCGTTCCTCCCCGCGAGCACGATGCCGCGCACGGTGTCGGCGGCCGCGTGTGCCGCGGTGCGCGAACGCCTGCGCATTCCGCCCGACTACATCTTCTATCCCGCGCAGTTCTGGCCGCACAAGAACCACGCGAAAATCATCGAGGCGCTCGAGCAGCTGAGGGGGAACCACGGCCTCACGGTGCACGCCGTATTCTGCGGCTCGCATGCGGACCCGGTGCGCGAGCGCCACTTTGGGCTGCTCATGGACATGGCCGCGCGCTGCGGAGTGGCCGGCCAGGTTCAGGTGCTCGGGTTCGTCGACGACGATGACCTCGCCGCGCTCTACGCCGGCGCGCGCGCGCTCGTGATGCCGACGTTCTTCGGCCCCACGAACATCCCGCTCCTCGAGGCGTGGGCGCTCGGCTGCCCCGTGCTCACGTCGGACATTCCCGGCGTGCGCGAGCAGATGGGCGACGCCGCGCTGCTCGTCGACCCGCGTCGCGTCGACCTCATCGCCGACGGAATCCGGCGCCTCTGGACCGACGCCGCCCTGCGAACGTCGCTCGCGCAGCGCGGCACGCAGCGCCTCGCGCTGTATGGTCCGGCCGATTTTCGCGCACGCCTTGGTGTCGCGCTGCGCTCGGCGGCCACCGTCCGATGAACGACACGCAGGCGATCGAGCGCAACCGGCGCGGGCACGACCATTTTGCCGACACGTACGACACGAGGCACCCGGAAATATTCAACGCGGTGGAGCAGCAGCGGCTCGCGGCAGCGCTCTCCCGGGTCATGTCTCTCGCGGGAGAAGGGCGGCGCGAGCCGGTGCGCGCGCTCGATGTGGGGTCCGGCACCGGAAATCTCACGGGCCGCCTTGTCGCGCTCGGCGCGCGCGTCACTGCGGCGGATCTCTCGCCGAAACTGCTCGCCGAAGTCACGCGGCGGCTCGGCGCCTCGGGACAAGTCACCACCCTGGCGCTCAACGGCCGGAACCTGGAGCCGATTCCCGACGGCACGTACGACCTCGCGGTCGCATACTCGGTGCTGCACCACGTTCCGGACTATGCGGCTCTCGTGAGCGAGATGGCCCGCGTGGTGCGTCCCGGCGGAATCGTGTTCGTCGATCACGAGCGCGCTGAGGGGAGCTGGACCTCGACGGAGTATCAGCGCTTTCTCCGCGAGGTGGTGCCCGTGCCGCCGTCCCGCCGCTGGTGGTACTGGTTTCAGCCTTCGCGCTACTGGAAACGGCTGCAGCCCGCTCTCGAATGGCGGCGCTGGATCGACGCGCGATGGATGCCGGAGGGCGACCTGCATATCTGGCCCGACGACCACATCGAGTGGGCGCGCATCGAGCGCGCGCTCGCGGAGCACGGCTGCGCGGTGGTGCACAGTGAAGAGTACCTCCTGTTCGAGCCGCGCTACCGGCGCGAGGTATGGGAGTCGTGGCGCCCGCGCTGTGCCGACATGCGCATGGTGATCGCGAGGCGCGCCGCATGAGCGATACGCCGGTCCTTACGGTGATCACGCCCTCATTCAATCAGGGCCGCTTTCTGACGGAGACGATCGAGTCTGTGCTCAATCAGGGCGTGCCCGGACTCGAGTACATCATCGTCGATGGCGGGAGCACCGACGAGAGCGTCGACGTCATCAGGAAATACGAACGCCACCTCGCGTGGTGGGTGTCGGAAAAAGACCGCGGCCAGTCGCACGCGATCAACAAGGGGCTCGCGCGGGCCACGGGGAAATTCGTCGCCTATCTCAACAGCGACGACGTCTACCTTCCCGGTGCGCTGCACTCCGCGCTCGACATGCTGGCGCGCACGCCGGGCGCGCGCTGGGTCGCGGGCGGCGTCATCGGCTTCGGATCGGAGGAGATGCAGGTGCACGAGTGGCACCGGCCGAAGGTTCCGGAGACGCTGCTCGACTGCCTGACGTCGCGTTTTCAGGCCGCGCAGCCCGGTCACGTATGGTCGCGCGAAATGCTCGCGTCGGTCGGCGGGTTCGACGAGTCGTTTCGCTACCTGTTCGACATCAACCTCTATGCATCATTGCTCGCGCACGGTGAGCACTGCGTGCCGCTCGACCGGCCGCTAGCGGGCTACCGGTTTCACGCATCGAGCAAGACGGTCGCCGAGGGCAGCCTTTTCGAAGTCGAGTGGGATCGCATTCGCGACCGGTTCGTGCCGGCGCTGCCGCTGCGCCAGCGGATCATCGCGCGGCACCGGCTCGCGATGCGCCGCAGCGGAACGCGCTATACGCAGGCGGCCGGCGAGCAGGCCGCGGGGCGGGGCGCAGAGGCGCGTGCGATGTTCGCCTCCGCGGTCGCGCTCTATCCGCCGAGTCTCTTCGGCCGCAGCGGGCTTGGCTGCGCGCGCCGGCTGTTTTTCGGAGGTGCGTGAACGGCGCCCGGGTCGTTCGCGTGTTCTTTCCGTGCACGGGGCTCGGCCGCCAGCGGCGTGGCTTCGAGACGTTCACGCGCGAATGCGCGGCCGCGCTGCGCGGCGATCCGCGGCTGGCGATCACGGTGTTCGGGGGCGGCGGGCCGTTCGCCGTGGCGGGCGAGCGCTCCGTGCCGAATTTTCCGCGCGACAGCGCCGCGGCACGCATGCTCGGCTCCCTGGCCGGAAAGGACCCGTACTTCGTGGAGCAGGCGACGTTTTTCTCCGGGTTCCTGCCGTGGCTCGTCACCGGGCGTCCCGACGTCGTGTATTTCGCGGACCTCAACTTCGGCAACGCCTGCTGGCACTGGCGCCGGATCTCCGGACAGCGATATCGCCTGCTCTTCTATAACGGTGGCGCGACCACGCAGCCGTTCACGCGCTGCGACGTCGTGCAGCAGGTGAGCCCGGAACACTTCGACTCCGCCATTGCCCGCGGCGAAGTGATGGCGCGCCAGGTGCTGCTGCCGCACGGTGTCGCCGTGGCGCCGGTCCTGACGCCGCCGTCGGCCGGCGACCGCGCACGGATTCGCGCGGCGCTCGGACTGCCGGTGGACCGGCCGGTCTTGCTCAGCGTCGGCATGCTCGACTCGAGCGTGAAGCGCATGGACTACCTGATACGCGAGGTGGCGTCGCTCGGCGACGCGCGTCCGTTCCTGCTGGTGGCCGGGGCGACGTCCGGCGAGACACCGCAACTCCGGGCGGTCGCGCGCGACACGCTGGGCGAAGAAGGGTTCAGCCACCGACTGTTTGCGCCCGAAGAGATGGCGCTCGCGCACCGTGCCGCGGATGCGTTTGCGCTGGCGTCGCTGCGCGAGGGGTTCGGCCTTGCGACTGTCGAGGCGCTCGGCGCCGGGCTGCCGTGCGTGCTGCACGATACGCCGACCACTGAGTACATCTCCGGTCCCCATGCGCTGCGCGGCGACCTGCGCGAGGGCGGCGCGATGGCGCCGCTCATCCGCCGTGCGCTGGCCGGCGCGGGTGACGTGGCCGCGATGCAGGCTCGTCACCTATGGGTGCGCGAAAAGTTTTCGTGGGACGCGCTTCGCGACCGCTACGCGGAAATGCTCCGTGCGTGTGCGGGAGTGCGGGCAGCGTGAGTGGCGGGGGCGCGGCGGCACCGGGCCTGCCGGCGCTGGTCTCGGTGATCGTGCCGTCGTGGCGGCGGCCGCGCGCGCTCGAGCGATGCCTCCGCGCGCTCGCCGCGCAGTCGCGCAAGCCGGACGAAGTTGTCGTTGGCGTTCGCGGCGATGACGCCGAAACGCTCGCCGCATTGGCTGCGCTGACGCCCGATTTCCCGGTGCCGCTGCGGTGGGCGGCAGCGACTGAGCCCGGCGTGATCGCGTCCATGAGCGCGGCACTGGCCGCGTGCCGGCCCGCCGCCGGGATCGTCGCGATCACCGACGACGACACCGAACCGCGCGCCGACTGGATCGGGCGGCTCGTCGCCTGTTTTGCGGATCCGCGCGTCGGCGGCGCCGGCGGGCGCGACTGGCAGCCGCTCGAGCGCGGCGACCGCGCCATCGTCGGCAGGAGGCAATGGTTCGGGCGCATCATCGGCAACCATCATCTCGGGTCGGGCCCTGCGCGCGACGTGGATGTGCTGAAAGGCGCGAACTGTGCCTACCGTGCGCCGCTGTTGCGCGCCGCGGGATTCGACACGCGGCTCGCGGGATCCGGCGCGCAGCTGTACTGGGAGCTCGCGCTGTGCCTTCCGCTGCGCCGGGCCGGGTGGCGGCTCGTCTACGATCCCGCCATTGCCGTCGAGCACCATGTCGAGCCGCGCGATGATGGCGACCAGGTGCACCGTGGGCGGTTCGCGGGCGCGCCGCTCAGCGACGCAACCCACAACGAAACGCTCGTGCTGCTCGAAGACCGGCGTGGCGCCGCGCGCGCGGCGTATCTGGCGTGGGCGTTTCTCGTCGGCACACGGCACGAGCCGGGGTTCGTGCAATGCCTGCTGCTCCTGCTGCGCGGCGACCGTGAGGCCTTGCCCCGCTGGCGCGCCGCGTCCGCTGGACGCGTGCGCGGCTGGAGCAGATGGCGCGGCGCAGGTCCCCGCGCACTTCGAATTCCGGAGCCGCCGCAATGAAGCCCCTGCGCGTGCTCGTCGTGATGCCGCTCGCGACCGCGCGCGGCGGCGCGGAGATGAACTTCCGGCAGCTGATGCTCCACGCGCGCGGGCATGGCGTCGAGTGGATCGTCGTGTTCCTCCGCGACGGGCCGATGGTCGCCGAAATGCGCGCGCTCGGCCTCGACGTTCGCGTTGTTCAGGCGGGCCGGTTTCGCAGCGTAACGAAACGCATCCGCGCGATCCGTCGCATCGCGCGGCTCGCCGCGTCCCGGAATGCGGATCTCATCTTCGGATGGATGGTCGCCGGTCAGCTCACCGCGGGTGCGGCCGCGCTGATCGCGCGGGTTCCGTGCATGTGGTTTCAGGCCGGCACGCCGCGACCTGACTGGCTCGATCGCGCCTCGACGCTGCTGCCGGCGCGCGGGGTGATCGTCGTTTCGCGCGCAGCGGGTGCCG
The DNA here is from genome assembly GCA_044449085.1 of Gemmatimonadales bacterium. GTDB lineage: Bacteria > Gemmatimonadota > Gemmatimonadetes > Gemmatimonadales > Gemmatimonadaceae > Fen-1231. The sequence continues at coordinate 30,912 of JBIOHR010000011.1, read as the reverse complement.
CGCAGGCGCGCGTGTGGCCGCCGCGGCGGCAATGGCTCGTGTATCCGGGCGCGTCGCTCGACGCGTTCAATCCCGCGCGCCTGCCGGCGCCGCCGGCCATGCGATCGAAACTCGGACTTCCGGCCGCAGGGCCGCTGCTCGGCATGGCCGGCCGCCTCCAGCACTGGAAGGGGATGCATGTGTTCGTCGCCGCGGTCGCGCGCATCCGCGAATCGCGTCCCGATGTTCATGCCGTTATCGTCGGCGGCGCGCACGAGACCGAACCGCAGTACGGCGCGGAGCTGCGTGCGCAGGTGCACGTGCTCGGCCTCGACAGCGCGGTCACCTTCGCCGGCTTCCAGCCGAACGTCGCGGAGTGGATGCAGGCGATGGATGTCTTCGTGCACGCCTCCGACGCCGAACCGTTCGGCATTGTCGTCGTCGAGGCGATGGCGCTGGGCAAGGCCGTGGTCGCCGGTGCGGAAGGCGGACCCGCAGAAATCATCACGGACGGTGAGACCGGCCTGCTCACGCAATACGGCGACGCCGGGTCGCTCGCGCAGGCGATCATGCGGTACCTTGATGATCGTGCATTCGCGGCCCGGGTCGGTGCGGCGGCGCGACTCCGCGCGGCGGCCTTCGACGACCGGACCTTCGCGGCGAACATCATCGCGGCCCTGCGGGAGGGCATGTCTTGATTGCAGCGGCGACGCGGCCGTGGATCGCGGCCCCCGGCAGATGAGCGCTTTCTCACTCGCGTTCACCGCGCAGGCCGTGCACCGCCGCGGCGGGCAGGAGCGCGCCGCGGCGGAGGTCCTCTCGAGGATTTCGCGGCGCATTCCGGTCACGATCATCGCGCAGGAGTGCGACCTGGACTCCCCGGCGGTGACCTGGCTGCCGGTTCGCGCACCGCAGCGTCCGTCGGTGCTGCGGACCTGGGCGTTCGCACGCGCCGCGCGCGCGGCCGAGCGCCGGGCGGGTTGCACGGTCACGAACAGCGTCGGCGCGGCGGCGCTGGACGCGGATGTCATCACCGCGCAGTTCTGCCAGGCGGCGTTCACCGCGCGCTTCGGCGGGCTGCGGGGCGGGTCGGGGCTGCGCGCGGTCTACCAGCGGTTCGCGCAGTCGCGCTTCACGGCAGACGAACGCCGCGCGTATGCATCGCCAAGGCTGGCGCGCGTGATCGCCGTGTCGGAGGGCACGGCGCGCGAGCTGCAGGAGTTCTATCGCGTTCCCCGCGAGCGGATCACGGTGATTCCGAACGGCGTGGATGGATCGGTGTTCCGCCCTGCCGCCGACGCCGCGGCGAAGCGCGCGCTCCGCGCACGCCTGTCGCTGCCGGCCTCCGCCTTCATCGCGCTGTTTGTCGGCGGGGACTGGGAGCGGAAGGGCGTCCGCGACGCGATTGCGGCGGTCAGTGCCGTGCGCGATGCCTGGCTCGCGGTGCTCGGCACAGGCGATGTCGCCGCTATGCGCGCGTTTGCGGCGCGGCAGGGCGCGGCCGACCGCGTGCTGTTTCCCGGTTCGTCCCGCGCGCCGCAGGACTGGTACGCGGCGTGTGACGCGTTCGTGTTTCCGTCGCGCTACGAAGCGTTCTCGCTTGTCACACTCGAGGCAGCGGCCTCCGGCCTGCCGATCGTGGCGCACGCGATCAACGGCACGGAGGAACTCGTGCGCGACGACGAGAATGGCTGGCTCGTGCCCGTCGGCCCCGATGCCCTGCGCGCAAAAATTGAAATCCTGCGCGACGACACGGCGCGCCGCGCGCGGATGTCCGCCGGGGCGGTGGCGTCGTCACGCCGGTACGACTGGGACGGCATCGCCGACGAGCAGTTCGCGGTGTTCGAGGCTGCCGCCGCGATGACCGGCGCGCGCGGCGGTACCGCGGGGAGCACGCCGTAGCATGTGCGGCATCATCGGCGTCGTGCAGGAAGGCGCGCAGAGATCGCGCCAGCGCCTCGTCGCCGCGCGCGAACTCATGTGGCAGCGCGGTCCGGACGACGCGGGCGTATGGGCGGGCGAGCACGCCTGTCTCGGCGCGCGCCGTCTCTCGATCATCGACCGCTCGAACGCCGGACATCAGCCGATGTTCAGCGACGACCGCCGCCGCGTGCTCGTGTTCAACGGCGAGATCTACAACTTCCGCGAACTCCGCGCCGAGCTCGAGCGCGACTTCCCGTTCCATTCGCACACCGATGGCGAGGTGATCCTGCACGGCTACCGGCGGTGGGGCTTGCGCGGACTGCTCGACCGCCTCGACGGCATGTTCGCTTTCGCGCTTTGGGACGAGGACCGGCGCACGCTGTTCGCGGCGCGCGATCGCGCCGGCAAGAAGCCGTTCTTCTTTCGGCATCAGGGGCGGTCGCTCCACTTCGCATCGACGCTGAATGCGTTGCTCGACCTGCTGCCGGGCACGCCCGCGATCGATCCGCGGGCCGTCGACGCGTTCCTCGTATACCAGGCCGTGCCCGCTCCGTGGAGCATCTTCCGCGACGTCGCGCAGCTGCTCCCCGCCCACTCGCTGGTGTTTTCGTCGGACACGGGCGCGTGCGTGATCGAGCGCTATTGGGACGTCTCCTATGCCACCAAGACGCGCGAGTCGGAGCCGGAGGTGATCGAGCACGTCGAGTCACTCGCGCGCGAGGCGGTACGCAAGCGGCTGGAGAGCGATGTCCCCGTCGGCGTGTTCCTCTCCGGCGGCGTGGACTCGTCGCTGATCGCGGCGCTCGCCGCACGCGAGAGTGCGAAGCCGATCGAGGCGGTCACGCTCGGGTTCGACGAGCCGGAGTTCGATGAGCGCTCGTACGCGCGTGCGGCGACCAAGCGCCTCGGCATGCGCCTTCACGAGGAGACGCTCCGCCCCGCACTCGTCGCCGACCTCCCGGCGATCGTGTGGCATTACGGCCAGCCCGTGGCCGACGTGTCGGTGGTGCCGAGTCACTACCTCTCGCAGGCGGCGCGCCGGTGGATGACCGTGGCGCTCAACGGCGACGGCGGCGACGAGCTGTTCGGCGGGTACGCCCGTCCGATGCTCGCCCGCGTCGCCGCGCAGTACCGGCGGATGCTGCCGCAATCGATGCGGTCGGCACTGGCCCGTGCGCTGCGCGACCGCGACCGCGGGCCGCTGCGCCGCCTCGCGCTGCTCGCGCGCGCCGGCGGTACGCCGGCCGCCGACGCCTTCACCTACGATCGCGCGTTCCGCCGTTTCCGCGCGGATGCATATCCCGAGTCGTTCCTGACGCAGATCGGCGACGCGTCGCCCGACGCGCTCTATCGCGACGTGTGGAACCGGGCGGACGGCGTCGACGATTCCGACCGCGCGCTGTATGGCGACTTCTGCACCTACCTCCCCGACCAGCTGCTCGCGAAAGCGGACCGCGCATCGATGGCGCACAGTCTCGAGGCGCGTTCGCCGCTCCTCGACCGCGCGCTGATCGAATACGCGGCGACGATCCCGACCTCCATCCGGCTGAAGGGCTTCGAGACCAAGCACGTGCTCAAGAAGCTCGCCGAGCGTTACGTGCCGCGGTCCGTGCTCTACCGCCGCAAGAAGGGGTTCGTCATGCCGGCGTCGCGCTGGCTGCGGGGCGAGCTGTCGCCGTACGTGCGCGCGGCGCTCGACAGCCGCACGTTCTTCGATCGCGGATGGATGCGCCCCGATTTCATCCGGCGCATTCTCGCCGAGCACTTCACCGGCCAGCACGATTGGGGTGAGCAGATCTGGACACTGCTCGTGCTCGAGGTGTGGGCGCGCCTCACGCTCGACCGCACGCTCGAGCGCGACGAGCAAATGGACGCGCTGCTCCGCACGCCCGAGCGGCCGCGGCGCGCGCTGCTGCGCACGCTCCAGCTCGGCATGGAATGGTTCCCCGAGAAACCGGGCGGCCTGAACCGCGTCTACTTCGAGCTCGTGAAGCATCTCCCGGCGGTGAACGTCGAGGTCCACGGGCTCGTCGCCGGCACCGGCCAGGTGACGGAGACGTCGGGAGGGATGATCGAGGCGTTCGCGCCGCACTCGCAGTCGTTGGTGCCGCGCCTCCTCGCGGTCCGACGCCTCGCGACGGCGCTGCTGAACGGCGACCCCAAGCTGCTGGTCGTGTCGCATTTTTCGCTCTACACCGCGCCGGTGCTCGACGCGATCGCCGGACACCCCCTGGTCGTGCACTTCCAGGGTCCGTGGGGGCTCGAGGGCGGGGCGGAGCGCCAGTCGGCGGTCACGGTTCGCGTGAAGACCGAGGTGGAACGCGCGGTGTACCGGCGCGCGAGCGCGTTCATCGTGCTGTCGCGCCCGTTCGGACAGATTCTCGAGCGCAGGTTCGGCGTGCCGCCGGACAAGATCCACGTGATCCCGGGCGGCGTCGACGTGTCGCGCTTCGCGATCCGCGAGTCCCGGGCGGATTGCCGCGCGGCACTCGGCTGGCCGCAGGACCGCCCGATCGTCCTCGCGGTGCGCCGGCTGATGCGGCGCATGGGGCTCGACGATCTCGTCGCGGCGGCCGCGCTCCTGCGCGAGCGCGTGCCGAACGTGCTGGTCCTGATCGCCGGGTCCGGGCCGGTGCGCGGCGAACTCGAGCGCCAGATCGCGTCGCTCGGGCTGACGGACACGGTGCGCCTGCTCGGCTTCGTTCCCGACGCGCAATTGCCGGCCGCGTACCGCGCCGCGGATCTCAGCGTCGTGCCGACGGTCACGCTGGAGGGATTCGGGCTGATCGTGGTGGAATCACTCGCGGCGGGGACACCGTGTCTCGTCACGCCCGTCGGCGGGCTGCCCGAAGCCGTGAGCGGGCTCGCGCTCGGTCTCGTGCTCCGGTCCACAGGTGCCAAGGCGATCGCGGAAGGACTCGGCGACGCGCTGACGGGGGAGACAGCGCTGCCGACCTCGCGCGAGTGCGTGGATTTTGCGCGCCGCAACTTCGACTGGCCGGTCATCGCCGAGCGCGTGCGGCTCGTGTACGAAGAGGCGACGCGGTGAGCGGACGCGGCGTGCTGTTCGTCGATCACGCCGCCGTGCTGGGCGGCGCGGAACTGTCGCTGCTCGACCTCGCGGCCGCGTTTGGCGCGGATTCGGAGGTGCTGCTGCTTGCGGACGGCCCCTTTCGCGCGGCGCTCGAGGCGCGCGGCGTGCGCGTGGCCGTCGAGTCGCTCGGCGCGCTGAAATCCGTGAAGAAGGAGACCCGCGTGCCGGGACCGGCGGCGCTGGCCGACGCGCTGCGCCTCTCGCGCCACGTCGCGCGGCATGCAAAGACGCACCGGCTGATCCACGCGAACTCGCAGAAGGCATTTGTCGTCGCGGCCGCGGCCGGGCTGCTCGCGCGCCGTCCCGTCGTCTGGCACCTCCGCGACATTCTCGCGCCGCCGCACTTCAGCGCGACCAACGTGCGCGCGGCCGTGACGCTCGCGAACCTCCGTGCGGCGCGCGTCATCGCCAACTCGCGGGCCACCGCGACGGCGTTCGTGGGCGCGGGGGGACGCGAGTCGCTCGTGCGCGTCGTGCACAACGGCATCGATCCCGCTCCATTCGACGCTGTGACACCTGAACAGTTGGCGGCCGCCCGGGCGGCGCTGGGCATTCCCGCGGGCGCGTTCGTCGTGTCGCTGTTCGGCCGCTTTCATCCGTGGAAGGGGCAGCAGGTGCTGCTCGACGCGCTATCGACCCTGCCGCGCGTGCACGCGCTGTTTGTCGGCGCGCCGCTGTTCGGCGAGGACGCGTTTGCCTCCGCACTGCACGCGCACGCCGCGAAGACCGGCGTGGGACATCGCGCGCACTTTCTCGGGTTCCGCGCGGATGTGGCGGCGCTGATGCGCGCGTCCGATGCGGTGGTGCACGCGTCGGTGTACCCGGAGCCGTTCGGCCGCGTGATCGTCGAGGGGATGCTTGCCGCGCGGCCCGTGATCGCGACGCGCGCCGGCGGGGTGATGGAAATCGCCGACGACGAGACGGCCGTGCTCGTGCCGCCGAACGATGCCGGCGCGCTCGCGCGCGCGATCGATGCGCTCGCCGCGGATCCCGGCCGCGCCGCGCGGATCGCGGCGCGCGGCGCGGCGCGTGCCCGCGCGGAGTTCAGCGTCGCCGCGATGGTGCGCGGCGTCGAGGAGGCCGTGTGCGACCTGCTGTGAGGGACGCGTGAGCGTGCTGCACCGGGCGCGTCTTCGCGGCGAGGCGCTGCTCGCCGGCACGGTCCCCGGCGTCTATCGCGCCCTCCTCCGCGTGCGCGGCCGGTCGAACGCGATGAAGATCCTCCTGGCCGGACTCGTGCGGCGCGGCGACGTGGTGTTCGACGTCGGGGCCAACCAGGGAATCTTCACGGCAATGATGTCGAACCTCGTGGGCCGCGGCGGCCGCGTGCACGCGTTCGAACCCTCGCCCGAAACCTGCGACCTGCTTCGCGCGACGCTTGCGATGCGCGCGCGAACACCGGCGAACGTCGTCGTCAATGCATTGGCGGCGGGCGCGGAAGACGGCACGGCGACGCTCCACACGCCGCGCCGCGATCACGGCCAGGCGTCGCTGCGGACGCATGACGCGGGGTCGTGGTCGGGCGGCGCGGCCGTTCACTCCGATGCGATCTCCATTACGAAACTGGACACGTACGCTGGCGCGCAGCGGCTCGCGCGCATCGACGTTGTGAAGATGGATATCGAGGGTGCCGAGTTGCCGGCGCTGCGCGGATTTGCGGCCGGCCTTCGCACGTTCCATCCGATCGTCGTGTGTGAGTTGTGCGGGGCGTGGACACGCGCGTTCGACTACGAGCCGGCCGCGGTCGTCGACGAACTGCGACGCGCGGGATATCCGGAATTTCACGTCGTCACGCGCAGCGGCGGCCTCAGTCCGCTCCCCGGGGCGAGTGCGCTGAACGACGGTGAGTCGCGCGACATCGTCGCGACCGCCGGCGGCGTGCACGCCGCGCGGATCCACCGGCTGGTGCGCTAGGCGCCGTGGGCTGGAAAGGCGCGCTCGTTGAAGGACCGCTCGCCGTCGCGAGCCGCCTGATCGCGCCGTGGCCCGCGGTCCCCGCGGCGCCGCGCGAGATTCTCGTCCTGCGCGCGAATGACCTCGGCGACCTGCACACCACCACGCCGGCGTTCGCGGCGCTCCGCATGCGCTTTCCCACGAGCCGGATCGTCGCGGCGGTGGGATCGTGGGCACGCGAGGTGCTCCAGAACAATCCGAACGTGGATGAGATCGTCGAGCTCGACGCGCCGTGGAACAACAAGTTTGCGGCCGACCAGTCGTGGCGCGCGGTGGCGCGATTTCTCTCACGGTCGGAACAGGTCGCCGCACTGCGACGGCGCGGCGGGTTCGACGCGGGAATCGACGTGCTCGGGAGTCACGTCGGCGCGCTGCTGATGATGCGGCTTGGGGTGCGGTTCCGCATCGGCGTGCGCGGGTACCGCGGCGGGTGGTCCGCATGCCAGCGGTATATCCGGTTCTCGGATCGCGTGCACGTCGCCCGCGCCGCGCTCGACCAAGCCGCGCTGCTCGGCGCGACGCAGCTGCCGCCCGCGATTCCGCAGCTCTTTCCGTCGGTCGCGGAGCAGGCGGAGGCCGGGCGCCTGTGGGGTGCGCGCGGCGCAGGCGTGGCGCGGCTGATCGTCGGATGCGGCGGCGGGCTGGAAGGGAAGTGCTGGCCCGCCGATCAGATGGCCGGCGCGCTGGCGCGTCTCGCGCAGGTGCCGCGCGCCGGCGCCGCGGGACGCTTCGAGATGCTGATCGTCGGCGGGAAGGCCGACCGCGACCGGGGGCGCCGCATTGTCGAGCTCTCGGGTGGCGTGGCGCGATCGCTGTGTGGCGAGACCTCCTTGCGCACCACATTTGCGCTCACCGCCGCCGCGGACGCGGTCCTCACCAACGCCAGCATGCTTGCGCACACGGCCGCCGCGTTCGGCAAGCCGACGGTTGTGGTGATCGGCGGAATGCACCAGAGCCGCGAGGCGTACGACCGGCTCTGGGGGTATCCGCCGCCGTACCGCAGCATCGGGCCGGTGAGCGGGGAGGAACGGGCGAGGGAGTGGCCGGATGTTGCTTCAGTCGCGGCGGCAGTGGCCCGTTTGAAAGGGTGAGTTCGAGTGGACGGAAGCTCGATCCGTTGCGGAGCGCGGAACAGGAGTGCGGCAAGGGGCGGGGTCAAAGAAAACCGAACTCCGCCTTCCTTCTCCGCACCGCGCAGCGGGCCGAGTTCCGCCTTCCTCCTCCGCACTCCGCACTCCGCAACGCCTATCGCCCCTCCGCCATGATCATCCCCACCTCGCGCCGCCACCGCCCCCAGCACACGAACATCGTTCCCACCTCCACCGCTGCGGACGCTGCCGCGCTCGCGCCGTCGACGCTGAATGGTGCGCGCGCAATCGCGTGCAGGCGCCCGCGCACCACCGCGCGAACGTTCCCGGCCAGCGAGTGCGGCTGCTGGTGAATGGCAGCATAGAGCATGTGCGCCCGGTGCCACGGCGCGGTGTCGGCGCCCCACCGCTCGCGGCGCGGCGGGTGATCGACCACCGCGCGCGGGACGAAGCGCCACGGCAGCTGCGCGGCGAGTGCCCGTTCGCGGAGGTCGGCATCTTCCATGTGCGGCACCGTGAACCGCTCGTCGAACCCGCCGATCGCGTCGAATGCGTCGCGGCGCATGGCGAGATTGGACGTCCACCACCGCCCGCCCGCTTCGTTGATCGGCGCGTGCTCCCGCGGCGACCGCAAGCCGATCCTGCACACGGTGCGGCCTTCCACGACGCGCACGCCGTCGCTCCCGGCGAGGAGCTGCTCCAGCCAGTCGGGGTCGGGAAGGGTATCGTCGTCCGTGAAGGCGACCCATTCACCGCTGGTGGCGCGCACGCCGGCGTTGCGGTTCGACGCGGGGCCGCGGCGCGGACCTGCGGAATAGCGCGCCCATGGAAACGAACCCGCGAGCAGGGCGCGCGTCACGGCAGTCTCGCCGTCGTCGGTGACGACGACTTCGTACTGCGCCGCGTCGAGCGTCTGCACTCCCGGCGCCAGCCGTTCGAGGCAGGACGCCAGCGACGCCGGTCGCGCCCGCGTCGGAATTACGACTGAAACGCGCGGCGCCGCCGGGCTCACGGGATCAGCTTGAATCCTCCGATCCCCACCGAGACGCGCAGGAATCCGCCGACCGGTCCCGCGTCGGGCGCGCCGACGACGTCCCGTCCTTCGTACGTCCACGAGGTGCGGTGCGGTGAAATCGTGGTGCCGAAGCGCAGGCCGAACGTCACGCCCATGTGCGACTCGTTCGTGCGGAGCATCAGGTAGTCCACGCCGAGCGCGGGCTGGAACACCGTGTACGACCCGGTGAGCACGCTGGAGAACCCCGGGCTCGCCAGGATGTCGTCGAACAACGGATCCGTGGTCGTGCCGACGGGCGTGCCGCCGTTGCGGTCGCTTACGGTGATCTTCGTCGTGCCCATGCCTGCGCCCAGGAGCCCGATGATGTTGAAATGCCAGGTGGTATAGATCGCGTAGCCGACGGTGCCTATCCAGTATCGGCTGTCCATCCGGTTGGTGCGGCCCGTACCCGTGGACTCGAATCCGAAGTCCGCGTCGTGATATTCCGCGCCGAACAGCGCGCGGCCGAACGGGACGTACCCGCCGCCGCCCACGGAAAACCCGTGGCCGGCGATGGCGTCGTAGTTGGCCGCGCTGAATCGCGCGTTGAGCGCGTCGACGTTCGAGAACGCGGTGCCGAGCGCGACGTAGACGTTCGTGAACGGCGGAACGGGTGGGTCGACCGGAATGTCCTGCGCGCGCGCCGCGACGGCGGCGAGCGCGAGGAGTGCGGCTGCGGCGGCGATCCGTTGACTAGGGCGCATGCGGTGAATGTAGTCCCGATTGCGCTGGCGCGGGATGGGACGGCGCCGTGAGCCGTGAGCGGTGAAAGACCCGCCGTGAGCCGATACCCGTGCGCCCAAAGCCCTCAGCAGCTCACGGCGGGTCGTTCCAAGCTCGCAGCTCAGGGCGATATTAGATTCCACGCGTACACCCCGACTTGCTTCAAGAGACTCGAATGCCACTGACCTCCTTCGCCAACCTCCCCGACGACGCCCGCGTGTGGGTTTTCGGCGCTGCCGCGCCGGTCGACGACATCGATTCGGCCAAACTCCTCGCCGCGGTCGACACCTTTCTCGTGCAGTGGAAGGCGCATGGCCACCCGCTCACCTCGGCGCGCGAATGGCGCGATGAGCGCTTTCTCATAATTGGCGTGGACCAGCATACCGAGGGCGCGTCGGGCTGTTCGATCGACGGGTTGTTCCGTACCCTGCAGGATCTCGAGCAGGCTGTGGGATCGTCGCTCGTCGGCGGCGGGCTGGTCTTCTTTCGCGGGCCTGGCGATCTCGTCTGCGCGCTCCCGCGCGACGACTTCGAGGCGCTCGCCCGGCGCGGCGGCGCCGGCAGCACGACGCCGGTGTTCGACACGACGATCACCACGGCGGGCGATTACCGCGCCCGCTTCGAGCGGCCCGCCTCGGAGAGCTGGCACAAGGCACTGCTCGCCGCGCGATAGGCACCCCGGCCCGGATGCGCTACAGCTGAAAGCCGCCGCGCTGCGGCGCGCCGCTCGAGCCATCGCGAACGAGCGTCCAGGTGTGATTCTCGAGATACGCGCGCGTGCCGTCCTCCCAGTCCCAGTCCTGCCGCTCGACGCCGTCCATCGTGACGTCGAACGGGCAGAGCTGTGAAAGGCTCTCGATCTCCTCATACGTGCGGCGGTCGAAGAACGACGTCCGGATCGTATGGCTTCCCTTGTACGCGTGGAAGGCGGGCACGTCGAACGTGAGCGTATAGCGGCCGGCCTCGTGCCGGAAGAGCGCGTCGCGGTCGAAGCACCAGAGCTGGCAGAGCGGACGCTCATCGGCGTCGACCACCTCGAACGAGAAAGTCAGCGCGCCCGCGGGGTCGGGAACGTCGAGCACGAACTCGAACTGGATCCGCCCTCCGCAGCGCTGCACGCCGCCGGGCTCCGAGGTGATCACGCGCGCGGCCGCCAGGTGATTCCCCTTCGTGCCGGGCGCCGCGCCGTATGCTCCCGGTGACGCCGCATGCGCGCCCTGCATCGACCGATAGTGGGCGATCCCTTCGACGGTCGGCCCGTCGAACACGCACGTGCCGCGGTCGAGCACGAGCGTGCGCCTGGTGAGGGCCGCGATCGCCTGCATGTTGTGGCTCACGAACAGCACCGTGCGCCCCGCGTGCGCGACCTGCTCCATTTTGCCGAGGCACTTCCGCTGGAACTCGCTGTCCCCGACGGCCAGCACTTCGTCCACGATCAGGATCTCGGGCTCGAGGTGCGCCGCAACCGCGAATGCCAGCCGCACGTACATCCCGCTGCTGTAATGCTTCACCGGCGTATCGAGAAAGCGCTCGACTTCGGCGAACGCGACAATCTCGTCGAACCGCGCCGCGACCTCCCGGCGGCGCATGCCGAGGATCGTCCCGTTGAGATAGACGTTCTCGCGCCCCGTGAGCTCGGGATGAAACCCCGTGCCAACCTCGAGCAGCGCGCCAACGCGCCCGTACATGAGGATTTCCCCTTCGGTCGGCTCCGTGATGCGCGAGAGCAGCTTGAGCAGCGTGCTCTTCCCGGCGCCGTTGCGGCCGATGATTCCCACCAGGTCGCCACGGGCGACGTCGAACGAGCAGTCCCTGAGCGCCCAGAGCATCTCGCGGTCGTCGCGCGCGAACGGATGGCGCACGGCCTGCACGAGGCGCTCGGCGAGTGTCGTCGCGTGCGCGCGACGGCCGATCCGGTACCGCTTGGAGACGCCGCGCACCGCGATCGCGGGTGCCGCGGCTCCGCGGTCAGATGACATCGGCGAACCCCCGCTCCATGCGGCGGAACACCACCACGCCGGCGGCGATCGCGAGCACGGCGACGGACGCCGACCACGCCACCGAGCCCATCGACGGCGGCTCCGTGCCGAGCATCGACCAGCGGAGTCCCTCGATCACGGCGACGAGCGGGTTCAGGTAGTAGAGCGCGTGCCAGCGCTCCGGTACGCGCGACGCAGCGTACGCCACCGGACTCGCATAGAGCAGGAGCTGCACCACCACCGGGAGCACGTACTGCACGTCGCGGTACTTCACCGTGAGCGACGCGGCGACGAGCCCCGCGCCGAACGCGCCGGCGCCGAGCAGCAGCATCCAGAGTGGAAGCGTGAGCAGCGCCGCCGTGGGCGGCACGCGGTACACCGCGAGCAGCGTCGCGAACATCCCAAGCGACACGGCAAAATCCACGAGCGCCGCCGGGATCACGGAGAGCGGGAGGATCAGCCGCGGGAAGAAGACGCGCGAGACGAGGTGCGCGTTGCCGACCAGGCATGCCGACGCACGCGTGATGATCCCGCTGAAGAGGTTCCACCCTGCCAGCGCCGCGAACGTGAAGATCAGGTACGGCTTGCCGTCGCTCGAGAGGTGCGCGACCGTCCCGAACACGAACGTGAAGATCCCGGCCGCGATCAGGGGCTGCAGCACGACCCAAATGACACCCAGTGCCGTCTGCCGGTAGCGGAGCCGCAGGTCACGGTCGGCGAACGTGAAGAGGAGATCGCGGGCCTGCCACGTTTCGGCGAGCTCGCGCCGCACGTTCCGGTGCCCGGGCGCGAGCCGCAGCGGGGCGGTCATGCGGGTTCGCCGGCGTCGAGCTCCAGGACCAGGCGCGCGTGCGCCTCCTCGATCAGCGAACGCACCCTGTCGCGCAGCGCGCCGACGTCGTCGAGCGAGAGCCCCTTCGTCTCGATCGGATCGAGCACTTTCACGCGCGCGTGCGCCTTTTGGAAACGGAAACTGCCCTTCGCCATCGCGCGCCGCGTTCCGGCGACGACGAGCGGGAGGATCGGGACTCCGGTCTCGATCGCCACGCGGAACGCGCCGTCCTTGAACGGCAGCATGCCGTTCCCGCGCGACCGCGTCCCCTCGGGGAAAATCATCACGCTCACGCGTTTCGCGATCCGGTCGCGCGCGGCCGCGAGCGCCTGGATCGCGCTCTGCCGCTCGCCGCGGACTATGCGGATGTCACCGGCCATCCGCATCATCCAGCCCATGCACGGAATGCGGAACATCGTCTCCTTCGACATCCACTTCATTTCCCACGGCAGATGCGAGATGAGGAAGATGTCGGCGTACGACTCGTGGTTGCTGACCGCCACGTACGGACGCCGCGGATCCTTCACGAGCTTGCCAGTGGTCTCGAAGTGCCAGAGCGGGTTCAGTTTGACGGTCAGCACGCCGAGCAACCGAAACATCCGGCCCGCCGCGTAGCGCCCGGGGTCGAACAGCGCCGTCACGATCCAGACGATGGCGACCAGTGGCGTGCCGACGATCACGACGCCGACCACCATCGTCCAGATCCATGCGTTGATCAGAAAAGTCACGTGCCTCCGGGCTCTCGCTATGCCCGCAGCCAGTCGGCCTGCCAGTTCTTCACTTCCTTCTTCACCGCCTCGCCGTTCGCGAGCTGCCCGTTCAGGCAGCGCTCCACGAGCGCCGGCAGTTCCGCGTCGCCCGCAAAGCGCAGGCCCACCATCTGCTTCACGCTCAGCTCGCCGACCCTCGCGGCAAGCGCCGGCGCAAGCAGCTCCTTGAGACGGAGACGCATCTCGAGCCGGATCACCCGGTCCTGCACGGTGAGCGTCTGCACGCGCGCGCGCGCCACGCACAGCACGATGCCGAAGGCGTACACGACGAACCACCAGTTCCAGTAACCCTCCGGATGCCGGAACGCGTGGACCACCGATACGATGAATCCCGCCGAGACGATCAGTGCGCCAGCGAAGTGCCAGAGCGGGTCAAACCGCCGGTGGGTCTTGAAGTCCTGCGGTGCGGTGGAAGCCATGGGATCTCCTGGGGGAAAAGTGCGGCCAACGAAACGAATTTGCGGTGCTCAGCCCCCGGCGTCGAGCGCCGTGCGCGCCTCACGCTTCAATCGTGAGACGAGTGCGTTGAGCCCGACCTCGCGCGCGCTGAGGCCGAGGCCGGCCATCATCGTGCTCACGAAGTCGGCCGGAATGGCGAGCGTGGCGGACGGCGGCTGGCCGTTGACTGCGCTGAGCGTGATCGACAGGAATGCCGCGACGGTGGGCGACTGGCGGACGTTGACGTCGGCCCAGAAGTGCATCCGCCCGTCGTGCATCTCGGAGAACAGGTCCACGCGCGTCTGGCATTCGTGCACGGTGTGCGACTCGCGGTCGAGCCCTGCGAGCCGCGCCGGCACCGGCTCGAGGCGCTTGGCGTAGGCCACGAGTGCCTGCATTTTCTCGTCGCGCGCCATCGCACGAAACCGGTCGAGCACCTGCTGGATGGCGGGCGGGAGCACGTGCTCCGGTGCGGTCGGATCCACTACTGGGCGGGCATGAGCGGCCGCGCGAGCGCGATCCCCTCGCGTTCGAGGCGCGCGTAGAACTCGAGCAGGATCGCCTGGCGCACATCCTGCCCCTGCGCATAGGGCCGCGGGATGAGGATCGCGGTTTCCACGTCGAACCCGCGGGGTCCCGTTCCCATGAGGTTGCTGTAGCCAAGTGCCGCGCGCGTCTCGGCGCCGACGACCTCGGCCATGATCGCCGGCACGCGCGCGAGCTGCGCGGATTTCGTTGCGGGGTCGATCGACACCGAGAACACCATCCGCAGCGCGTCGCGGCGGGAGAGGTTTCGCACGCGGCTCTTGAGCAGGTCGGCGTTCGAGAACACGACGAGCTCGCCGTTCACGCTGCGCACGCGCGTGGACTTGAGTCCCACCTTCTCGACGCGCCCTTCGAACGTGTCGATCGCAATCGACTCGCCGACGACGAACGGCTTGTCGATGACGATGGAGAGCGCGGCGAACAGGTCGCCGAGAATGTTCTGGAGCGCGAGCGCGACCGCGATGCCGCCGATCCCGAGGGTGGCGAGCAGCCCTCCCATGTGAACCCCGAGCTGCTCGGCGCCGATGAGCAGCAGCACTCCCCAGACCAGCACCTTGGCGGCGATGCCGAGCGCGGAGATCGTCGTGCGGTCGAGCTCGCCGTGCGCCGTCGAGTAGCGTGCGAGCCACCAGGTGACGAGGCGAGTGCCGGTGCGTGCGCCCTGCAGCACGGTGAACAGCGTGGCCGCGACGAGGAGCAGGCGCGGCACCGGCGCGGCGAAGTCGAGCCAGAGTCCCGCGTTGCAGACGACGATTGCGACGACGAAAAACGTGCTCACGCTGCGCGCGACTTCCAGGAGGACGTCGTCGAACAGCGTGGCCGTGCGCGCCGCGACCGCGCCAAGCCGCCGGACGGCGAAAGTGCGCAGGCCCAGAACCAGCAGCACGATAAACGCCGCGCTGCCGGCCGCGACGGTCCAGTCGCGCAGCGAGTTGCCGTAGAACGAGCGGTACATCCAGTCGGGGGTCGTCATCGGGCGGGTGCGGGGTGACGAAATCTCGGATCGCTGTCGCGCGGCGTATGTATAATAAGATGATGGCTTCATGGAGCTGCCAATGCCTGCGCGACGCAAAACCGATCCGTCCTCGTCTGAAATCACGCCGGAACAGCTCTACATGGCGCGGCGCGAGTTCATTGCCGCCGCGGGCGTGCTGGGGGCGGGAGCGATCGCCGGCGGCGTCTTTCCCGCGGCCGCCGGGGCCCAGCAGGAGCCGCAGGCGGTCGGCAAGCCGTACGGACTGCAGTCGAACGACAAGCCGACGCCGTGGACCGACGTCACCACGTACAACAATTTCTATGAATTCGGCACCGACAAGAGCGACCCGTCGGACAATGCGGGAAACTTCAAGACACGCCCCTGGACGGTTCGCGTCGACGGCATGGTTGCCAAGCCAGCCGACTACCAGCTCGAAGACTTTCTCAAGCCGAGCGCGGTGGAGGACCGGATCTACCGGCACCGCTGCGTCGAAGCGTGGTCGATGGTCGTCCCGTGGCGCGGCATCCCGCTGGCCGGCGTGATCCAGCGCGCCAACCCGACCTCCAAGGCGAAGTTCGTCGAGTTCACGACGCTGATGGATCCCAAACAGATGCCCGGTGAGCGCACCAGCGTGCTCACGTGGCCGTACACGGAGGGACTGCGCCTGGACGAGGCGATGCACCCGCTCACCCTCCTCACCGTGGGAGTCTACGGGCGGGCGCTGCCCAACCAGAACGGCGCGCCGCTGCGGCTGATCGTGCCGTGGAAGTATGGGTTCAAGGGGATCAAGTCGATCGTGCGAATGACGTTCACCGACTCGCCACCGAAGACCGCGTGGAATCAGGCCGCGCCGAACGAATACGGGTTTTATTCGAACGTGAACCCGACGGTCGACCACCCGCGCTGGAGCCAGGCAACCGAGCGCCGCATCGGGGAGTTTTTCAAGCGAAAGACCCTGATGTTCAACGGGTACGCCGACGAGGTTGGGGCGATGTATGCCGGCATGGACCTGCGGAAGAACTACTGAATGCGAAATGCGGAACCGGAGTCCGGAGTGCGGAAGGGATGTGGAAGGCGCCGGGCTGTGCGGTGCCGGAGGGTGGGTTGAACCTTCGCGCTGTGCGAGAGCCGAAGTGGTTTCCGGCGGTCCTCCTTGTCCTGTGCTGCGTACCCGCGCTGCTCGCGGTCGCCGGGATGACGTCCGACATCGTCGCGCACACGCGCTACTTCGGGTCGAACCCCGTCAAGGAAGGCGAACACTTCCTCGGTGACTGGACGCTGCGATTCATCATCGCCGCGCTCGCGGTCACGCCGCTGCGCCAGGTGACGGGCTGGAACTGGCTCGCGAAACACCGGCGGACCGTCGGGCTGTTCGCCTTCGGGTACCTGATGCTGCACTGGCTCACGTACGCGCTCCTCGACGTACAGCTCAACTGGGGCGACCTCGTGAAGGACCTCGCCAAACGCCCCTACATCATGATCGGAATGGCCGCGCTCGTCGGCATGACGGCGCTCGCGCTCACCTCCACGCGCAACAGCATCCGCCGTCTCGGCGGCAGGCGGTGGAGCCGGTTGCACAAGCTCATCTATCCGATCGCCGTGCTCGGCGTGATCCATTTCTGGATGGCCGTCAAGAAGGACGAGTCGGATCCGATCACCTACGGCGCGTGCGTCGCCTTCCTGCTGGGCTGGCGTGTCGTGCGCTGGTGGATGCGCCGTGAAGCGCCGCGCCGGGCGACGCTCGCCGGGGCTCCGTGAAGACCTCCCGGCGGGCCGGCCGCGAGTGCTATGCGATCGTCGCGCCGGGGCTCGAGCAGCTCGCGGCCGCCGAGCTGCGCGCGATCGGGATCACGCCGGGAACGATCGAACCGGGCGGCGTGGAATTCAAATCGGATGACGCCGGCGTGCTGGCGGTGAACCTGCGGCTCCGCACCGCGAGCCGCGTGATCGTCCGCATCGCGGAGTTTCGCGCGACGGCGTTTCACGAGCTCGAGCGCCTCGCGCGGACCGTGCCGTGGGAGGAGTTCGTCGCGCCCGGTGGTGCCGTGCGCCTCCGCGTGACCTGTCGCAAGTCGCGTCTCTATCACTCGGATGGCGTTGGGGAGCGGATCGCGGGAGCGATTGCCCGGAAGGTGAAGGGTGCGATCGTCGCCGGCGCGAAACGAGACGCCGACGATGCCGAGGACGCACCCCGCGACGAGGGCGCGCAGCTCTTTCTCG
The DNA here is from genome assembly GCA_044449085.1 of Gemmatimonadales bacterium. Lineage (GTDB taxonomy): Bacteria > Gemmatimonadota > Gemmatimonadetes > Gemmatimonadales > Gemmatimonadaceae > Fen-1231. The sequence goes on along the minus strand of JBIOHR010000011.1, from coordinate 13,337 downwards.
TGCGCTTCGAGCGCGACGTCTGCACGATCAGCGCCGATAGTTCCGGCGAACTCCTGCACCGCCGCGGATACCGCCTTGCCACCGCCAAAGCGCCGCTGCGCGAGACGCTCGCCGCCGGAATGCTGCTCGCCGCTGGATACGACGGGTCGCGTCCGCTGCTCGACCCGATGTGTGGCGCGGGGACGATCGCGATCGAGGCCGCGTTGATCGCGCGGTGCATCGCGCCGGGCGTTGCCCGCCGGTTCTCATGCGAACAATGGCCGGGAGCTCCCGTGAAGGAGTTCAGCGAGCTGCGCGCGGCTGCGCGCGCAGAAATGCTTCCGCGCGCCGCGTCGCCGATCGTCGCGAGCGACCGCGACGCCGGCGCAGCCGAGGCGACGCTTGCCAACGCGGAGCGCGCCGGCGTCGCCGGCGACGTCGAGATTCGCCGCGGCGCGCTCTCGGGAATCGCGCCGCCCACAGGCCCCGGCCTGCTGATCACGAACCCGCCATACGGCGTGCGCGCGAGCGCCGGTTCCGACACGCGAAACCTCTACGCGCAACTCGGCAAGGTCGCGCTCGCAACGTGTGCAGGGTGGACGCTGGCGTTTCTTTCCGCGGATCGCGCGATGGACGCGCAGGTGAAACTCCGGCTTGTGGAGGCGCTCAAGTTCAAGAACGGGGGGATCCCCGTGCGCCTGATGCGGGGTGAGGTTTCCGCCGCACCGCTCCGTTGCCCCCCGGCCGGAGATGCCAAGATTGATGGTTGGTCGGCCCGGCGTCCGTGAACATGTTCGCAACACAGTGAGGCACACCATGAGAAAACTGCGCGGGTATACACGGCTCACTCGCCGCGAATTCGTCATCGCGGCGGCTGTTGCGGGTGCGCCGTTCGTGCTTCACGCACGCGACGCTCTTGCGGCAAGCTCCGCAGCCGACGTGCTGATCGCGGAGTTCTCCGACGCGGGCGTGAAGATCGGCGTTTCGCGCGTCGCGAAAGTCGTGAAGTCCGATGCCGAGTGGCGAAAGCAGCTCTCGCCGCTCGCCTTTGCCGTGACCCGCAAGAGCGACACGGAGTTTGCATTCTCCGGGGCATTCTGGAATCTCCACGAGCACGGGATCTTCCGCTGCATCTGCTGCGACACGGCGCTGTTCACGTCGAAGAACAAGTTCGACTCGGGCACCGGCTGGCCGAGTTTCTGGCTGCCGATCGCACCGGAAAATGTCGGCGGCCGCAACGGCACGAAGGCCGGCCCCACGAACACCGAGGTCACCTGCCAGCGCTGCGATGCGCACCTCGGCGACCTGTTCGACGACGGACCGCGGCCAACCGGGCTGCGCTACTGCATCGATTCGGCGGCGCTGCGGTTCGTGAAGGCGGGCTAGTCAGAACTCGATGCCCGCCGAGAGATTGATATGGTCGTTAGCGAGCACGCCCGTCGAGTAGGTCGTCTCCAGTCGCCGGTACTCGAGGCCAAACACGAACGGCCCACCGGGCCGCACCTGAACGTGCGCCTCGCGCACCGCGTTCCTGAGTCGCGACCCCGCCCCGAGATCTGAATCGCGCGGGTCGTCCATGCCATACCCCGCGCCCAGCACCAGGCGCGCCGAGGGCTTGACGTTCACCTGCGCCCAGCCGCCCTGATCGTGCACCGGAACGCCGTTCAGTCCGGTGCCCTGGCCGATTCCACCGCCACCCAGTCCCTTCAATGCCTGGCCGGTGTACGCTTCGCCGCGCAGCTCGAGCCAGCTCGTGAACGGAACCTTCACGTCCACGGCGAACGCTGAACTCGTGAGCAGCGAGTCGCCTTTCGTGGCGAGCCATCCCTGATGCACGCCGACGCCGATGTATCCCGCCATTTCATCGGCTCCCCAGCGGACGTGCACCCGGCCCTGCAAATACGGGCGGCTCGAGTGCTCGGCGACGTCGTCGTCCGTGTCGAACACGTTCGCGGGATCGCCGCTCGTCGGCGCGAGCACGGCGCCCTGGACGCCGACGCTCACCGCGCCGCCGCTCTCGAGTCCCGCCCGCACCTGCGGCAGCCAGAGCCAGAGATTGCCGGCGCCTGCAAAATCCGGCGTGCCGAGCGCGGCGAGGCTCGCCGGATTTCCACTCGCGATCAGCGGGGCGTCCTGCCCGATCATCAGCTCACCGTGCGTCCACTTCACCATGGCGCGCGCGGTGCGCAGGCGCAGCAGCGGAAAGGTCCGCCCGCCGGTGCTCGGCTGCTGGCCGCCGTAGAAATCCACGTCGAGGTCGCCGTGAAAGCTTCCGCCGAACACTTGTGCCGCGTTCACCGCGAGGCCGAGCGAGGTTTGGCGGATCGCCATCCCCGCGCCGCCCTGCGGGAGGCCGCTCGCCGTGTCCGGCCGGACGAACTGCGGATCATCGACGTTGTTCACGCGGCGCGAATTGGAGAAACCCGTGACGAGGATGCGGCCGGTGATCTCGAGCGACATGCGCGAGCGCGTGGTCACGCGCGTTTGTGATTCGTCCGCAAGCTCCTGCTGCAGCAGGCGGATTTGCTCCTCGGCGCGATCGAGGCGCGCGGCGATCGAGTCCTGGCGGACCTTGCTCGTATCCTGCGCTCGCGCGGCACCGGGTGCCGCGAACCATGCCACGAGCGCACCCGCGGCCAGCATGTTCGTCTTCCGCCTCATCGCGGCTCCTTCGTTTCGGGTCGAACCCCGCCGATTCGCAAGGGCATGCGATAGAATACGCCAACCAGGGCGGGCTCAGCCATACCATGTCATCTGCGAGGCCGGAATGGAGCAGATCGCGCGCCAGTGCCGCTATCTCACGACGCTCGCCGAGCCGGTGGTCGCCAGCCTCGACGACACCCACCGCTCGCTCGAGCCGCATCCCGGCACCAAGACGGCGGGCTGGCTTGTGGGGCACCTCGCCGTCACCGGAGACTTCGGGCGGCGTCTCTGTGGGAGCCCGACGCTCTGCCCGAAGGACTGGCGCGCGCTGTTCAATCCCGGCACGCGGCCCTCGCCGAACGCTGCCGACTACCCGCCGATGCGCGAACTCGCCGGCGCGATGATTGCCGTGTATTCCGGATTGTGCGAGGATCTCCCGCGCGCGGAGCCCAGGCTCCTCTCCGCCGACAATCCGTTCGTTCCGGCGCGGCACGCGTTGCCGACTTCCGGCGATTTCGTCGCATACCTGATGACGGGTCATCTCGGACACCACCTCGGGCAGCTCATGGTGTGGCGCGCTGCCGCGGGACTCGCGCGTGGCGCGAATCCTTGACCGGCGCCGCGCCGCCGCTCTATCGTTGCCGTTGATACTCAAGTCGGTTACGCCCGCCCCGGGGAGAGCTGAACAGTGAGAGCCGGCACGCAGTTGAAGATGAGTGCAGTCGTCGCCGTCGTGGCCGCGCTGGCTTCGCCGCGTCCGGTTCTGTCGCAGGGTTCGGTGAGCGGCCGCGTGGCGATGCAGGAGAAACCGGGCGAAACCACGAAGGACTTCGACGGCACCGTCATATACCTGATGCCGAAGGGCGCTCCTGCGCACTTTGCGGAGACCAAGGCGCAGGTCGCGATGAACGGGCGCCAGTTCGCGCCGCGCGTGCGCGTCATTACCACCGGGTCCACCGTCGACTATACCAATCAGGATCCGTTCAGCCACAATATTTTTTCGACGGCGACCGGCGCCGCGTTCGACCTCGGCACCTATGGCAGCAGGATCACCAAGTCGACGCAATTCAGGAAGCCCGGCGCCTTTCCGGTCTATTGCAACATCCACGCGCAGATGACCGCGTTCGTCGTGGTCGTGAGCACGCCGTACTTCACGCAGGCCGGCGCGGATGCGCGCTGGACGATTCCCGGCGTGAAGGCGGGCACGTACGAACTCCACGTCTGGCACGAGCGGGCGCCGGAGGTCACGCAGGAACTCGACGTGCCCGCGACCGGCGTGCCAAACGCCGACGTGACGCTCGACGCGCGCGGCTTCAAGCAGGTCGCCCACAAGAACAAGCTCGGGAAGGATTACACCGCGAACGGCGTGCGGTACTAGCGTGTCGCTGACGACGAAGATTTTCTTCGGCACCGCGTTCGTCGTCGCCGCGGTGCTCGGCGCGATGCTCGCGGTGACCGCGCAATCGGCCGGCAAGACCGCCGAGACCACCGTGCAGAAGGCGCTCGCCGACGCGCGGGAGCAGATCAACACGCAGCTCGACGAGCGGCGCAGCGCGCTGGCCGGACAGGCGGAGGTGTTCGTCAAGAACCCCGACTTCCGCTCGCTCGTGGAGAAGAAGACGCTCGCCGACGTGCTGGACCAGTCGCAGGAGGCCGTCACGCAGATCGGCGCCAACTGGGTCCAGATCACCGGCGACAACGGCATCCGCCTCGCGAAGAGCAACGAGCCCGGCGCAGACACCGTGGACCTCTCCGGCTCCGCGCTGATCGGCGGCGCGCTCGAAGGGGCCTCGAAGGGCGGCTACGGCGTCGACGGCACGGCGCTCTTTCAGGCGGTGGCGGTGCCGATCATGGGGACGACCAAGAGCCATGTGGTCGGCGTGCTGATGGCCGTGCGGTCGCTGGACAGCACCTTTGCCGCGTCGCTCAAGGCGGCCGGCGGAGGCGGCGTCGACATCGCGCTGTTCGCGCTCGACACGCTCGACCACGCACAGGTTGTCGCGTCGACCATCGGCCGCAGCGCCGATCTCTCCCGAATTGTCGGCGGCCTCCGCGCGGTGCCGCCGGCCGATCCCGCGCGGACCGACTCGCTCAGCCGCGAAGTCACGATGCGCCTCGACGTCACGGTCGGCGGGACGAACTACGTCGCCCTCGGTGAACCGCTTCGCTCGGCGTCCGGCACGCAGCAGGGCGGTTTCATCGTGCTCCGGAACAAGGACGTCGAGTTCGCGGCGTTCTACCGGCTCCGGAACATCATCCTCGGTGGTGGCGCGCTCGGCCGGTTCATCGCGGGCCTCCTGTCGTTCGCCATCGCGCGCCAGATCACGCGTCCGGTGATGCAGCTCGTCGACGCCACCAGGCGCGCCGTCGACGGCGACTACTCGGCGGACATCACGGTGAAGGCCGGCGGCGAAATCGGCACGCTCGCCAACGCGTTTCGCGCCATGCTCGGCGACCTGCGCGACAAGCAGGCGCTCGTCGAGTTCCTCAGCGGCGCGGCAGCCGGCGAAGCGAATACCGTCCGCGTGGCCGCGGCGCCGGGCGCGGCCGCGGGTGCGGGTGCGGCGCAGGCCGGTGGCATCACACCGGGCCAGCGTTTTGCGGTCCGTTACGAAGTGAAGGAAATGCTTGGCGTCGGCGGCATGGGAATGGTGTTCAAGGCCGTCGACAGCGAGCTCGGCGAAGTCATTGCGATCAAGACGCTCAAACACGAGCTGCTGAGCGAAGACGCGAGCGCACTCGAGCGGTTCAAGAGCGAGATACGCCTTGCGCGCCGCATCTCGCATCGCAACGTCGTGCGCACGCACGACCTCGGCGAGTTTTCCGGCGTGTACTTCATCACGATGGAGTACGTCGAGGGAACGACGCTCAAGGAACTCGTGCGGCGCCGCGGCCGGCTCCCCATTTCGGCCACACTCACTGTCGCCAAGCAGCTCTGCCGCGCGCTGGAAGTCGCCCACGAGCAGGGCGTCATCCACCGCGACATCAAGCCGCAGAACATGGTGGTCGAACCCAGCGGTGTGCTGAAAGTCATGGATTTCGGCATCGCGCGGCTCGCCAAGCGACAGGGCGGGATGACCCAGCAGGGGATGGTGGTCGGGACGCCCGAATACATGGCCCCCGAGCAGCTCATGGGGCAGGACATCGATGCCCGCGCGGACATCTATTCCGCCGGGTGTGTGATCTATGAATGCCTCACGGGCACGCCACCGCTCACGGCCGAAAACCAGTTCACTCTCGTAGCCAGACTGCTGGAGGACATCCCGGAGCCGCCCGCGTCGGTCAACGGCGAGGTGCCGCAGGCGCTGTCCGACCTGGTCATGCGCACCCTGTCCAAGAAGCCGGCCGACCGGCCGCAGACGGCGCTCGAACTCCACGATCTGTTGGCGGCGATAGGCTAGCTAGCTCTGAGCCGGGAGCTACGAACTACCCGCTGTGAGCCAATCACAGCCCAGCGCTTTCGGCTAGATTCATGCTATGTCCGATCGCATCTCCGCGTCCGTTTTCAACGACGCCTACATCGCTGAGCAGTACGAAAATTTCCGCCGCGACCCCGGTTCGGTGGATGAGTCGTGGCGCCAGTTCTTCCGCCTTGCCGCCGAGTTCGGCGGCGGCACGCCCGCCGCGTCTGCCGCGGCCGCGCCCGATCAGGACTTCGCGCGCCGCGTCGTCGGTGTCTCGCGCTACCTGAATTCGATCCGGCGCTACGGCTACCTCGCCGTGCAGCTCGACCCGCTTGGGTCGCCGCCCCCCGGCGCGGTGGAGCTCACGCTCGAGCACTACGGCATCACGGCAGCAGATCTCTCGCTCGTGACCGGCGCGGCGCTCGGGTTTCCGCACCTCGGCACCGGACGCGACGTCGCCGAGCGCCTGAAGTACCGCTACACGCGGAATCTCGCGGTGGAGTTCGTGCACTGCGGCACGGAAGAAGAGCGCCAGTGGTTCCGCGCGCTGTTTACTGCGGAGCAGCTCACACGATCCCTTTCGACGGCCGAAAAGCGCGCCCTGCTGGTGCGTCTCACCGAAGTCGACGGCCTCGAGCGGTTTCTCGGCCGCGCCTTCACCGGGTACAAGCGCTTCTCGATCGAGGGCACCGACGCGCTGGTCCCGATGCTCGACACCGCCATCGGCGAATCCGCCGCGGCGGGCGCCGGCCACATCGCGATCTCGATGTCGCACCGCGGCCGCATCAACGTGCTCGCGCGCGTCATGGGCAAACCCGTCGAGCACATCCTCGGCGAGTTCCAGGGCCGGCATGACCACCTCGGCGACGTCTCCACCGGCGACGTGAAGTACCACCTCGGCTTCGAGAGCGACCGCGTGCTCGCCGATGGCCGGCGCGTGCATCTTTCGCTCGTGCCGAACCCGAGCCACCTCGAGGTCGTGAACCCGGTGCTGCAGGGGTACACGCGCGCCCACCAGCGGCGCGCGGGAACGCCGGCGGTGCGCGACGAGCTGGCGGTCGTGCCGATCTGCATTCACGGCGACGCCGCATTCCCCGGCGAAGGCGTGGTGGCGGAAACCTTCAACCTCGCGCGGCTCCGCGGGTATCGCGTCGGCGGCACGCTGCACGTGATCGTGAACAACCAGGTGGGCTTCACCACCGATCCCACCGACGGCCGGTCGACGCGTTTCGCGAGCGACCTCGCGAAGGGCTTCGAGATGCCGGTCATCCACGTGAACGGCGACGACGCCGAGGCGTGCGTGATCGCGATGCGCATCGCCGTCGCGTACCGGACGAAGTTCGGGCGCGATTTTCTCGTGGATCTCGTCGGCTATCGGCGCCACGGGCACAACGAGGGCGATGAGCCCGCATACACCCAGCCGCTGCTCTACGACAGGATCAAGGCGCATCCGACTCCGCGCGAGGTGTGGGGCGGGCGTCTCGTCCAGGAAGGGGTGATCACGCAGCCGGAGGTCGACGCCGCGGACGCGACGGTCGCCGCGGACCTGCAAGCGCTCCTCGACAAGTCGCAAGCGGACACCAGCACCGACCACAGTGATTTCGCCGAGGCCCCCGCGCCGGCGCAGCCGCCGGTGCGTGAACTCTCCACGGCACGCCTCATCGAGCTCAACGAGGCGCTGCTGCACTGGCCGCCGGCGTTCACGCCGCACCCGCGCCTGGCCAAACAGCTCGTGCGCCGGCGTGACGCGCTGGGCGACGAGGGCGGGATCGACTGGGGCCACGCGGAGGCGCTTGCGTTCGCGTCGATCCTCACCGAGAACACGTCGATTCGTTTTTCGGGCCAGGATGTCGAGCGCGGCACTTTCTCGCACCGGCACGACGTGCTGCACGACGTCGCGAACGGCGGCGAGTACGTGCCGCTGCAGCACGTCGGCGGTTCACACGTCGCGTTCGAGATCTACAATTCGGCGCTGAGCGAGATGGCCGTGATGGGGTTCGAATACGGCTACAGCTGCGCCGCGCCGGACACGCTGACGCTCTGGGAAGGCCAGTTCGGCGATTTCGCAAATGTCGCGCAGCCGATCATCGATCAGTTCCTCTCCGCGGATCGGGCGAAGTGGGGGCAGGATTCGGGGCTCGTGCTGCTGCTCCCGCACGGGTACGAAGGACAGGGGCCCGAACACTCGAGTGCGCGCCTCGAGCGCTTTCTGCAGATGTGCGCCGAGGGGAACATGCGCGTCGCGTACCCCTCGACTCCGGCGCAGTACTATCACATCCTCCGCCGGCAGGCCGCGTCATCCCCGCGGCGCCCGCTCATCCTGATGCAGCCGAAGTCGCTGCTGCGCCTCGCGCAGGCGGCGAGCTGGGTGACGGACCTGTCCGAGCGCGCCTTCCAGGCCGTGATCGACGATCCGACGGGCGGCGAGAAGCGCCGTGACGTTTCGCGCCTCGTGCTCTGCACGGGAAAGGTCTATTACGACCTCACCGCGAAGGGGCCGCCGAACGACGTGGCGATGGTGCGCGTTGAGGAACTGTATCCGTGGCCGCACGCCGACATCACGCGCGTGCTGGACCTCTACCCGAACGTGAAGGACGTCGCGTGGGTTCAGGAAGAGCCGAAAAACATGGGTGCGTGGAGCTACGTGGCGCCGCGCCTGCGCGGGTCGGTCGGGAACGCGCTGGTGATCCGCTATATCGGGAGGCCCGAGCGCGCGAGCCCCGCGGAGGGCTACCCGCAAACGCACGCCGAGGAACAGGCGCGCATCGTGGCGGACGCGCTGGCCTCACCGCAGCGCACGAGCGGGGCGCGACGGTCGAGCGGTGTGATGAAGACGGTATGAAGCGCCACCCCCACCGCGCTGTTCCGCTGGTCGCGGCATCGCTGGCGGCGCTCCTGCTGTTTGCGCCGGCGGGCGTGCGCGCGCAGGAGCGCGGCGCGGCGGAAACCGACCAGCTGGTCCGCGGCACTACTGTGACCAGCCGCGTACTGATGATCGCGGCGCACCCGGACGACGAGGACACGCAGCTCATCGCGTTCCTGGCCCGCGGCAAGCGCGTGCAAACCGCGTACCTCTCGCTCACGCGCGGCGACGGCGGCCAGAACCTGATCGGCAACGAACTCGGCGAGTCGCTTGGCGCGATCCGCACCGAGGAGCTGCTCGCGGCGCGGCGCCTCGACGGCGGCCACCAGTATTTCACGCGCGCGTTCGATTTCGGCTTTTCGAAATCGGCGGCGGAGACGTACAAGCACTGGGATCACGACTCGCTCCTCGCGGACGTCGTGACGGTGATCCGTTCGTTCCGTCCGCACGTGATCGTTTCCGTCTGGTCCGGCACGCCGGCGGACGGGCACGGGCACCACACGGTGGCGGGATTGCTCGCGCGCGAGGCATACGATGCCGCGGCCGACACCGTGCGCTTTCCGGTGAAACTCTACGGTCGCGCGTGGGCGCCGCTCAAGTTCTACCGCGGCGCGCGCGGCAACCGCCGAGCGGGCGCCGTCGGAATGGACGTGGGCGAGTACGATCCGGTGCTCGGCCGCAGCTACGCCGAGATCGCCGGCGAGAGCCGCGCGCAGCACCGCTCGCAGGGCTTTGGCGGCATTCAGCAGCGGAAGGGCGCGCAGATGGACTACGTGCTGCGCGAGAGCTCGCGCGTGAACGAGGCGACGCCGCCGGCGGAGGAGAAATCGATTTTCGACGGCATCGACACGAGCTATGCGCGTCTGGTTCGCGCCGCGCCGCCGGCCGCCGCAAAGGATCTGGCGAGGGCGGGGGCGATGCTCGACTCGGCGCAGGCGGCGCTCGACCTGCGCCATCCGGAGCGCGTAACGCCCTGGCTGGCCATCGCTGCGCGCCTCGAGGCACAGGCACGCGACCGGGTGCCGCGCTGCGCGTTCACCCTGCGCCGTGGCGCCGTCCGTTCGACGGGCGACGCCGAGGAGAGCGACGCCGCCTGCGACGCGACCGCGCTCGACCTCGACGCGTCGCTCGACATCCTGGTGCGCCGCTCGGCGGCGGCCGCGTTCGACGCGGCGGGGATCGCCGTCGAGGCGACCGCGCCGAAGGAGCTCCTCGCGTTCGGCGATTCGATGCCCGTGACGCTCACGGTGTACAATCGCGGCCATGACGCCGTCACGCTGGCGTACGCGCGCATCAACGACGCGCTGCCGTTCCTGTTCACGCCGATGACCATCGAGCCCGACAGCAGCGCGCGGCTCACCCGCAGCATCATTGGGCTCGTCGATTCGCGGCCATGGTGGATCAGCCCGCACACCGGCGACATGTTCCCGGTGCACGAGTCGCCGTCGGACGGCCTCGCCCGCGTGTCGTACGCGGGCGGCGGGAGTCTCTTCACGGTGCCCGGCGTCGCGATTGCGGAGGACGAGCGGCGCATCACGAACGTGCAGGTCACAGCGGCCATCAGGGGGCAGAACGTCACGATGGACGCGGGGCCGGTGACTTTCCATTCGGCCGATCCGCTCCTCGGCCAGCAGAACCGCCCCGTGGGTGGCGTGCCGGCGGTCACGCTGAAGTTCGACGGCGGCCTCGAATGGATGGTCGCGAACAAGCCGCTCGACCATGTGTTGCGGGTCACGGTCACCTCGTTCTCCGACTCCCCGCGCACCTTCTCGTTCAAGCTCATCTCGCCGAAGGGAATCCGCGTCGACTCGCTCCCCGCGTCCATGACGCTGAACGCGAAGGAGGAAAAGGAGCTCTTCCTGCGCGTACGCGGTCAGCTCAAGCCCGGACGGTACGAGTTCGGAGTCGTCGCGGAAACCGAGAACGGCCGGTACATGGAGGGGTTCAAGACGATCGAGTACTCGCACATCCGCCCGATCCGGATGTACCGTTTCTCGGCGCTCTACTTCCAGGCGGTGGACATCAACATCCCGCCGACGCTGCGCATTGCCTACATCCCCGGCGTGGGCGAGAACACCGCGGTCGCCCTGCAGCAGCTCGGGATTCCCGTCGTGATCGTCAGCCCGGCGGAGCTGCCCCTCGCCGACCTGTCGCGATTCAGCACGATCGTGGTGGGCACGCGCGCATACGAAGCGCATCGCGAACTCGTGACGTACAACAGCCGCCTGCTCGACTTCGCCAGGAAGGGCGGCACCGTGGTCGTGCAGTACGGCCAGGACATCGCCACGCTCGGCGTGATGCCGTTTCCCGTGACCACGCCGCGCACGTCGCGGGTGACGGACGAGGATGCGCCGGTGACGATCCTCGATCCGCGGTCACGCGTGCTCAACTCGCCCAACAAGATCGGCAAGGACGACTGGTCCGACTGGGTGCAGGAGCGCGGGCTGTACATGCCGGCCGTGATCGATCCGCACTACTCCGCGCCGCTCGAGATGCACGACCCCGGGGAACCCGAGAACAAGGGCGCGCTGCTCGTGGCGCCCTTGGGGAAGGGGACGTACGTCTTCACGTCGCTCTCGCTGTTCCGGCAGATTCCGGGCGGAGTGCCCGGCGGCATGCGCCTTTTCGTGAACCTGCTCAGCGCGGGCGTCGAGCCGGAGCGCGCGGCGCCGAAAAAAGTCATTCCGTGAGCACGCCCTTCCGCCGCATCCTGGTGCGAGTGATGGCGGCGGAACTCCTGGTGTTCGCGCTGCTCGCCCTCCTGCAGGCGCGCTACTCGCGCTGACCGCGGACACCGGGACCCCCACGCGACGATGCACTGGCTGAACTGGCTCATCGTCGTCGGATACCTCGGGTACGTCTGCGTCGACGGTATCCGGCGGTCGAAGGGCACCAGGGAGATCGAGGGGTATTTTCTCGCCAACCGCGCGCTCCCGTGGTGGGCCGTCGGCCTCACCGTCATGGCGACGCAGCTCTCCGCGGTCACGATGATCGGCACGACCGGTCAGGGCGCGACCGACGGCATGCGTTTCGTGCAGTTCTACTTCGGGCTGCCCGTCGCAATGGTGATCCTCGGCGTGACGATCGTGCCGTTTCTCTACCGCGCGAAGGTGTACACGGCGTACGAGTTCCTCGAGCGCCGCTTCGACGCCAAGACGCGGTCGCTGACGAGCGTGCTGTTCCTGGTCTCGCGGGCGCTCTCGTGCGGAACGATCATCGCGGCGCCGGCCGTCGTCTTCTCGGCGATGTTCGGCTGGAGCATGCTGACATCGGTCGCGCTGATCGGCGTGCCGACGGTGATCTACACGATGATCGGCGGCGTGCAGGCCGTCACGTGGGCGGACGTGAAGCAGATGGTCGTGATCGTCACCGCGCTCGTCGCCGTCGTGGTCGTGCTGCTCGTGCGCCTTCCCGTGTCACCCGACGCAGCCTTGCGGCTCGCGGGCGCCACCGGGCGCCTGCGCGTATTCGATTTCTCGTTCAACGTGCACGACACCTACACATTCTGGTCGGGGATGATCGGCGGGACGTTCCTGATGCTCTCGTATTTCGGCACGGACCAGAGCCAGGTGATGCGCTACCTGAGCGCCAAGAGCGAGGACGAGGCGCGCAGTGCGCACCTGATCAGCGCGTACTGGAAGATTCCGCTGCAGGGCCTCGTGCTGCTCGTCGGCGTGCTGGTGTTCGTGTACTACCTCTTTCTCGCGCCGCCGCTCTTTTTCAATCCGGCGGATGCGAAGCTCGTGCGGAGCGCGGATCCCGCGGCATACCAGGCGCTCGACACGCGGTATCACGCACTGTTCGCTGCGCGGGCCACGGCCGCGCGCACACTCGCCGCCGCGCCGAACGCCACCGACGATGCGCTGCGCGCCACCCTGCGTGCGAGCGACAGTGCCGTCACGCAGCTGCACGGCGAGGCGATGGCGCTTGCCGGAAAAATTTCCGGCGTTCCGGCCAGGGACGTGAACTACATCATCCCGCACTTCGTCCTGACGGAGCTGCCGATCGGCCTTACGGGACTGTTCATCGCGGCGGTGATCGCCGCCGCGATGTCCGCCGTCGCGGGAGAACTCACCGCCCTGTCGACCGCGACGGTGATCGATCACTACCAGCGCTGGATCAATCCCGCCGCGGACGACGCGCGCCTGCTGTTCGTGTCGCGCGCCGCGACCGGCGGGTGGGGGCTGGTGGCGTGTATCGTGGCCACCTTCGCCGCCGGTCTCGGCTCGCTCATCGAGGTCGTCAATCGCTTTGGATCGATCTTCTACGGCTCCATCCTCGGCGTGTTCATTCTCGCGATGCTGCCGCGGATTCGGGCGAATGCCGCGTTCGCGGCGCTCATCGCGGGAATGACAGCCGTCGGCCTGGTGATCGTGTTTGCGCCGCAAGTTTCATTTCTCTGGCACAACGTGGTGGGGGTGGTGACGGTCGTCGCAGTGGGCGGGGTG
>JBIOHR010000010.1:0-37268 GCA_044449085.1 Gemmatimonadales bacterium | reverse complement strand
TACCTTCCGCCCCGGCAGCAGCCGCACCGCTGCCCGCGGTGACGATGGATCCGCCGGCGCGCCCGGCGGTCGCGCGCGCCAAGCCCGCGGTCAAGATGATCGAGCCGCAGCAGTCGCAGGAACGCACGATCACGGTGAACTTCCAGGACGTCGACATTCGCGACGTGATCACGTCGTTCGCATCGTACAGCGGGCGCACGATTGTCGTCGGCAAGGGCGTCACGGGCGTCGTGACCGCGAGCATCAAGGACCAGCCGTGGGATGTCGCGATGCGCTCGATCCTGCAGTCGCAGGGGCTGAACGCGGTCGAGGATGCCACGGGGATCATCACGGTTGACAGCTATACCAACATTGCCGACCGCGCGAAGGTCGAACCGCTCTATACGCACGTCATCGCGGTGAACTACGCGAAGGCTGAAGTGATGGCCAACACCGTGAAGTCGCTGCTCGGCGCCGGGTGCGGCGGCGGTGGCGGCAACGCCGGGCCCGCCGCGGCCGGCGGTGGCGGTGGCGCGACGACCTGCAGCGCCCGCGGATCGGCGAGCTTCGACGAAAAGACCAACACGGTGATCGTCACCGACACCCCGTCGCGCCTCGCGGACATCGAGAGCTACATCCACGACCTCGACATCCGCACGCCGCAGGTGTCCATCAAGGCCAAGATCATTTCGGTGGACCGCACGGCCACGGAGCAGCTCGGGTTGAGCTACGACCTCGGCAGCTCGAACACCTTCTCGAACACGCTCGTCACGCGCTTCATCGACGCGGCGGGAACACAGCCGGTGCCGGGCACCTATCGCGTGAACCTCACCGGCGATGGGTTCGCCGGCGTCGCGAACGCCACGCGCAATTACCAGTCGTCGTCCGCGCTCTCGCTCATCTACAACATGACGCTCGGCGGATTCAACCTCACCTCGTTCCTCGACGCGATGAGCCAGCAGCAGCTCACCGATGTGCAGGCCGAACCGAGCGTGACGACGGTGGACAACAAGGAAGCGATCCTCTTCGCTGGCCGAAACATCAAGTTCCTGCTCACGCCGCCGATCGTGCCCGGCCAGATTCAGGCGACGGCGCCGCAGATCCAGTCGCAGGATATCGGCATCACGCTCAAGGTCACGCCGCACGTGACGGCCAATCGCCAGGTCCTGATGGATGTCTACGCGGAACAGCAGGTGCTTCAGACCGTCACCGTGGCCGGCCCGCAGGTCGCCAAGCGCAACAGCACGAACCAGGTGCTCGTCGCGGACGGCGAGACCGCCGTCATCAGCGGGTTGACGCAGACCCAGATCGTAAAGAACAAGACGGGCATTCCGTTCCTCATGAACCTGCCGGGAATCGGCAAGTTCTTCTCGCAGAGCGACAGCCAGGAGACCAAGCAGGACCTGCTCATTCTCATTACGCCGCATATCGTGGACGAGGGCGAGGCCATCGGAAGTGGTGCCCCGAAGAAGCCGTAATAAAGGCGCTCCCTGCTAACTTTGACGGGCCCGGCGGATGTTCGCCGGGCCCGTTTGGGTTTGGAGGAGCAAGACGCAAGACGCAAGACGCAAGATGAAAGACGAAAACCTCGAGGGCGGCCGTTGGCCAATTGCCAACGACCCATGACCAATAACCGACTACTCGCGTGACCATCCGCTTCACCACTGCCGGCGAATCCCACGGGAAGGCCCTCATCTCCATTCTCGAGGGCTGCCCCGCCGGACTCCCGCTGCTCGCCGAGGACGTCGATACGCAGCTGGTTCGCCGCCAGCAGGGCTACGGCCGCGGCCGCCGCATGCAGATCGAACAGGATCACGCCGAGTTCCTCTCCGGCGTCCGCGCCGGCGAAACGCTCGGCTCGCCCATCGCGATGCTCATCCCCAACCGCGACTGGAAGAACTGGCAGGAGATCATGGATGCCGCTCCGCGCCCCGAAGATTCGGAGGAGGGACGCAAGCGCAAGGTCACCCGCGTGCGCCCCGGGCACGCCGATCTCACGGGCATCCTCAAGTACGACCGCGAGGATGCGCGCGACATCCTCGAACGGGCTTCGGCGCGCGAGACCACGGCGCGCGTCGCCGCCGGCGCGATCTGCCGGAAGCTCCTCGCGCAGTTCGGCGTCACGATCGGCTCGCACCTCGTGCATCTGGGCGGCGTCGACGCCGTGCGCCCGCTCCCCTTTCCGACGGACATCAACTCGGCGGCAGACCAATCGACGCTGCGCACGCTCGACGCGGACGCCGAAGCGAAGATGATCTCTTGCATCGACGCCGCGAAGGCCGATGGCAACACGCTCGGCGGGATTTGTGAAGTGGTCGTCGACGGACTCCCGGTCGGGCTCGGCAGCCACGTGAGCTGGGACCGCAAGCTCGACGGCCGTCTCGCGGGCGCGATGCTTTCCATCCCTGCCGTGAAGGGCGCGGAGATCGGCATGGGTTTCGACGCCGCGCGCCGGCTCGGCTCGGAGGTGCACGACGAAATCGAGATGGCGCCCGATCGCCTCCGCACCGGCAATGTGCGCCGCAAGACGAATCGCGCCGGCGGCCTCGAGGGCGGCATGACCACCGGCGAACCGCTCGTGGTTCGCGTCGCCATGAAGCCGATCAGCACGCTGATGAAACCGCTCGGAACGATCGACACCAAGACGGCCGCGCCCGCCGCCGCCACTGCCGAGCGGAGCGACGTTACCGCTGTTCCTGCCATGGGCGTGATCGCCGAGGCGATGGCCGCCCTCGTGCTCGCCGCCGCGTTCGTCGAGAAGTTCGGTGGCGACTCGCTTGCGGAAATGCGCCGGAACCACGATGCCTACCTTTCGCACATCGCGGCCCGTCTCCAGGGTTGACCCCCTCACTCCTCACCTGATTCTGGTGGGGCTGCCCGGGTCGGGGAAGAGTTCGGTCGCGCGCGGTGTCGGCGAACTGCTCGGCCGCCAGGTGCTCGATTTTGACGCAGAAATCGAGCGTCGCGAGCACATGCAGGTGGCCGAAATCTTCGGGTCTCGCGGTGAGGCGCACTTCCGCGCGCTCGAGCGCGCGCTGACCGAGGAGCTTCGCGAGATGGGCGGGATGGTGCTCTCTCCCGGTGCCGGGTGGATCGCCAACGAGGGCTGCCTCGCGATGCTCCGCCCCCCGGCGGTAACCGTCTACCTCCAGGTCCGGCCGGAGGTCGCCATTGCCCGGATGGGAGGTGCTGCGGCCGACAGGCCCCTCCTGCGCCGCGCGGATCCCGCCGCCGAAGTCCGCCGACTTTTGGAGGCGAGAGAGGCCATGTATATGCAATCAGATCATACAGTTAGCACTAATAAGATGACACAACAGGCGGTCGTGCATTGTATAGTTGCGCTTGCGAGGGCTTGACGGGGGGACTAGGATAGGCGTCAAGCTCTTGGTGTTACAACTATAGAGTGGACGACTGGTGTACCAATGAGGGCCGGGGTCGCCATCAGGGCGGTTTCCGGCCCCTCGCATCGACAATCCCGCCTGCGCATGATCGCAGGCCATAAACGAATATGGCATCCAAGAAAAAGACAGCAGCACCCAAGGCGGCAAAGGCTGCCCGGAAAGTCGCGCCGCCAAAAGCGGTCAAGGCGAAGTCGGCGCCCAAAAAGGCCGCCGCAGGCAAGTCACGCGCCAAGGCGAAAGCCGCCGCGGCCGAGGTTGAAGAGGAGACGCACGAGTCCTCCAACGGTGCGGGCCTCAACGGCAAGGCGCTGGTGATCGTCGAGTCGCCGGCAAAGGCCAAGACGATTGGCAAGTACCTCGGCTCGGGCTACAGCGTGAAGGCGACGGTCGGCCACATCCGCGACCTCCCCACCAAGACACTCGGCATTGACCTCGAAGATCACTTCGAGCCGGAGTACGTGACGATTCCGGGCAAGGAAAAAACCGTCGCCGACCTCAAGGCGGCGGCCAAGTCGGCGCGCGCCGTGTTCATCGCGACCGACCCTGACCGCGAGGGCGAGGCCATCGCGTGGCACGTCCAGAGCCAGATCAAGGGGAAGGCCGCGCCGCCGATCCGCCGCGTGCTCTTCCACGAAATCACGAAGGACGCCGTGACGCGTGCGATCGAGCACGCCGGTCACATCGACCAGAAAAAGGTGGACGCGCAGCAGGCACGCCGCGTGCTCGACCGGCTCGTGGGCTACAAGGCGAGCCCCGTGCTCTGGAAGACGGTTAAGAAGGGGCTGTCTGCCGGACGTGTGCAGACGGTCGCGCTGCGCCTGCTCGTGGAGCGCGAGCGCGAGATCCGCGCGTTCACTGCGACCGAATACTGGACGATCGCCGCGGCGCTCGAGCACCAGCAGCAGGCGTTCACCGCCAAGCTCCACCATATGGACGGCAACAAGCCGCTCATTCCCAACGAGGCGAGCGCGCAGGCGATCGTCGGCGATCTTTCAGGGCGAAAGACGTTCGACGTCACGGACATCAAGCGCCGCGAGCGCCGCAAGAATCCGGCGGAGCCGTTCAAGACGAGCACGCTGCAGCAGGAAGCGGCCAAGAAGCTCGGCTACGGCTCCAAGCGCACGATGCGGCTCGCGCAGAATCTCTACGAGGGCATCGAACTCGGCAAAGCCGAGGGCTCGGTCGGTCTCATCACGTACATGCGTACGGACTCGACGCGCATTGCGGAGAGTGCCGTGACGACCGCGCGCGACTTTCTGCGCTCGCAGTATTCGGAGGAGTTCCTCGCCAAGACGCCGATGTTCTACGGCGCCGCGGGCGATGCCAACGCGCAGGACGCACACGAGGGAATCCGTCCGACGGATCCCACGCGCACGCCCGATTCCGTGCAGAAGTTCCTGACGCCGGAGCAGTTCAAGCTGTACCAGCTCATCTGGCAGCGCTTCATGGCGAGCCAGATGGCGCCGGCGGTGTTCGACACCACCACCGTGGACTTCAACATCCAGACGGCGAAGCATCAGTATCTGTTCCGCGCGACGGGCTCCGTCATCAAGTTCAAGGGCTTCCTTTCGCTCTACAAGGAGACGCGCGAGGAAGGGGACAGCAAGGCGCTCGAGGACGAGCAGGCGCTTCCGGCGATCGAGGCCGGCGCGAAGGTGCCGGTCAAGGAGATCAAGCCGACACAGCACTTCACGGAGCCGCCGCCGCGTTTCTCCGAGGCGAGCCTCGTGAAGGAGCTCGAGCGGCTCGGCATCGGGCGGCCGTCGACGTATGCGTCGATCATCTCGACGCTCACCGAGCGCCACTACGCCGAGCTCGAGCAGCGGCGCTTCTTCCCCACGTCGCTCGGCGAGAGCGTGGAGAAGGTGATGGTGCGGCAGTTCCCGCAGGAGTTCAACGTGGGGTTCACGGCCTCGATGGAGCGCGAGCTCGACAAGGTCGAGGACGGCGGGCTTCCATGGCAGCGCGTGCTGAAAACGTTCTACGGTCCGTTCGAGAAGGCGCTTGGCGCGGTGGACTTCGAAGCGCTGATCCACGAGGCGCACGATCTTTCGGCGCTCGCGAACGAAAAGTGCCCGGTGTGCGGAGGCAAGCTCGTCGCGAAGGGCGGATTCTTCGGCCCATTCATCGCGTGCGAGAACCACCCGAAGACGTGCAAGTACACGCGCCCGCTCAAGGGCGAGCGGGTGCCGCCGGTGCTCACGACGTTCCCATGCCCCGTGTGCGGCAAGATGATGGTCGTGCGCCGCGGGCGGTCGGGTGAGTTCCTCGGGTGCAGCGCATTCCCGAAGTGCCGCGGCACGAGGTCGATGCCGACGGGCGTGAAATGCCCCAAGGACGGCGGCGACATCGCCGCGCGGCGCTCGAAGAAGCGCGGCAAGGCGTTCTACGGCTGCGAGAATTACCCGAACTGCGATTTCGTCTGCTGGGACAAGCCTGTCGCGGAGACGTGCCCGGAGTGCGGCTACGTCGGCGCCGAATCGAAGTCGAGCAAGACGCGCGGGTCGTACCGGAAGTGTCTCAAGTGCGCGAACGAGTGGTCCGTGGCTGAGCCGGCGGAGGCCGAGGTCGCGGCGGTGTAGGGTTCTACCGCAACTGCTTTCCACGGATTTCGCGGATAGGCAACGGCAAATACTTTGGGGGAACAGCAACTACCAGTTTGTGGCAGTACCCCCATTTTTGCCGTGACCTAACCGCGAAATCCGTGCAATCCGTGGAAAGCCGTTGCTCTTGCTTGTTGTTACCCCAACCCAAGCTTCGCCGCGAGTCCGATTCGCTGAAGCTTCCCGGTCGGTCCCACCGGAATCTCCTTCACGATCAGGATCTTCTTCGGCACCTTGTAGTCAGCGAGCCGCACGGCTGCAAAGGCCCGCAGCTCCTTGTCATCGACGCTCTGTCCCTCGCGCAGCACGATCGCCGCGCCAACCTCCTCGCCCAGCATGTCGTGCGGTATCGCGAATGCGACGCACTGGTGCACGGCCGGATGCTGCATGATGATCTCGTCCACCTCGCGCGGTGAAATCTTCTCGCCGCCGCGGTTGATGATCTCCTTGAGACGGCCGACGATCGAGATGTAGCCGTCGGCGTCCTTGGTGCCGACATCGCCGGTGCGGAACCAGCCCCGGATGAAGGCAGACTCGTTCGCGGCGGGATTGTTCTCGTACGCGGTCATCACGTTGCCGCCCTTGATGACGATCTCGCCGCGCTCGCCGGTCGGGACGTCGGCGCCTGTCTCGTTCACCACGCGAACATCCGGGCCCGCCGGAAGCCCGACGGTCCCGGGCTTCCGCGCACGCGGCGGAAGCGGGTTGCTCGCCATCTGGTGCGATGCCTCCGTCATGCCGTACGCCTCGACCAGCGGCGCGCGGAACACCCGCTCGAGTTCGGCGAGCACCGTCGGCGGCATCGCCGACGACGACGAACGGATGAACCGCAGCCGGCTCGCCGCGACGATCTCCGGATTCTTCGGCGCGCGCAGCAGCAGCGCCTGGTGCATCGTCGGCACCGCCGTGTACCAGGTGGGATTCGCCTCGCCGAGCCACGCAAAAAACTTCAGCGCATTGAAGCCCGGTGTGCAGCAGACCGTGCCGCCGGCGGAAAGCGGCGCCGAAAGCGCGGCCATCAGCCCGTGAATGTGGAACAGCGGCATGACGATCAGGCCGGCATCGTCCTTCGTGAGCGAGAGCGTGCGCCTGATGTTGCCCGCGGACGCGCAAACGTTGCGCTGAGCGAGCGGGACGATTTTTGGACGTGAGGTCGTGCCTGACGTGTGAAGGACGAGCGCGATGTCGTCCGGCGACGCGTAGCGCGGCGCCTGCACGGGTTTCCCTGTCATGGACGACGGGAACTCGAGCGTGAAGCTTCCCGCGCCCTTTTCCGGATGCCCGACGAGCTTCGCGATCGGTACGCCGAGCTTGGTCGCGACCGCCTCGGCCGGTGTCTCCTTGCCTGCGGCGAACACGAGCAGCTTCGCCCGCAAATCCGTGAGATAGAATTCGAACTCGTCCGCGCGGTACGCCGGGTTGAGCGGCGCGGCCGTCGCACCCGACGCGATGCCCAGGAATGCCGTGGCCATTTCGGGCCCATTGTCGAGCACGATCGCGACGCGATCGTTGTTCCCGATGCCGCGCGCGTTCAGCGTAGACACGGTGGCGGCGACGTGCGCGCGCAGGGCGGCGTAGGTGAGCGGCACGCCACCCGGCGCCGTGATCGCCGCATGCTCGTTCGCGCCGGCCTCCAGCAGCTGAGGAATCGTAACGGCGCTTTCGGTCTTCGGTCCCCGGTCTTCGGTCATCAGATGATCCTCAAGGTTCCTTTCGCATCGGCAATCGTCTGCGCGAGCAGCCGCGTGCAGGCATACACCGAATCGATGTGCGGCGTGGGTGTGCCCGTCAGCCGTCCCAGCTCGATCACCGCGGCGACGAGGGCTTCGATTTCCAGCGGCCTTCCGTGTTCGACGTCCTGCAGCATGGACGTCTTGTGCGGGCCAACCTTCTCAGCGCCCGCAATGCGCTTCTCGATCGAGGCGCGCATCGTGATCCCGAGCTTCGACGCGATCGTCTCCGCCTCGGTCATCATCTCTACGCTGAGCTCGCGCGTGAGCGGATAGCGACAGAGGTCCTGCAGTGTGGCGTGCGTGAGCGCGCTGATCGGGTTGAACGCGAGGTTCCCGATCAGCTTGAGCCAGATCTCGGCGCGGAGGTCGTCCGACACCGGCGCCTTGAATCCGGCGGCGACAAACCGCGCGGCGATCGCCTCGATGCGCGGCGTCGTGGTGCCATCGAGTTCGCCGAGCGTGAAGCGCTTGCCTTCCACCACTCGAACGACGCCCGGCGCTTCCAGCACGGCCGCTGGGTACACCACGGTACCGATGATGCGTGCCGGATCCACCGCCTGTGCAATGGATCCGTCCGGATCGGCCGCAGCGACCGGCGTTCCCTCGTACCGGCCTCCGTGCTTCTGGAAGTACCACCACGGAATGCCGTTTTGCATCGTGACGATGCTCGTGGCCGCGTCGCAGAGGTGGTGCAGGTCGCCGGCGACCGCGGCAACCTGGTGCGCTTTTACCGTGAGGAGCACGGCATCCTGCGCGCCGGCTTCGCCCATCTTGCTGTACGCGCGGACGTTCTTCGCGATGGTCTCGCGGCCGTCCTCCGCGGTGACCCTCATGCCGTTCGCGCGAATCGCATCGAGGTTCGCACCGCGCGCGATGAACGTGACGTCGTCGCCGGCCGCGGCGAGGAACGCGCCGAGGTAGCCGCCGATCGATCCTGCGCCGACGACGGCAATCTTCACGTCGCCACCGCAGGAGCGGCTTCCGCCGCGATCACCTGGTCGTCGCGCCCCTTCATGCCGTTGCGCATCGGCTTGAGCACGGTGAGCGCCATCGCCGCCGCGACGAAGTTCATCGTTCCGGCGGCGACGAACACCATGTGCCATCCGCTGCCGCCGGTGCCGGCGAGCACGCTGCTCAGCGGCACGAGGAGCGATGCGGCGCCCTTGGCGGTGTAGAGGAATCCCGCGTTGGCGGTCGCGAATTTCCGGCCGTACGTGTCGGCGCAGGTGACGGGGAAGAGGCTGTAGATCTCTCCCCACGCAAAGAAGACCAGTGCGCTCAGCAGCACGAAGGCGACGGGATTCCGGCCGTACTGGCTCAGCGCGAGGATTCCCGCGCCCTCGAGCACGAACGCGATGAACATCGTGTTCTCGCGGCCGAGTTGGTCGGAGACCCACCCGAACACCGGGCGCGCGAGGCCGTTGAGGACGCGGTCGAGCGAGAGCGCGAAGGTCAGGGCGGGGAGCGTGAAGCCGAGGATCGACGTCGGGATCTCCGCAATGCCGAAGTCTTTCGCGATCGGTGCGAGCTGCGCCGTGGCGAGCAGCCCGCCTGCCGCCATCAGCACGAACATCACGTACATCACCCAGAACGCCGGCGTCTTGAGCATCTCCGTCGGCGCGTACTCGCGCGCGGACATCGACTGCTGCTGCGCGGGGCGCATTTTCATCTTGAAGTCGTCGCCCGGTGCGCGCAGGAACCAGGCCATCGCGAAGACGATGATGCCCTGGCCGATGCCATAGTGAATGAACGTGGCTTCGTACCCGCTCATCTTGATCATCGTGGCGATCGGGATCACCGTGAGCGCAGACCCGCCGCCGAAGCCCATCGCCGTGAGTCCCGCCGCGAGGCCGCGCCGGTCGGGGAACCACTTGAGCGCGTTGCCGACACACGTGCCGTACACCGCGCCGCCGCCGATGCCTCCCACCGCAGCCGCGGCGTAGAGCATCGCGAGCGAGTTCGCGTTCGCGTCCATGATCCAGCTCAGCGCCACCATGAACGACGCGACGAGCACGACGATCTTCGGGCCGTACTTGTCCACGAGCCAGCCCTCGATCGGAACGAGCCACGTCTCGACGAGCACGAAGATCGTGAACGCCACCTGGATCGCCGGTTTCGTCCAGTGGTGCTTGTCGGCGATCGGATTGACGAAGAGGGTCCACCCGTACTGGAGGTTCGCGATCATCGACATGCAGATGATGCCGACGATCAGCTGCCACCAGCGGCCGCGGGCGCCGACTGTGGCGGACGGATCGCCGCTCATAGTTTCTGGTCCATGATTCAGGCTCTTGGTTGCTGACCGATGGTTGTCGGTTGGTGGTCCCTGGTCGATAGTCTCAGGTCAATGGTTTCTGGTTGGAGGTTCTTCGTCCTTGGCTTGAGGTCGCCACAAACAAACGACCAAGAGCCGATGACTATGAACCAGCGACCACAAACCAGTGACTCCAAACCAGCGACCAAAGACCGTTTCGCTCACCGACCAAGCTCCCAATATATAGTTCGGTCATGCCGCCCCGCCCCATGTCCAGCCCCGTCCATGTCGTCGGCGGCGGTCTCGCCGGGAGCGAGGCCGCGTGGCAGCTCGCGGAACGCGGACACTCGGTCGTGCTGCACGAGATGCGTCCCGTGAAGCGCACGGAGGCGCACAAGACCGACCGGCTCGCCGAACTCGTCTGCTCCAACACGTTCAAGAGCACCGAGGTCACCAACGCGCACGGCCTCCTCAAGGCCGAGATGCGCCTGCTTGGGTCGATCGTGCTGCAGGCGGCGGACGAAGCGCGCATTCCGGCGGGCACGGCGCTGGCCGTGGACCGCGATGTTTTTTCCGCCGGAGTGCATGACCGGCTCGTGGCGCACCCGCGCGTGACCGTCGAGCGCGGCGAGTGCGCCGTATTGCCGTCACCAGGCATCATCGCGACCGGACCGCTGACGAGCGAATTGCTCGCCGCCGAGATCGCCCGCGCGCTCGGGGTTCCCGCGCTCGCGTTCTACGACGCGATCGCCCCCGTCGTTTCCGCCGAGTCGATCGACATGGCCGTCGCTTTCCGCGCGTCGCGCTATGGCAAGGAGACGATGGAAGGCGAGACGGACGCATACCTGAACTGCGCGATGAGTCGCGAACAGTACGAAGCGTTCATCGACGCGCTCGCGGCCGCCGACCAGTTCACGGCGCACGAGTTCGACAAGGTGCCGTACTTCGAAGGGTGCATGCCCGTCGAGGAAATGGCGCGGCGGGGCAGGGAGTCCCTCCGCTTCGGTCCCCTCAAGCCGGTGGGCATCGAAGATCCGAAGACCGGGCGACGGCCCTACGCCGTCGTGCAGCTGCGGCGCGAGGATCGCGCCGGCCGCATGTGGAACCTCGTCGGATTCCAGACGCGGCTGAAGCTCCCCGAGCAGCAGCGCGTGTTTCGCTCCATCCCCGCCCTGGAGAACGCCGAGTTCCTGCGGTTCGGATCGATCCACCGGAACTCGTACGTGAACTCGCCCGCGTCGCTCACGCCCCATCTCTCGCTGCGATCGGATCCGCGAACGCTGTTCGCCGGCCAGCTGACGGGCGTCGAGGGCTACACCGAGAGCACGGCCACCGGGCTGCTCGCCGCGCTCAACCTCGACCGCATGCTGCGCGGCGCCGATCCCGTCGTCCCTCCGACGACGACGATGCTTGGCGCGCTCTACCGCCATCTCCGCGAAGCCGACCCTGCGCACTTCCAGCCGATGAACGCAAACTTCGGCCTGCTCGATGAACTCGCGGTCGTGCCGCGCGACAAGGCGAAGAAGCGCGTGGAATACGCGGCGCGCGCGCTCCGCGACATGCAGGCGTGGATCGACGCGAACGCGTTGGCCGGAGCGCCCGCTGTACGGTAGCTTCAGGGAGTCCCGCCGCTCGCAGCCGTTCACCCGGAGAACTCAGATGAAAGCGCTCGCGATCATGCTCGTTGCATGCTCCACCCTTGCACTGGCGCAGTCCGCCGAAACGGCGAAGGCCGAGTTGAAGGACGCATCAGGGAAGACCGTTGGAACCGCGAACATGACGGAGACGCCCCACGGCGTGCTCATGCATGTGAAGCTCAGCGGCGTTCCTGCCGGTACGCACGCGTTCCATGTGCACGCGACAGGGAAGTGTGAGGCGCCGTTCACCACCGCAGGCGGCCATTTCAATCCCGACGCAAGGCAGCACGGCATGCTGAACGAGATGGGAATGCACGCCGGTGACATGCCGGACGTGGAGGTTCCCGCCGACGGCAACCTCACCTTCGACGTGCTCAACACGCACGTGACGCTCAAGGCGGGTGCGGCGAACAGTCTCTTCAAGGACGGCGGCACCGCGCTGATGATCCACGGCGGCCCTGACGACTACAAGAGCGACCCGGCCGGCAACGCGGGGCCGCGCATCGCCTGCGGCGTCGTCACGCGCTAGTCACGCGCTAGTCACGCCTGGTCACGCCTCGTCACGCGCGAGGTGTCCGCGCGAACGTGCGCAGCAGGAACGCGAGCGACGGCACTAGCACGGCCGCGCCGCACGCGAGTACCCACAACAGGAGCTGAAGGGTCGCGTTCGGCGCGGCGGCCGCGCGGATAGTTATGGCCGGCGGCACGAGGAAGGGATACTGTGCCGCCGCCCATCCCCAGAGCACGAGCGAAACTTCCGCGGCGGCGGTCGCGCGGGCCAGCCGAAACCGGTGGCGCCACAGCGCCCAGATCGTGAGCGCGGCCGCGATCCCGGTGACCGCGATGAGCGGCAGCGACCACGTGGATTTCGTTACGCCGGCGTGCATGAACGGCGCCTCCTTCGCCGCGAGGGCGAGCGTCGCGCAGGCTGCGACGATCGCAGCCGCGCCGCCGCCAAGCGCGCGCCGCCTGAAATCCTCCCTCAGCGCGCCGTCCCGCGCAGCGAGCGCGAGGTAAACCGCGGCGAGCTGAGCGAACAGCGCGAGCGCCATCACGCCGACGGCCACGGGGAAGGGTGCGAGCCACGGTCGGACGAACTCGTCCGTGAACGAGCCCGATCCGAGCGCCGCGATCGCGCGTCCTGTCGCGTCGGTGGAGATCGCACCTATTACGATGCCAAGCAGGACGGGCGTCGCGGCGCTGGCCACCGCGAACACGCGGCCCCAGCGGGCCCGCTCGCGCTCGCCGCGTCCGCCATAGCCGCGAAAGACAAAGGCGGAGCCCCGGAGGACAATGCCGATCAGCATGAGCGCGATTGGCACGTGCAGGATGATCGCGACGCCCGAAAACGCCGCCGGGAACGCGGTGAACAGCACCACCACGGCGACAACGAGCCACACGTGATTCGCTTCCCAGATCGGCCCAATCTGCGCCGCGATCAGTTCCCGCTGCGCGGCCTGCCGCGGACCGCTCGCGAGCAGGTCCCATGTGCCGCCGCCGAAGTCGGCACCGCCCATCAGCACGTACGCGTTGAGCAGCACAACGAGGATTCCCGCGACGACTTCGGGGACCCCGATCGCCTGCGGCGGTGCGGGCATCATGCGTGCGGTGCCTCGCCGTGCGTATCGCGCACCATCGGACCGATGAGCGCGACGACGATTGCGCCGAGGCCGACGTACAGGACGGTGAACACAGTGAACGGCACGACGAGCCCGGGCATCGGCGTCACGGCCTCGCTCGTGCGCTGCAGACCCTGCACGATCCAGGGTTGGCGCCCGACCTCCGTCACGATCCATCCCGCCTCGGTGGCGAAAAAGCCGAACGGCGCAATCGCGACGAGGGCCCGCAGCAGGGCACGATTCGCCTCGATCTCACGGCGCCGCAACGCCACCCACGCGCACCACGCGCTCACGAACGCCATCGCCGTGCCGAGTGCGACCATGACCTGGAATCCCGCATGCACCGGTGCCACCGGCGGCCAGTCGCGCCGCGGGAAGGCGTTGAGTCCCTTCACTTCGGCGTTCGCGTCATGGTACGCAGCGAGCGAGAGCCCGCGCGGAATCTCGAGCGCAAAGCGCGTCCGCCTCGCCACTTCGTCCGGCCAGCCGCCAATACGAAGGGGCGCACCGCGCTCGGTGTCGAACTGCCCCTCGAGCGCGGCGAGCTTCACCGGCTGCGTCTGCGCCACGACGCGCGCGCTCAAATCGCCGGAGAGCGGCTGCAGCAAGGCCGCGGGCGCGCCGATGGCGAGCGCCACGCGCAGCGCGCGCGAGTGAAAGCGCGGCTGGGCGCCGCGGAGGAGCATCACCGCGTGGATCCCGGCAACCGCGAGGCCCGTCGATGCGTAGGCGGCGAGAACCATGTGCAGCGCCTGCGCCAGCGCCGCCGCACTCTCCATTCCGGCGACGGCATCGACCGCGACGATACGGCCGTTGACCAGCACGACCCCTGCTGGGGCGTTCATCCACGCGTTGACCATGACCACGAACACCGCCGACGCCGCGCCGCTCGCGGCCACGATCGCCGCCGCTACGATCCGCGCGCCGGGCGCTATCCGGTCGCGCGCGTAGAGGTACACTCCGAGAAAAATCGCCTCGGTGAAAAACGCGAACCCCTCCAGTGAGAAGGGGATCCCGACAATCGCCCCTGCGAGGCGCATGAACCCCGGCCAGAGCAGGCCCAGCTCGAACGACAGCACCGTGCCGGAGACGGCCCCGACCGCAAAGAGGATCGCGACGCCTTTCGCCCATCGTCTCGCGAGCTCGGCGTACCCGGTGTCGCCCGAGCGCAGCGCGCGCCACTCCGCCAGCAGCATCATGGCGGGCATCCCGATGCCGATTTCGGCGAAGATGATGTGGAAGCCGAGCGAGACCGCCATCTGCGCGCGCGCGGCGAACAGGTTGCTCATGCCGAACAGTGTGCCCGCCGCGCGCGTCGGGCAACCCGCGAAGCGTGCGGTTGTGCGGCGCGCCGGGTAATATTCCATTCGGGGCGGTCGCCGACGCGGCAAAGCGGAGGAAGTCATGCAGGTCGGGATGATCGGGCTGGGACGCATGGGGGCGAACATGGTGCGGCGCCTCATGCGCGGCGGCCACGAGTGCGCGGCGTACGACGTCACGCCGGCGGCGGTGAAGGCCATCGCGGCCGAGGGGGCCGTGGCCGCGGAGACCCTCGATGTGTTCGTCTCCAGCCTGCAGAAACCGCGCACCGTCTGGCTGATGGTGCCCGCGGCGGTCGTCGACGCCACGCTCGCCGCGCTGGTCCCGAAGCTCTCGCCGGGCGACGTGGTGATCGACGGCGGCAACTCGTACTACCGCGACGACATCGCGCGCGCCGCGCGGCTCGGCTCCAGCGGCGTGCACTACGTCGACTGCGGCACGAGCGGCGGCGTCATGGGGCTCGATCGTGGCTACTGCCTGATGATCGGCGGCGAGAAGGAGATCGTGACCCGCCTCGACCCGATCTTCGCGACGCTCGCGCCCGGTGCCGGATCCCTTGCGCGCACCGCCGGCCGCGACAAGCTCGGCGGCACCAGCGAACGCGGCTACCTGCACTGCGGCCCGAGCGGCGCGGGCCACTTCGTGAAGATGGTCCACAACGGCATCGAATACGGGATGATGGCCGCGTACGCCGAAGGGCTGAACATCCTCCGGCACGCGAATGTCGGAAAGCAGAAACAGACGGCCGATGCCGAGACCACGCCGCTGCGCAACCCCGAGTTCTATCAGTACGACTTCAACCTTGCCGATGTCACCGAGGTCTGGCGGCGCGGCAGCGTGATCGCATCGTGGCTGCTCGACCTCACCGCCGCGGCGTTCGCCGGCGATCCGGCGCTCGAAAAGTTCGCGGGGCGCGTGTCGGATTCGGGCGAGGGCCGCTGGACGCTCGACGCGGCGATCGACGAGGCCGTCCCCGCCAATGTGCTCGCCGCCGCGCTGTTCGAGCGCTTCAGTTCGCGCGGTGAGGCGGACTTCCAGAATCGCGTCCTCTCGGCGATGCGCTTCGAGTTCGGCGGCCACGTCGAAAAGGGCGCGTGACCGACACACACGCTGACGCGCTCGTCTTCTTCGGCGCGACGGGCGACCTCGCGCGGAAGAAAATCTATGCGGCACTGCTCGGCCTCACGCGGCACGGCCGCCTCGACATTCCGGTCATCGGCATCGCGCACTCGGGATGGACGATCGATCTCCTCCGCGCGCGCGTGCGCGACGAGCTCACGCAGCATCCCGGCTTCGATCCCGCCGCGCTCGACAAACTCCTCGCCAATCTCTCGTATCACGAAGGGGACTATCGAGACCCGGCGATGTTCAGTGAACTGCGCAAGACGCTCGGCAACGCGCAGCGTCCGCTCCACTATCTCGCCATTCCGCCGGACGCGTTCGCGACGGTCGCCGACGGGCTTGGCCGCTCCGGATGTTCGAAGGGCGCGCGCATCGTCGTCGAGAAGCCGTTCGGGCGCGACCTCGCCTCCGCGAAAGCGCTCAACGACACGCTCCACCGTGAGTTCGACGAGGCCAGCATTTTTCGCATCGACCATTTCCTCGGCAAGGAAGCGGTGCAGAATCTGCTCGTGTTCCGCTTTGCCAACACCTTCCTCGAGCCGGTGTGGAACGCGAAATACATCAAGAGTGTGCAGATCACGATGGCCGAGAGCTTCGGCGTCGAGGGGCGCGGCAAGTTCTACGAAGAGGCCGGGACGATTCGCGACGTCATCCAGAATCACCTGCTGCTCATCCTCGGACTGCTCACCATGGAAGCGCCGGTTCCCGGCCACGCCGCCGCGGTCAACGACGAGCAGGTGAAGCTGTTCAAGTCCATCCGCCCTCTCACGCCCGCAAAGGTAATTCGCGGCCAGTGCCGCCTGTACCGCGACGAAAAGGACGTTGCGCCCGACTCCACCGTCGAGACATACGCCGCCGTGCGCCTCGCGATCGACTCGCCACGATGGGAGGGCGTACCCGTCCTGATTCGCGCCGGCAAGTATCTCACCGACACGGTCTGCGAGGTGGTCGTCACCTTCAAGCAACCGGTGATGTTCGCCGCGGGGGACGTTTCGAACTACGTCCGCTTTCGCCTCAGTCCGGATGTGCTCATCACGATCGGCGCGCAGGTCAAGCGCGCGGGCGAGGCGATGGTGACCGAGCCCGCCGAGTTCACCGTCGTCCACCACCCGGACGGAGACGAAATGGGGCCGTACGAGCGCCTGCTCGGTGACGCGCTTGCAGGCGACGCCATGCTTTTCGCCCGCGAAGATTGCGTCGAGGCGGCGTGGGGGATCGTCGAGCCCGTGCTCGGCGACGCCACCCCGGTGCATTCGTACGAGCACCTCACGTGGGGACCGCTCGAGGCGGCGGCGCTCGCGGCCGATGTGGGTGGCTGGGTCAATCCCGCGGCGTGACCGGTACTCCGCGGCCGGCGATGATGTCCGCCCGGACTGGCGTGCTGACCGTCAACGTCGGGTCGTCGGGGATCAAGTGCGCGATCTTCCGGCCGGGCGATCCGCCGGAACGCGTGCTCGCTGAAACGACGGCGCGCGTCGGCGCGGCCGCCTTCATGGACTGGCTCGACCGGCAGCCGGCGTTTGCGACGGTCGGCGCAGCAGGGCATCGCGTCGTGCACGGGATGGGTCATGTCGAACCGGAGATCGTCACGGATCAGCTTCTCGATGACCTCCGCGCGATCAGCCCGATCGTTCCCGAGCACCTTCCCTATGAGATTGCGCTGATCGATGCGCTGCGCGACGCGTGTCCCGCGCTGCCGCAGGTGGCGTGCTTCGACACGGCGTTCCATCGCGACATGCCCCGCGTCGCGAAGCTGCTCGCGATCCCGCGCCGCCTCGACGTGAAGGGAGTGCAGCGCTATGGCTTTCACGGGCTCTCGTACGAGTTTCTCGCCGGGGAACTCGCGCGCCAGGCCGGGCCGTCCGCCGCGCGCGGGCGCGTGATCCTCGCGCACCTCGGCGGCGGGGCGAGCCTCGCCGCGCTGCACGAGGGCGCGACCGTCGACACCAGCATGGGGTTCACGCCGGCGTCGGGGCTCATGATGGGAACGCGCAGCGGCGACACGGATGCGGGGCTCGTCGCGTACCTCGCGCGCACGGAGGGGATGACGGCCGAGGATTTCGAGCGGATGGCCAATCACGAGTCCGGGCTGCTCGGCGTTTCGGAAACGAGCTCGGACATGCGTGAGCTGCTCGCGCGCGAGGCCGGCGACGTGAGGGCGGCCGAAGCG
This sequence comes from Gemmatimonadales bacterium, assembly GCA_044449085.1. Classification (GTDB taxonomy): domain Bacteria; phylum Gemmatimonadota; class Gemmatimonadetes; order Gemmatimonadales; family Gemmatimonadaceae; genus Fen-1231. Next base: position 19,433 of record JBIOHR010000010.1, on the reverse strand, counting down.
GTTGCACTCTTCTGCTACGAGGCAAGAAAATGGGTCGGCGCCTTTGCCGCCGCGCTCGGCGGCCTCGATACGCTCGTGTTCGCGGGCGGCATCGGCGAGCATGCGCCCCTGATTCGCGCGCGAATCTGCAACGGTCTGCAGGTCCTCGGCGTGGAACTCGACGCCGCGGCCAACGCGACGGGTGCGCCACTGATATCGGCTCCGGCGAGCCGTGTGGCCGTTCGCGTCATTCACACGGACGAAGAGCTCGTGATTGCGCGCACCGTGTACCGCGTGCTCGGGGCCGCCGCATGAATCCGCGGCCGACGCCATCGGGGCGCGATGATCCGTCCATGCACGCGGCGGCCGCGGCGGCACTCGAGCTGATCGAGAGCGGTGCGCGCGTCGGGCTCGGGTCGGGGCGCACGGCATCGGTGTTCGTCCGGCTCCTTGGCGAGCGCGTGCGCGGCGGATTGCGTATTACGGCGGTTCCCGCGTCCGGAGCGATTGAGGCGCTCGCGCGCGCGGAGGGGATTCCGCTCGTCTCGCTCACCGCGGACGAACGCCTCGACATCACGGTGGACGGTGCGGACGAGGTCGCCCCGAACCTCGACATGATCAAGGGCCATGGCGGCGCCCTCGTGCGGGAGCGAATCATTGCGAGCGCATCAGCGCGTCAGGTGATTCTCGTCGGCGCGGAGAAGCTCGTCCGCGAACTCGGCGAGCGATTCGCGCTGCCGGTCGAGGTCATCCCGTTCGCCCTCGGGCCGGTGACCCGCGCCGTCCAGGACGCGGGCCTGGTCCCGAACGTGCGCATGAACGCCGAATGCACACGCGAGATCATAAACGAGAACGGCAACCTCACGCTCGATTGCGCGCTTGCCGCACCGCTCGCCGACGCCCGCGCGGCGCGCGAGCTCGAGGCGGCGCTGCTGGCAATCGCCGGTGTCGTCGACACGGGACTCTTCCTCGGAACCGCGGAGCGGGTCTTCGTCGGCCACGCCGAAGGTCGGGTGAGCACGCTCGTTCGCGGGGACACGCCGGCGTGAGGCGCACGCCCACGGGGAACGTCGATGTCTTTCCGTCGGCCGCGGAACTCGCGACGGCGGCGGCCGAGCGATTCGTCGCCGCGGCAGGCGCCGCGACGGAGACGTTTTCTGTCGCCCTTTCGGGCGGCTCCACGCCGCGCGCGCTCTTTGCCCTGCTTGCGTCGCCGGCCTGTTCGCGCCGCGTCGACTGGTCGCGCGTCCACCTGTTTTGGGGAGACGAGCGCTGCGTTCCACCCGATGACGAAGCGAGCAACTACCGGATGGCGCGCGAGGCGCTCATCGACCATGTGCCGATCCCGGCGGGCAACATTCATCGCATGCGGGGTGAGGATCCGCCGGCCGCGGGGGCGGAGCACTACGAGCGGGAACTCCGCACCGCGTTTGCCACGCCGGCCGGCGCCCCTCGAATGGAAAAGGGATCCCGCTTCGACCTCGCGCTGCTCGGCCTGGGTACCAACGGGCATGTGGCCTCGCTCTTTCCACACCTGCACGCCGTTCGCGAGCGCACGCGCTGGGTGATGGCGGAGAATGTGGAGCTGCTGCAGATGTGGCGGATCACGCTCACGCCTGACGTTTTCAACGCGGCCGCCGAGATTCTCGTCCTCGTATCGGGTCACGAAAAAGCGCCGGTGCTGCGCCGTGTGCTGCTCGGCCCGCGCGACGTGGACGAACTGCCCGCGCAAGTGATCGCGCCGCGGGACGGACGCCTGCGCTGGCTGGTCGACGCGGCGGCGGCCTCGGATCTCCCGGCTGCATGACGCGCTGGCTTTCGAACGCGATGACCACCGCCACACCGCCCCGCGCGCGCGTCGTCTTTCTGCTCGACGTGGACAACACGCTGCTCGACAACGACGGCGTCATCGCGGACATGCGCGTCGCGCTCGGCCGCGAGGTGGGCGCGGAGAAGGAGGCGCGGTACTGGTCGATTTTCGAGCAGTGCCGCGCCGAGGTCGGGTACGCCGACTATCTCGGCGCACTGCAGCGGTTCAGGCTGGAGGATCCGCACGATCCCAACCTGCTCGCGATCTCGTCGATGCTCCTGAACTATCCGTTTCAGGAGCGGCTCCTGCCCGGGGCGCTGGACGTCGTCCGGCACCTCGCGGAATGGGGGACGACGGTGATCCTCACCGACGGCGACGTCGTGTTCCAGCCGCTCAAGATCGAGCGCTCGGGGCTCGCGGCCGCGGTCGACGGGCGCGTGCTGATCTACGTGCACAAGGAACACGAGCTTGCGGACGTCGAGCGGCGTTTTCCCGCCGACCACTACGTGCTGGTGGACGACAAGGTCCGCATTCTCACCGCGGTCAAGGCGGTGTGGGGCGCACGCGTGACCACGGTTTTCCCGAAGCAGGGGCACTACGCGACGGATCCGTCGGTCGCCGGGTACCCGGCGCCCGACTTTACCTTCGACCGAATCGCAGGGCTGCTGGCGCAAACGCCGCCGCCCGGCGCAGACCGCGCAAGGAGTAAGACATGAGCGACCAAACACCGGGCGGGCTTGCACCACTGACGGCCCTCACGTCGTGGCAGGCGCTGACATCGCACTGGCAGGCGCAGCGTGGCGTGCACCTGCGCGACCTGTTCAACGCAGACGCCGGGCGCGGCGAGCGACTCGCCGCCCAAGCGGCGGGGCTGTATCTCGACTATTCCAAGCAGCGCGTCACGGGCGAGACCATAGGCCTGCTGCTGCGTCTCGCCGCCGAGCGCGGGCTGCGCGAGCGGATCGACGCGATGTTCCGTGGCGACAAGATCAACGTGTCCGAAAAGCGCGCGGTGCTCCACGTCGCGCTGCGCGCGCCGGCGGGGAGCATCATCACGGTGGACGGCGCGAACGTCGTCCCTGCGGTGCAGGCGGTGCTCGCCCGAATGGAGGTGTTCGCGCAGCGCGTGCGCACGGGTGAGTGGAAGGGACACACGGGCAAGCGCATTCGCACCGTCGTGAACATCGGGATCGGCGGCTCGGACCTCGGGCCCGTGATGGCGTACGAAGCGCTGCGCTGGTACAGCGACCGCGGCCTCTCCATGCGGTTCGTCTCGAACGTGGACGGAACGGATTTCGTCGAGGCGACGCGCGATCTCGACGCCGGCGAGACGCTGTTCATCATTTCGTCGAAGACGTTCACGACGCTCGAGACGATGACCAATGCGCAGAGCGCGCGGGACTGGAGCGTCGCGGCGCTGGGGAGCGAGGCCGCCGTCGCGAAACACTTCGTCGCGGTCTCGACCAACGCCGACGGCGTCGCGAAGTTCGGGATCGACACCGCAAACATGTTCGGTTTCTGGGACTGGGTGGGCGGCCGCTACTCGATGGACTCCGCGATCGGGCTCTCGACCATGCTCGCCATTGGCCCAGAGAGGTTTCGAGAGATGCTCGGAGGCTTTCACGCGATGGACGAGCATTTCCGGACCGCCCCGTTCGAGCGCAACCTCCCCGTGTTGATGGGACTGCTCGGCGTGTGGAACCGTAATTTTCTCGAGGCGGCGACCGTGGCGGTGCTGCCGTACGATCAGTACCTGAAGCGTTTTCCCGCGTACCTCCAGCAGCTCACGATGGAGTCGAACGGCAAGCACGTGACGCTCGACGGCGCGGCGGTGGGCTACGCGACGGGCCCCGTGTACTGGGGGGAGCCCGGCACGAACGGGCAGCATTCGTTCTATCAGATGATCCATCAGGGGACGACCGTGATCCCCTGTGACTTCATTGCCTTCCGCCGGCCGCTCAACGCGCTCGGCCGGCACCACGACCTGCTCATCGCGAACGTCTTCGCGCAAACGGAAGCGCTCGCGTTCGGCAAGACGGCGGAGCAGGTGAGGGCCGAGGGGACGCCGGGGTGGCTCGCACCGCATCGCGTGTTCGAGGGGAACCGGCCGACATCCACGATCCTCGCCGACCAGCTCACGCCCGGCGTGCTCGGCGCGCTGGTCGCGTTGTACGAGCACAGTGTCTTCACGCAGGGGACGATCTGGGGAATCGATTCGTTCGACCAGTGGGGCGTGGAACTCGGCAAGGCGCTGGCGCAGCGCATCATTGGCGAGCTCGAGGGGCCGGCGGCCGCACCGCTCGCGCACGACAGCTCGACCAACGCGCTGATCCGCCGGTACCGGACCGGAGCTAACCGGTAAAGCGGCTGTTGGTCCGAACGCCGTCAGCCGGCACAGGCCGCTGGCAGCGTTCGGTTGCCCTGTGCGCCGGCATGCGCTATTATATTGACGTCAACGCATATGCCCGCCGCGAAACGCAACCCCAACCCGCACAAGCCGTCCGCCGTCCGCGTGGCGGCACTCGAGCGTGTTCGTACCCTGATTTCCGCGCTGAGTCATTCAGCGCGGGCCGTCGAGCGGAGCACCGGCGTCACCAACGCGCAGCTGTTTCTCCTCCAGCAGCTCGCGGGTGCCGACTCCCTCTCGGTGAACGACCTCGCCGCACGAGCCCGGACGCAGCAGAGCACGGTTTCCATCGTGGTCGCTCGTCTCGTGCGTGCGGGGCTCGCCGCCAAGCGCAAATCCGCATCCGACGGCCGCATCGCCGCGATCTCCCTGACGGCCAAGGGCCGCCGGCTGCTCGCGCATGCGCCGGCTCCGCCGACCTCATTGCTGCTGCACGCGATCGAAGCGCTTTCAGACCGCGAGGCACGGTCGCTCGCCGACGGCGTACGGGCGCTCGTCGGTTCGCTGAAACTCTCGCCCCCGCCTGTCACCATGCTGTTCGAGCACGCACCGGTACGTCGTTCAACCCCCGCCCGTCCAAAAGGGACGGCCACTCGCCCAAGGAAGAGGCACACATGACCCGCATCGCGTTCCGTTCCACCGCATTGGTCGCCGCCGCCGCGCTCGCTTTGGCGGCGTGCCACAAGGCTCCGCCGCCGGCGGCGCCGGCTCCCGCGCCGGCACCGGCGCCGGACAACAGCGCAGCCGAGGCGCGTGCCCGCGCGGCCGCCGCGCGCGCCGACTCCATCGCCCGCGCCGAGGCAGCGGCCCGCGAAGCAGCCGCCCGCGCGGAGGCCGCACGCCGCGCCCGTGAGGCCGCCGCCGCGGCCGCGCGTGCCACGCTCAGCACGGCGATCTATTTCGATCTCGACAAGGACGCGCTGCGCGCCGACGCGCAGCAGGCGCTCGACGCAAAGGTGCCGATCCTGAAGGAGCAGAGCGCGCTGCACATCCGCATCGACGGAAATGCGGACGACCGCGGCTCCGACGAATACAACCTCGCGCTCGGCCAGCGCCGCAGTGCCTCGGCCAGGCGCTATCTCGAGGCGCAGGGCATCGATGCATCACGCATCGAGGTCGTGAGTTTCGGCAAGGAAAAGCCCGTCTGCAAGGACGAGAACGAAGGGTGCTGGCAGCAGAACCGCCGCGACGGGTTCTCGGTCACCAGCGGCGCAGGCTCGTCGGGCGGATCCAATCGTTGAGCCGGTGATGGCGGGGGCGCCGTTGCCGGATCACGACAACCGGCAGCGGCGCCTTCTGTTTGATACCGTCGCGCTCGGCGTCATCGGCGCGGTCGGTGCCCAACTGTTCAATGCGCTGCTCAACGGCAGCACGCGGATCTTTCTCGGAAAGATCGCGGGGTATGTCGCGCCCGGCCTTCCAAACGAGGGCGGTGCGCCGAGCGAAGTGATCGGGCCCCACGGCCTCTGGCTCGTGCCGGTCGTCATGGTGATCGGCGGGCTCATCGTCGGCGTGCTCGTGGAGCGCCTCGCCCCCGAGGCCGAAGGCCACGGCACGGACGCCGTCATCAAGGCATTCCACCGGAACGACGGCAGGATGCGCGCGCGCGTGCCGTTCGTCAAACTGGTGGCGTCCGCCATCACAATCGGCTCGGGCGGGTCGGCGGGGCGCGAGGGTCCGATGGCGCTCATCACCGGCGGCATCGGCTCGTGGTACGCGTCGTTCACCCATCGCGACCGCGACCGACGGCTCCTGCTGCTCGTGGGCATGTCGGCCGGCCTCTCCGCGATCTTCCGGTCGCCCATCGGCGCGGCGCTGCTCTCGGTTGAGATCCTCTATGCGGAGATGGAGTTCGAACCGAACGCGCTGCTGTACACGACCATCGGCGCGATCGTCGCGTACGCGGTCAACGGAATGTTCGTCGGATTTCAGCCGCTCTTCCGCGTGTCGTCGCTCGTCGGCCAGTTGCCGGGGCCACTGAGCTATCTCTGGTATCTGGTGCTCGGCGTCGCGGCGGGGCTCGTCGCGACCGTGCTTCCGCTCGTGTTCTACGGTGCGCGCGATTTCTTCCGGTCACTTCCCATTCCGGCGTGGCTCCGGCCGGCGGTCGGCGCGCTGCTGACCGGCGCAATCGCACTCGTGTTCCCAAAGGTCATCGCCGGTGGCTACGGCTGGATGCAGCAAGCGATCGACGGCAACCTCGCGCTCTCCGTGCTCGCGGTTCTCGTCATCGCGAAGATGGTGGCGATGAGCTTCACCGTCGGGTCGGGCGGGTCGGGCGGCGTGTTCGCCCCGACGCTGTTCATCGGTGCGATGCTGGGCGGGGCGTGCGCGGCGGTCTTCCACCAGCCGCCGGCGCCGTTCGTGATCGTCGCGATGGCCGCGGTGTTCGCGGGCGCGGCGCACGTGCCGATCGCAACGATGATGATGGTCACCGAGATGACCGGCGGTTACACCTTGCTCGTGCCGGCGACCCTCGCGGTGGTGATCAGTTACCTGGTGCAGATGCGGCTCTCCGCGCGCCTTTCGTATCGCAGCGTGTACGAGGCGCAGGTCGCGAATCGCGGGGATTCACCTGCGCATCACGAGAAGCACCTCGAGATTGCGCTCAAGATTCTTCGCGAAAAGGGAATGCAGGGCGGAGCGCCGGACAGTCCCGACGCACTCGTGTCGCTGTTGCGGTCCGGTGCCGCGGTCGAGCTGCCCGGCGATCGCCGTCTGGCCGTCGGTGTATTGCGCGCGGACAGTCCATTCGTGGGAAAAACCATCGGCGAGAGCAAGGAATTGCTGGAGGCGGATCACATGACGGTGGTCGCGGTCATTCGCGGCGAACACATGCTCGCGCCGCGGCCGGACCTCGTCTTCACCGCGGGCGACCGCCTGCTGCTCGTCGCCGCGGCCGGCCAGCTTGTCCATGCCTGGCGCCATGTCTCACCGTGGTAGCTGCACCGACCGGGTGAATGCGCGCACTTCGCGCTCGATCGTCCTGCGATGCGCGCCGTAGTGCACCTGGAGGACACCGACCAGCCGCTCGCGATTCCCCGCTATGACGCGGAGATCGCGGGCGGTCAGCCGGCTCCACTTTCGCCTGGCGAGCAGCGACAACTCGTCCCATTGCACCCGCAGCTCGTCCCAGGTCACTCCGCTCCGCTCCTTGCCGTGTGATCCCAATGCCCTCCACCTTCAATGGCAGTGGCCGCGCACGACCGCCCTGATCACCAACCCGTCATGTCCGATCGAGTGCCCTTTCAGCGCGATGCTGTCGCCGAGCCTGAAATCGAGGGTCACGGTCGTCGTCGCACCGGGCTTCACGTCCACGTCGTTGTCGAGATCGATGAGCACGCCGAACCGCCCGTGGCTGAAGAAGTCCACGCTCGGCGTCGACGTCGCCGTGAGCACCGTGCCGTCCTTGAGCGTGACGTTCGACTGCGCCGGGTCGATGATGATGCGCATCGAGCGGAACTTGATCGTGTCGAGCACGGCCGAGTCGAGGATCGCGGTGTCGCCGTGCTGGAGCTCGAGGATATTGATGAGCTTGTTCGGCGAGGCGATCGTCACCCACGTGGTCGAGTCGCGGTGGTCGTGGTCGAAGTCACGGCCGCGGTCTTCGAAGTCGCCGTCACCGTCCACGCCGCTGTCGGCGACGACGGTATCCGCGACCTTCACACGCGCGTCGACGCGCACGACAAAGATGTTCACCGACGCGATCGAGTCGAGCGCCGACGGGTCGTCCACGAGCTGCAGCGCGATCGTTCCCTGACCAGGTTGCATGTGCGCGGCCGTGACCGTGTTGTCCGCACACGCCCAGAACGCAACGGCGCCGACGCCGACCAAGATGGAGAAAAGTCGATGACGCATGGAAGGTCCCCCATGTGAGAGTACCCTGCATGCTACGAACGTTGCGGCGCAGGGTTCCTCGCGCCGTGTGACGTAGATCACGGCCGTAGGACGCTGGCTCACGCATGGATCAATCGGCTAACCGCTCGGTTTCAATTGCCACGTTCACGTGAACGTCCTCACAAAAGGAGAAAAACAATGAAATTCCGAAACGGCCTCATGACAGCGTGCGCATTTGCGGTGGCGATCGTGGCACCGCATACGGCACGCGCCCAGACTCCCATCCGGTTCTCCGGCGCCGTATCGCTCGGACTCCCGATTGGCGATCTGGGCAATGCGGCAAACCTCGGATATGGCCTCACCTTTCGCGGCGAGGGAAAACTTTCCAACCCGGAATGGGGACTGCGCGGTGACATCAACTGGGATCGCTTTCCCGGCAAGTTTCCGGTGGACGCGTACTCCTATCTCTCGCTGGCCGGCAACTTCGTGCACCGCATGCCGAGTGAGAGCCTGTATGAGTTCGCGGGCCTTGGCCTCTACAACAATTCCGCCTCGTTCAACGGCGGTGGAAGCGTGAGCGACACCAACCTTGGCCTGCAGCTCGGCGTGGGGCTCGATCTCGCCAAGGGCCCGCATACGCCTTTCGTCGAATTCGGCCTCACCAGCGTCTTCACCTCCGGAGCCAACACGCTCTGGTTCCCGGTGAGGTTCGGCATCCGGTTCTGACCGGGACTGTGCTAGACTGAGAGAAGCTGTGTCCACGCACCCGCGCCGGAGCTGGCTTTGACACCCGGCGCGGGTGCGTAGGACGGGGGACGACAGACCTTTCGGACGCACCGGATAGACTTCCGAACGATGCATCGGTCCGCTCACGGTACTCCAGGACTCCATCGATGAGGATCGACCGCTCGCTGGTGGGCCGCCTGATCCGCGACATCGTCGGTAACGTCGTGCTGGCCGCCGTGTACTTCGCGGTCGCGCGAGTGTCGCTCGGGGCCGCGATGGTGCACCACGTGGTGTCCAACATTTGGCCGCCCGCCGGGATCGCCGTGTTCGCCCTCCTGCGATTCGGGCCGCGCCTCTGGCCCGGCGTCGCGATTGGCGCCTACCTCCTGAATACCACCAACGGGGTGCCGCCGCTCGCTGCCGCGATCATCGCCGCGGGCAATACGCTCGAATGCGTCGTCGGGGCGCACCTCGTGACGCACGTGAGGCCAATCCACCGTGCGCTCGACCGCGTTCGCGACGTGCTCGCGCTCATCGGGTTCGCGGGCCTCTTCGCCACCCTGATCGGGGCGACCGTCGGCGTGGCGGCGCTCGTGCTGACGGGTGCCGCGCCGGGAATCGAGCCGTGGCACCTCTGGCTTGTCTGGTGGACCGGCGACGCGGTTGGCGTGCTCGTCGTCGCGCCGCTGTTGCTGACGTGGACCGAGCCGGAACGCGATGCGCCGGACTCGCGGATGCGCGGGCTGGAAGAAGCCGTCATCTTCATCGTGCTCGTCGTCGCCACCGACCTGCTGTTCCGCGCGTGGGTCGGCTTCGTCTACCTCGTGTTCCCGATGCTCACCTGGGTCGCCCTGCGCCTCGGACGGCGCGGGGCGTCCACTGCGGTCGCGATGGTCATGGCGATCGCGACGTGGCACACGATCCACGGCACCGGGCCGTTCACGGCATTCTCGCCGCTCGCCAACCTCTATGCCCTGCAGCTGTTCATCGCGGTGCTTTCAGGCAAGAGCATGCTCTTCGCGGCGTCGCGGGCGGAGGCGCGGGAGGGAGAGGCGCGTGTCAGGCAGACAGAGTCGCGGTATCGCCTGCTCGCCCGCAACCTGCCCGACGCGTGCGTTATCCTGTACGATCGCGATACGCGGCTCGTGCTCGTCGAGGGTCCGGTCGTCGCCGCCGCCGGGTTCGTCAAGGAAGAAGTCGAAGGGCGGACCGTCGGCGAACTCTTCGACACCGAACACGCGCGCGCGCTCATGGCGCCGTTCCGCTTCGCCTTCGAAGGGCGCACGTTCGAGTTCGAGTTCGCCTATAAAGATCGGACGTACCTGGTGCGCGTGCTCCCGCTCGCCGAGGCGGGCACGAAAGCGCAGTTCGGAATGGCGCTCGCGCTCGACATCACCCTGCGCCACCAGTCGGAGCGCGAGCTGGATGAGAGCCGCGCGCGTCTCCAGGCGCTCTCGCGGCAGCTCCTCGCGGCGCAGGAGGAGGAACGGCGCCGCGTCGCGCGCGAGGTGCACGATGAGCTTGGCCAGTCGCTTACCGCGATCAAGATGGGACTGAGCGCGCTGCGCAACCGCACGCTCCGCCGCCCGTCGATCGAAACCGACACACGCCTGCAAACGGTCAACGACGCGATCGACGGCGCCATCGAGGCGGTCCGGCGCATCATTCTCCGTCTGCGGCCCGGCGTGCTCGACAACCTGGGCCCGCTCGCCGCACTCGAGTGGGAGGTCCAGGAGTTTACGCAACAGGCGGGCCTCCCCGTGCGCCTCGTGCTCCCGACGGAGCCGATCGACCTCGACACCGAGCGCTCGACGACGCTGTACCGCACGGTGCAGGAGGCGCTCACGAACGTGCTGCGGCACGCGGACGCGAAGTCGGTCGCGGTCGGGCTGGAGGTGCACGACGGCTCGCTCGTGCTGCAGGTAACCGATGACGGGCGCGGCATCGCGGAGAACCAGTTGCGGAATCCGCGTTCGATGGGAATACTCGGAATGAGGGAACGCGCGATGTCGTGCGGTGGTACCTTGGAAGTCCGGCGCGCCCTCGGCGGCGGCACGGACGTCGTGCTCACCGTGCCATATGAACGAAACGGGAGGCTGAATTCATGACGAGAATACTCATTGCTGACGATCACGCCGTCGTGCGCGCTGGGCTTCGGGAGCTGTTGCTGCAGCGCGGGTCGTTCTCCGTCGTCGGCGAGGCGCCCGACGGCGACCAGTTGCTGAAACTCGCGTCGGAAGTGCCCGGCGACGTGCTCCTGCTCGACGTGTCGATGCCGGGCCCGCCTTTCCTCGACCTGCTCCAGCGCGTGCGCACGCAGTTTCCGGCGCTGCGTGTGCTGGTGCTCACCATGCATCCGGAGGATCAGTTCGCCGTGCGCGCGCTGCGGGCGGGCGCGTCCGGCTACCTCACAAAGGACCGGACGCCCGCGGAGCTCGTCGACGCCGTGACGAGAATCGCGCGCGGCGGCCGGTACATCAGCACGTCGCTCGCCGAGCGGCTGTCGTGGGTGCTGGACGGCGACTTCCGGGCATCGCCGCACGATGCGCTCTCCGATCGCGAGATGCAGGTGCTCATGCTCCTCGGCAGCGGGCACAGCGTGAAGGAATCCGCCGAGTCGCTGCGGCTGAGCATGAAGACGGTGAGCACGTTCCGCACGCGGATGATGAAGAAGATGGGCTTCTTCTCGAATGCGGACGCCGTGCAGTACGTCGTGCGGCAGGGGCTGTTGCGGGCCGAGAGCGCGTAGGACTGGGCACGACGGCGCGCTCGGACGGGCGCCGATTGTCGGACCGCGCCGCCGACATCAGGTTGCAGCGGGTGCACGCCGTGCTTTCCCGCCATCGTCGCGCCGGAACCGTGACGATCAGCGGCGGCGCGCGTGTCCGGAGTACCTTCCATGGGATGCCACGCGCCAGCGACGACCGCACTCCGGCTGAACGACCACCGCTCGTCACCGTTTTCCTGACGCACCTCGCGCGCGAGCGGGATGTGTCGCCGAATACCGTAAAGGCATACTCCCGGGATCTCGACGAGTTCTGTGCCTTTCTCGGCCCGTATTACGGCACCGAGCGCCTGGACTGGGGCAAGGTCGACCGCCTCGCGATGCGTTCGTTCCTCGCGCACCTCACGCGCCGCGGACTGTCCAAGCGGAGCATCTCCCGGACGCTTTCAGCGATTCGCACGTTCTATGCTTTTCTGCATCGCAATGACGTCGTCGAGGTAAACCCGGCGCGCACGGTGGGCTCGCCCAAGACGGAGAAGTACCTCCCCGGTTACCTCGACCGCGCGCAGGTCGAGACGCTGTTCACCGCGGCGGCCACGCGCGCCGGCGAGGGGCACTACGCCGACGTCCGGAACCTCGCGATCCTCGAGCTCTTCTACTCCGCCGGACTTCGCCTGAGCGAACTGCGCGGCATCAACCGCACGGACCTCGATCTGCTCGCGGGTCTCGTGAAAGTGCGCGGGAAGGGAAGGAAAGAGCGCATCGTACCCGTGGGCCAGCACGCACAGCGTGCGCTCCGGAACTATGAGCGCACGCGCGACGAACTCTGCCGCACCCTTGGCATCGCGGCGGACCGCACCGCGTGCTTTCTCAGCAACCGCGGCAAGCGGATGAGTGTGAAGGGGATCCAGAACGCCGTCGTTGGTTGGCTCAGGCAGGTGGATGAAGGCGCTGGACTCTCGACGCACTCGCTTCGCCACACCTTCGCGACGCATCTCCTCGATGCCGGCGCCGACCTGCGCGCCGTGCAGGAACTCCTCGGCCACGCGTCGATCGCGACAACGCAGATCTACACGCACACGTCGGTGGAGCGGCTCAAGGCGGTGTACAAGCAGAGCCATCCGAGGGCGTGACTGCAGAACGGCGGGTAGTCGGTCGTCGGTCGTCGGTCATAGGTCATTGGTCGTTGGCGAATTACCAAGAACCAATGACCAATGACCTATGACTCGCTGTTTCTTGTTAGTGCGCGAATATCGCGCCCAGATCCGCCGTCCCCAGCAATCGCTGCAGATCGCGCTGCACCGAGTCCGCATCCGCCTTCGCTCCCTGCTTGGCAAGCGCGGACCCGAGCAGCGAACCTGCGAACACATACTGTGCCGGCATGACGATCGATGCCGGATCGATCCACTCCCCCTGGCGCTCGAACGACGCGGGCCCGCGGAACGTCTTCCGCCAGAGTGCGAGCGACCGCGGCACGTCGACCATCCCACCGTTCGTCCGCACGACCGTCGCGGATTCCACCACCGTATCCGGCATCAGGCGCACCGTGAGGCCTTCCGTGACGAGGTACGGGTTGAGGCCGAGCGCGTTCGGATAGGCCGAGTTGGTGAAATAGATGGGCCGGGCCGGCAGCACGTCGCGCACCATCCGCAGCACGAACAGCTGGTCGCGGGTGATGTAGCCCGCCGGGATCGTGGCGTGAACCGCGCCCGCATCAAAGCGTTCCGGCGTGTCGAGGCGCAGCACTTCCGGCACCGAGTCCGCCTCCGCCGGCGTGGCCGCGAGCGTGACGCCGCGGCGCATGAGCTGCTTTGGAAACCAGTCCGTGCCGAGATACGACGCAACGATTACGGCCACGTCGCGGCGGTAACCGTCCACGATCTGCGCATACCAGAGCGGGAACGTGTCGTTGTCGCCGTTCGTGATGAGGATCCCATTCGGCCCGACCGAATCGAGCATGTCGTATGCGAAATCACGCGTGAAGGTCTGCCCCGCGCGCGATGCGGAGTGGGCGTTCAGGACGAGCGGCAGCAGTGCGACCGCCAGCACGGGTGCAGCGGACCGCAGCGCGCCCGGCCCCGGAAGGCGTGCGGCCAGCGCGCGCCAGCACACCGAGATTCCGAGGCCGGTCCAGACGCCGAGGCACGAGAAGCTCCACAGGAAGAAATAGTCGCGGTCGCGCACCTCGCGCGGCACGGTCGCACCGAGATCCGGTGCCTGTGAGAACCCGTACTTGAAGTTGAGATAGAACACGAGCGCGGGCACCAGTGTGAACACGAGCGCGGCGATGAGCGCGAATCCGGCGCGATCGGCCCGTGCGTGCGCCGTGGCGCCCACGATCGCGAGAAACACCGCGAGCAGCGCGAGCGCGAACTGCGCGGACGGGTGCTGCGCGTTCGGGTCGCGAAACCATTGCCACGTGAAATACTGCCACCACATGCCGAGCTGTCCGGTGAACGGCGCCTGCCGTGCGGAGAGATCGGGTTTCGCGTATTGCGTCCGCGAGATCTGTGCGTTGAGACGATTGTACGTGGTCTTCGTGAACGTGCACTTCAGCGCGAAACCCGAGATGCACGCCGTCGGCTCGCCCTCGTTCAGCTCGGGCTGGTTGGCGGACCGGATCGGCTCGAACGCGAACAGCGAGAGTCCGAACACCGTCGCGAGTGCTGCCTGCCCGATGACCCGGCCCCGGAGGAACGTTCGCGGCGCAAGCATGATGACGACGGCCACGATGCACGGCGCGGCGAGGTAGCCCGCCGGATGGATCGTGTAGCCAAGCGCGAGCAGGTACGCGATCACCACCAGCAGCCGGTCCGCGGTGGCGCCGTCCGGCCGTCGCGTCCACCGAAGCGCCAGCCAGACGACGACGGTCAGCTGCAGCAGCGCGAGCGTATACACCTTCTCGTTCACCACGGACTGGTTCCACACCGTGAAGCTCGTCGCGCCGGCCACCGCGCACGCCGCCGCGGCCGCAAGCCGCGCCCACCGCTCGGCGAACAGTTTTCCCGTCACCTCATGTGCGACGAGAAACCAGACTCCGGCGGACGCCGCGCTCGCGGCGGCGGCCATGAGATTGATGCGCACCGCGAACGCCGACGCGATGGGCAGCGTGCCGAACAGGTACGCAACCAGCACGAACAGCGGGTTGCCCGGCGGATGTGGAATCCCGAGCACCTTCGCGGCCGCCATGTACTCGCTCGTGTCCCACATCGCGGTGCTCGGCGCGAGCGTCGCCGCGTAGAGCGCGAAGACTGCCACCGCGACGAGCGCGGCCCACCGATACGGCGGCCGGTCGTCGGCGCGCGCTTCTGAGTCGGGCGCCGTGTTTCCACGGATCGCCAACGGGGCGAGCACCACGTAGCCGAGCACGAGCAGCGCCGCCGGTGCTGTCGTCCCGCCACCGGCGAGGAGTGCGTATCCTGCGACGATCGTCGCCGCGGTGCCTGCCCAGAGCAACGCCGTGCGCACGCCTCCGGCCGCGCGCACAGCAGGCGCGTCGTTCATCAAGTGCCTCTCATGTGAAGTGGCGCCGCTCAGTCGCGGCGAATCCGCTGCGCCGCCCGGGGTGCCTGCGCCGGGAAACGTGTTTCGTCAGCCACGGCGACGAACCGCGCGCGGTCGATCACCGGTGGCCTGGTCGCGGCTTCTGCCGCCGTGTCAAAGTGCATCGCGATCGTATCCGCCAGCGTCGACTGTGTGCCGTCGTCGGAGGCGGAACGCGCGCCGCCGCTCAGGAGCGCCGTCACGAACGACGCCGCGAGCAGCGCGCCGACCACCGACGGCCGTGCCATTCCGCGGGGCGCCTGGACGACGCGCGAGAGCGTGGCGGCGGCGCGAACGCGCTGCATGACGCGCGCGCGCGCGCCCGCGCCGAGATCGACCGGCGCGCGCAGCGCCGCGCGGAACTCCTCAGGGAGAAACGGTTCACGATCCTGCACGGCTCGCCTCCAGAATGGCGCGCAGGCGCTGGCACCCGCGCTTCACGCGCATCTTGAGCGCCGATATTCCGGCGCCGGTTATTGAACACATCTCTTCGTATCCGAGTTCGTCCGCGTAGCGAAGCACGACGGCCTCACGCTGCTCGACCGGCAGCTGGGCGAGCGCGACCGCGAGCTCATCCCGCGCGGCGAGCCGCTCGGAGAGATCGAACGTCTCGGTCTGTTCGCGAACCCAGGCGGCGGCGACTTCCTGCCGGCGCCGGTCGCGCACGAGCCGCGTTCGGCATCGGTTGACGAGGATCCGGAGAATCCACGCGCCGAACTGTTCCTGTTCGCGATAGCTCCCGAGCGCCCGGTACGCGCGGACGAACGAGTCCTGCACCGCCTCCTCCGCCTCGCCCTCCGAGCCCAGGAGGTGGAACGCGTACCGCCCAAGCCGCGCGTGGTGCCGGTCGACGAGAAGCGCGAACGCTTCGACATCGCCGGACAGTACGCGCTGGACTATCGTTGCGTCGGACAGGTCGGTCACGAGTGGATAACCCGGCTGAGGGCTGAAAGGTCACATTCTGAACTGCGAGTTTATGGTAGTTGGTCATAGGCTGTTGGTTTCTTGGCCAAATACCAATCACCAACGGCCGACTACTTGTCCCTGGCCGAATACCAACGACCAATGACCAAGTACCGTCCACTCGTCGTTCAAGCGCTATTATATAGATATGGCTCTTCCACCCATCCACGCTACCACCATCCTCGCCGTCCGTCGCGACGGCCGCGTCGCCATTGGCGGCGACGGGCAGGTCACCGTCGGCGACACCGTCATGAAGGCGAACGCCGTGAAAGTCCGCACGCTCAAGGGCGGAAAAGTCCTCGCGGGCTTTGCGGGCACCGCGGCCGATGCGTTCACGCTGTTCGAGAAGTTCGAGGAGAAACTCGAACGCCATCCGGAAAACCTTCAGCGCGCCGCAGTCGAGCTCGCGAAGGACTGGCGGTCGGACCGCGTCCTGCGGCGGCTCGAGGCGCTGCTTGTCGTGGTGGACAAGACGAGCGGGTTCATCCTGAGCGGAACCGGCGAGATCATCGAACCGGATGACGGACTGCTGGCGATCGGCTCGGGAGGGCCCTACGCGCTGTCAGCTGCGCGTGCGTTGCTTAAGGAGACGAAGCTCACTGCGCCGGAAATTGTCCGAAAAGGACTGGAGATCGCAGGTGAGATTTGCATCTTCACGAACGCCAACATTACGGTGATCGAGCCGGCGACTTAGGAGGCACGCCATGGTCACCCGCATCTCGATATTTCCGCTCGTCGGAGTGATTGCGGCTGCGACAATCGCGTTCCGCCATGAGCCCCGCGTCGCGGCCTCGTCGGTTCCATCGCGACGTTGCACGATGAGCTTATACGGACCGGAGTTTTCTCGAGAGACGCTCGTAGGCTTCGGCACCGCAGTTGCAGAATCGCTCCAGGCGCCGGCCGGCACAAACGCCGCGCGAGAATCCCGATCGACCGGTCGTGCTCCCACGACGCTCGCCTGGCGATTCACCATTGGCGACGTCCCGCCGGCAGTCATCGAACCCCATCGTGCCGTTCTCACGCGATCCCTTGGGCGAGTATGGGTCATCCCGTGGTTCCGTGACTCGATGTGTGCGCTCCATAGTTCATGGCTCGGCGAGAGAGACCTGAAATTGCCGCACGCTGTGCTGTTTCTCACGCCTCGCCCAGAAAGCCTATGGGTGAACGGCGAACCCACGTACGACACTTTTGACGGAGCCTTTTCACCGCATATCATCTGGGAACGCGACACGGGATCCGCCGGGCCGATGTCCGTCGACGACCTCCACACATTCCTCGCGGTGTACCCGCGGCTGGCGGGGTTCGAGCGCTGGCGGGAAGGTTCATTGCTCGCTTGGGCGCTCGCGCATCGCGACTCTGCCAACTCGCATGCGCTGCGCCCGCGCCTGCAGGGTTTGATGAGCAATCGTATGCGCGACAGCCTCAATCGATCGCCGGCACCCCTTGCCGGGATTTGGCGTGGTGCGGGAGTGCTTGCCAGTGGAGACTCGATCCACTTCTGGATGCAGCTGTGCGACGCCAAACGCGATTTCGAATGGCCGCGGCCGCAGTGGGGTCCGGCCCCCAGTTATTCCGGCACCGCGCGTTTTGAGTCGATCCCGGCGCCCCTGCAATACGAACTTCCGGTGCGCTTCGCGGCGGCGCGCGATTCGCTCTCGTGCGATGTCGGAGAGCGGCCGAAAAAAATGACTTTGCCGTTCGGGTCTCTGGCCGCTACGGACGGCACCGGCTCGTGGGCGTGGCTCGCGCAATTCGCGCCCGATGCACGGCGCGCGGAGTTCTACCGGAACGACTCCATGACAACCGGCGCGCTGCGATTAATCGGCTCGGTGCCGAACCTCGGCGAGAGGACTTCTGTCAATGCTACCGGGGACCGGCTTTCGTCTGTTATCAGGCAGCTGAATATCCGTGATACTCTCGGAGCGGCCACGGTTGCGCGCTGGAGCGCGCAGCGCGTTCCGTAAGCGCCGTGCTCAGAGCTTGACCTTGAACCGCCCAAAGTCCCCATCTTTCTTGGTGTAGCCCGCGGGCACTCGCAGCTCGGCTTCGCTCACGCGTTCTGCTCCGATTTTCGTCACTTCCACCACCATCCGCGACGTCTTCCCGTCCTCGTCCTGCTGCATGATCACCGTGCGGAGCGGCATGCCGCGCACAATCGACTTCCTCACGCTGTCCTCGCGCGCCGCAAACTCCGGATCGGTCGCCGCCATCGCGGTCATGGCGGATGCCACGATCTCCATCAGCGGGTTCCGCGCGATGCGGAACGACGGGTCGAAGTAGTACTCCGTTTCGACGCTCTGGCTGAGCGGAGTGGTAAAGCCCATCGCGCCGACGTCCATGCTCCAGCGCTCCGTGACCCGCACGTGCTGCGTCGGCCGGCCCGCGATCACATCTCCCTTGCCGAGTCGCGTGGACTCGATCGTCGCGTCGCGCAGCTTCATCGTGACGACTTTCCCGGCGGCACGAATGCCAATCGAGGCGATGTGCGCGAACTCATCGCCGCTGAACACAGTGTACGTGCGCTCATCCGGCTTCACGATGGTCACCACTTGGCCGTCGTTCGACACGAGCATGTACTGGCGGTCTCCACGCTCGTCCTGCATGTCGAGCCGGGCGCGGCCGCCGCTCACCCGAACGGTCCCTTGCATGTCATCCGATCCGTGGTCGCCGCGCGCGCGGAAATCGTAGCTGTAGCTCGACGGCTGTTGCGCGCCGAGGGCGGCGACTGTGACCGCAAGCGCGGCCAAGATGGAGACGGAGCGTCGCATGGCAATGTCCCGGATGAGGTTATGGCGGCGAGCGGCTCGACCCTCATAGCTACGGGCGGGTGGCGGAAGAGGTTTCAAGGGGAGTGGGAGAGACGACTTGAGTCGGAGGGATGAGCTTGAGCAAGCTCAAACTCTGCTCTGAGTTTGCTCCAACTCATCCCTCTGACTCAAACTCCCACTCCGACTAGCTTTAGGAATGCCGTCTAACCGCACCGAGCAGGCCCTCGCCCGCCTCGCGGACCTCACCCCGCGCAAGATCGTCGCCGAGCTCGACCGTTACATAGTCGGCCAGGCCGAGGCCAAGAAGGCTATTGCCATCGCCCTCCGCAACCGGTGGCGTCGCCAGCGCACGCCAGAAGCCATCCGCGAAGAAATCGCACCCAACAACATCATCCTCATCGGCCCGACCGGCGTCGGGAAGACCGAGATCGCGCGCCGTCTCGCGAAGCTCGCCGGCGCACCGTTCATAAAGGTCGAGGCCTCGAAGTTCACCGAGGTCGGCTACGTCGGCCGCGATGTCGAGTCCATGGTGCGTGACCTGGTCGAGAGCGCGATCGATATGGTCCGGCATGAGCGTGAGACCGAAGTAGACGACCTCGCCAACGATCGCGTCGACGAGCGCCTCCTCGATCTCCTCCTCCCGCCGCCCACCGACGCACAGGTCGCGCAGGTCGC
>JBIOHR010000009.1:0-41657 GCA_044449085.1 Gemmatimonadales bacterium | reverse complement strand
CTACGTTTCACCCAGAACTCAAGGCTGCTCCCGCATCCCGCATTCCTCCCCGGCATCCTGCATCACGTCCCCGCATCCCGCATCTCGAAATGTCGTCCATCCCAGCCGACCTGCGCTACACCACCGATCACGAGTACGTGAAGGCCACCTCCGACGCGACCGTATTCGCCATCGGCATCACCGACTACGCGCAGGGCGAACTCGGCGACATCGTCTACCTTGAGCTCCCCAAGAAGGGCGCCAAGTTCGCCGCGCACGCAACGTTCGGGACGATCGAAGCGGTGAAGGCCGTGAGCGAACTGTTCTGCCCGGTGGCGGGCGAGGTGGTCGAGATCAACACGCGGCTGGATGGAGAGCCGGCGCTGGTCAACACGGATCCGTACGGGGACGGGTGGATGATCAAGCTCCGGGCCGACGCAGGGGCGGTGAAGGCGCTGCTCGATGCGGCGGCATACACCAAGCAGCTGGCGGGGAAGTAGGACAAAACAGCGAGTTCACCCGTTTCTTGTTGGGTGGTTAACGGAGGTCAAATAATTCGCCCTGACATTGAGCCGCTCGAAAGCGCTCGAAGTCAGGGCGAATTTTTTAACCTCCGTTAACTAACCAACAAGACACGAGTTAACTCGCCGTTCATCAGTTCACAGCTGCATACTCCTCAATCGGCGGGCACGAGCACACCAGGTTCCGATCCCCGTACGCCGACTCCACCCGTCCCACTGCCGGCCAGAACTTCCTCTCCCGCACCCACGCCAGCGGAAACGCCGCGCGCTCGCGCGGGTACGCGTGCGTCCACGCATCCGTCACCACCGACTCCAGCGTGTGCGGCGCGTGCTTCAGCGGGTTGTCGTCTTTGGAAAGCGTACCCTTTGTGACGTCGTCGATCTCGCCGCGGATCGCGATGAGTGCGTCGCAGAACCGGTCGAGTTCACTCTTCGGCTCGCTCTCCGTCGGCTCGATCATCAGCGTGCCCGCGACCGGGAACGACACCGTCGGCGCGTGGAATCCATAGTCCATGAGGCGCTTGGCGATGTCCTCAACTTCGACGCCGGACTCGGCCTTCAGCGCGCGCGGATCGATGATGCACTCGTGCGCCACGCGTCCGTTCGCGCCGCGATACAGCACGGGATAGTGCGGCGCGAGCCGGTGCGCCATGTAGTTCGCGTTCAGGATTGCGATCTTCGTCGCGCGCACCAGTCCGCCCGAGCCCATCATGTCGATGTACATCATCGAAATCGGCAGGATGCTCGCGCTGCCCCACGGAGCCGCGCTCACGCCGCCAATCGGGTGCGCGCCGCCCGTCTGGATCACCGCGTTCCCGGGCAGGAACGGAGCCAGATGCTTCGCGACGCCAATCGGGCCCATCCCAGGGCCGCCACCGCCATGCGGAATGCAGAACGTCTTGTGCAGGTTCAGGTGGCACACGTCGGCGCCGATGTCACCCGGGCGGCACAGCCCGACCATCGCGTTCATGTTCGCACCGTCGAGATACACCTGGCCGCCGTGCTCGTGGATCGTTGCGCACACGTCCTTGATCGACTCCTCGAACACGCCGTGCGTGCTGGGGTACGTCACCATCAGCGCAGCGAGATTCTTCGAGTGCTCGGCCGCCTTCGCCTTGAGATCGGCGACGTCGATGTTGCCGTTCGCGTCGGTCTTCGTGACGACGACCTGCATTCCGGCCATCACCGCGCTCGCCGGATTCGTGCCGTGCGCGGATTGCGGAATCAGGCAGACCGTCCGATGATGGTCGCCACGCGAATGATGGTACGCGCGGATCACGAGCAGCCCCGCATACTCGCCCTGTGATCCCGCGTTGGGCTGGAGGGAAACCGCCGCGAACCCGGTGATGCTCGCGAGCGCCGCTTCGAGCCTCGCGAACATCGACGCATATCCCCTGGCCTGCGCGACCGGCGCGAACGGATGGATTCCGCCGACCTCGGGCCACGTGACGGGGAACATCTCGGCCGCCGCGTTCAGCTTCATCGTGCAGCTGCCGAGTGCAATCATGGAATGCGTGAGCGAAAGATCACGCGACTCCAGCTTGCGCATGTACCGCTGCATCTCGGTTTCGGAATGATGACTGCTGAACACCGGGTGCGTGCAGAACGCGCTCGTGCGCGCGAAGCGCTCGTCGTAGCGCGCGTCCACGTCCGTTGAAAGTGCCGCGTAGTCCGGAGCGGACGCCTGACCGCCGTTGAACACGGCGAGCAGGTCATTCACGTCGGCGACGGTCGTGACTTCGTCGAGCGAGACACCGACATCGCCGCCGTCGAAGTAGCGCAGGTTGATCCGCTTCTTCTCGGCGGCGACGCGGAGAGCGCCCGGCGTCTTGCCGGACTTCCCCGCGCCGACGCGGATCGTGTCGAAGAACACATCGTCGCGAATGACGTAACCGAGCTTCCGGAGTCCGGCGGCGAGCGTCTCGGTGCGATGGTGCACGCGCGTCGCGATCCGCGTGAGGCCGTCGGGCCCGTGCCATACGGCGTACATCCCCGCGATCACGGCGAGCAGCACCTGCGCAGTGCAGACATTGCTCGTCGCCTTCTCGCGCCGGATGTGCTGCTCGCGCGTCTGCAGCGCCATGCGCAGGGCCGGCTTGCCGTGGCTGTCGCGTGAGACACCGATCAGGCGCCCGGGGATATGGCGCTTGTATTCGTCCTTGGTGGCGAAGAACGCGGCGTGGGGGCCGCCGTAGCCGAACGGCACGCCGAACCGCTGCGAGTTCCCCACGGCGACGTCGGCGCCCCATTCGCCCGGCGGCGCAAGCAGCGTGAGCGCGAGCAGGTCGGTCGCGACAATGACCAGCGCCCCCGCGGCATGCGCCGTTGCCGCAAGCGAGCGATGATCG
The DNA here is from genome assembly GCA_044449085.1 of Gemmatimonadales bacterium. Classification (GTDB taxonomy): domain Bacteria; phylum Gemmatimonadota; class Gemmatimonadetes; order Gemmatimonadales; family Gemmatimonadaceae; genus Fen-1231. The sequence goes on along the minus strand of JBIOHR010000009.1, from coordinate 38,809 downwards.
CGCACGGCGCCGTCGGAAGCCGGGTACTGGATGACGATCGCGCACACGCCGGCGTTGACGTCGAACTTCGCCGCCTCGCCGACCACGACCGTCATGCCGCGCGCCACGGCCCGCGCGCTCACGACGTCGATCGTCTGCGGATGGAGATCCGAGTCGATCAGCACGGTGTCTTTCCCGTCGCCCGCGATGCCATGCGCCATCGTGACGGCTTCGGCGGCGGCGGTGCCCTCGTCGAGCAGCGACGCGTTCGCGATCGGCAGGGCAGTCAGGTCGCTGACCATCGTCTGGTAGTTCAGCAGCGCCTCGAGGCGCCCCTGCGCAATCTCGGCCTGGTACGGCGTATACGCGGTGTACCAGCCTGGATTCTCCAGGATGTTCCGCTGGATGACCGCCGGTGTGTGCGTGCCGGAGTATCCCATGCCGATGTACGACCGCCAGATCTCGTTGGCCGCCATCTCGGCCTTGAACGACGCGAGCGCTTCCTGCTCGGAGCGCTCGGCCGGTACGTCGAGTCCACCGCGAAAGCGAATGCTCGACGGGATCACCGCATCGACGAACGAGTCGAGCGTGGGGTAGCCGAGCGCGGCGAGCATTGCGCTGACGTCGGCATCAGAAGGCCCGATGTGGCGCGAAACAAAGGAATCGGGCTGTGGAATGGACTTGGACACTGGTTGGGAGCTCCTGAACGGACGGATCAAAGCGAGGACCGGCGAGTGAAAAGTAATGATTGGGGCAAGGGCGGGAACAAGCGCCGTTTCGCCACTCAAAGCTGTTTTTGCATTTAGTCCATCCTTACATTAGAACCCGTGCCCGAACCCCAGAGGATCTCCGTCATGTCCTACCGATCCGAAGCAGCACGAGCCGGGATCAGCTTTGGCAGCGCGCTCGCGATAGTCATCTCGTGGACGCAGCACCACTCGATCATCTGGGCGATCATCCAGGGCTTCTTCAGCTGGCTCTACGTGATCTACTACGCCCTTACGCGCTGAGCGGGCGATTCGCGGACGACCGGCGTTGCGCTGGCGATTCCTCGACTCGGGCGGCCTCGACGGCGCCGAACAGATGGCGCTCGACGCTGGGCTGATGGACCGCGCGCGCGCCACCGGCGAGGCCGTGCTGCGAGTGTATGAATGGCCGCAGCCGACGTTGTCGTTCGGACGACACGAATCCGTGCTGGGACGGTTCCTTCCCGCGACGCTCGCGCGAGAACAGGTCGCCGCGGTCCGCCGCCCGACCGGCGGTCGCGTGCTGATGCATCACCGGGAGGTCACGTACAGCGTGACCGCGCCGGCGGATGAGGACGAACGGCTGAAGGAGAGCTACGCGCGGATCAACGCGATCCTCGTCGCGGCGATCGCGACGCTGGGCGCGGCCGTGTCCGAAGCGCCCGCGACGACGCCCCCGCGGCGCCCCGGCGGCGCCGCCTGTTTCGCGGAACCCTCCGCGGGCGAACTGGTGGTCGGCGGACGCAAGCTCGTCGGCAGCGCGCAGCTGCGGGAGGGCGGTGCGCTCCTCCAGCACGGATCAATCCTGATCGACGATGACCAGCCGCGCATCGCGGCGCTCGCCAACCAGCCCCTGGTGCCCGCCGCTCCCGCGGCGACGCTGCGCGCGTGCCTCGGCCGCGCACCGTCGTACCGGGAGATCCGCGACGCACTCCGCGCCTCGCTCGTCGATCAGGAGGGCGAACCCGCCCCGCTCGACCCGCGCGACGCCGCGACCTTTGCCGCACCGCACCGCGAAAAATTCGCGAGCGCGCAGTGGACGTGGCGCAGGTAGACCCATAATGTTGGCCGTCTCTCCACGGAGCCCCATGCGACTTGACTCGGTACGGCGCGGCGCGTGCGCATTCCTCGGAGCAATCGCGCTCGTGGCCGGCTGCGGAGGAGGCGATGGGGCGGCATCGGGCGGCACGGTGGTCATCGGATCGGGGCAGGATCCCAAGTCGCTCTTTCCGCCGACGGCTGAGACCACCCAGGCCCGCGAGCTGACGGAGTTGATCTTCGAGCGCCTCGCCGACCGCGGCCAGGCGCTCAACACCTTCGGCGACTCGGGCTTCGTGCCGCGCCTGGCCCAGCGCTGGGAATGGTCGCCCGATTCGCTCCGCGTGACCTTTCACCTCAACCCGCGCGCGCGCTGGGAAGACGGCCACCCGGTCTCGGCGGGCGATGTGAAGTTCGCGCTGGATGTCTACGCCGACTCGCTCACCGGCGCGCGCGAGCGGAGGGATCTCGCGGAGGTGCTCGATTCCATCAGTGTCGGCGATTCCGTCACCTGCACCGCGTGGTTCCGCAGCAGGTCGCCGGAACGGTTCGACGTGCTCGTCACGACGCTCGTCCCGCTCCCGGCTCACCTGCTCCGCGCCGTACCGCACGATTCGCTCGCGACCTCCGCGTTCGCGCGCCATCCGATCGGCGACGGCCCGTTCGTACTCGCCAAATGGGATCAGGACGTGCGCCTCGAGCTGACGCGGAGCGCCTCGTACGCGGGCACACGGCCGGCGCTCGACCGGGTAATCTGGACCTTCTCGCCTGACGCGGCGACGCGGTTCAAGCAGCTGGCGGCCGGCGAGTCCGACTTCCTCGAGAACCTGTCGGTGGATGACGCGACAGCCGCCGGGAAGCTCCCCGGTCTTCGCGTGGTGCGCCTCGGCAGCTATGCGTACAATTTTCTCCAGTTCAACCTTCGCGATGGGCCGGGCGCGGCCGCGCATCCGTTGTTCGGCGACCGCGCCCTGCGGCGTGCGCTGACCATGGCGCTGGACCGGCAGCTGCTCGTGCGCAGTGTGTTCGATTCTCTCGGGCGCGTCGGCATCGGCCCGTTCGTGCGCGCGCAATGGGCCGCCGACACAACGGTCGCGCAGATCGCATTTGACCGCGCCGGGGCGGAGCACCTGCTCGATTCGCTCGGATGGCGCGCGGGACCAGACGGATTCCGCTCCCGCAACGGCCGCGCGCTCGCCTTCAGGCTGCTCGTCCCGACCGCGAGCGCGGCGCGCCTGAGGCTGTCCGTGCTCATTCAGGAGCAGCTGCGCCTCGCCGGCGTGAACGTCGAGATCGAGAAGGCGGACATCAGCGCGATGGTCGACCGCATGAAGCACCGCGCATTTGATGCCGTCATGGGCGGATTCACTTCCTCGCCATCGCCCAGCGGCGTCAAGCAGACATGGACCAGCTCCGCGGCCGTCAACGGCGGCCTCAACTACGGCCGCTACGAGAGCAAGGCGTTCGACGCCGAGATCGACAGTGCGGGCACGGCAGGGTCGCTCACGAGCGCCCGCGGGCACTACAAGGCCGCGAACCAGATCATCGTAAACGATGCGCCGGCGATCTGGCTGTACGAGCCCCCGGTCCTCGCCGGCATGAGTACGCGCGTCCGCCCCGGCGAGATGCGCGCTGACGCGTGGTGGATGAGCATTCCGGCATGGTCGGTCACCGCGGGCAAGCGGCCCGCGCGCGACGCCGCCGGCACGCCATAGCGCGTGCGCCGCTTCCTCCTCGCGCGCGCGGCGCAGGCGCTGGTCGTCATCTCGATCGTCGCGACGTTTTCGTTCATCCTCGTCCACCTCGCGCCCGGCGATCCGTTCAACGCGAGCATCGACGACCCGTCCAACACGGCCGCGGTCCACGCCCAGCAGATGCACCAATGGGGATACGACCAGCCGCTCCCCGTGCAGTATGTGAAGTGGCTCCGCAACCTCGCCCGCGGCGATTTCGGCTGGTCGCACTCACGGAACCGGCGGGTGGCGGACGTGCTCGCCGAAACCGTCCCGCGCACCCTGCTCCTCACCGGCACCGGCCTCATCGCGGGCGTCCTCGCAGGGATCGCACTGGGCACGTGGCAGGCCGCGCGACGGGCGACCGCCGCGGAACGGGTGACCAGTGCCGTCGCCGTGGCCACGCTCTCGGTGCCGGAGTTCCTGGTCGCGCTGGCCGCGTTGGCGCTCCCCGCTGCGCGCTGGCACTGGTTTCCGGTCAGCGGAATCGTCGATCCCGCGATGCACGACTCGATGAGCGCGCTCGGACGCGCGGCGGATATCCTGCGCCACCTGGCGCTCCCCGCCGCGACGCTCGCGTTGCTCACGGCCGCGTGGGTTTCGCGCTACCATCGCGCCGCGATGCTGATCGTGCTTCCCGAGGAGTTCATGCGGACGGCGCGCGCAAAGGGCGCCGGTGAGTTCACGGCCGTCGTCGCTCACGCGCTTCGGAACGCGCTCGGCCCGCTCATCACGATCGTCGGCCTGCTCCTCCCCGCCCTGTTCGGCGGCACCGTGTTCATCGAGACGATCTTCAGCTGGCCCGGCGTGGGCCGCATGATGGTCGACGCGGTGAGCGGCAACGACTACCCGCTCGTCCTCGCGGGCGTGATCGTCGGCAGCGCACTGGTCGCCGCCGGCAGCGCGCTGGCCGACGTGCTCTCGGCGCTCGCCAACCCGCGCGTGAGGATCGGCGCGTGAAGTTCGCCGCCGGCGTGCTGTTGCTGTTCGCCCTCATCGCGATCGCGGCGCCGGCGGTCGCGCCGTACGATCCGCGGGCGACGCCGCAGTCCGAAACGCAGAAGAACCTGCCGCCGTCGCTCGCGCATCCGTTCGGAACGGACGAGTTCTCGCGCGACGTGCTGAGCCGCGTCGTGTACGGCGCGCGCGTCTCGCTCGGCGTGGCAACCGCCGCAGTCGTGCTCGCGATGACGCTCGGAGCCGCCGTTGGCGCGGCTGCAGGGTACGCGGGCGGATGGACCGACGTGCTCTGCATGCGCATGGTCGACGCCATGCTGTCGGTGCCGCGCGTGCTGCTCTTGCTCGTGCTCGTCGCGACCACCGGGCCCCTCTCGGTGGGTGGCATCGTCCTCCTCCTCGGATTCACGGGATGGCCCGGAACGAGCCGGCTCATCCGCGGCGAAGTGCTCCAATTGAAAGGGCGCGACTACGTGATCGCCTCTCGTGCATCCGGCACGCGCGAATGGCGGGTGTTCGTCACGCACATACTTCCCGGCGTGCTGCCGCAGCTGCTCGTCTCCGGCACGCTCGCGCTCGCCACGGTCATTCCGCTCGAAGCGGGGCTGTCGTTCCTCGGACTGGGTGTGCAGCCGCCCACGGCGAGCTGGGGCAACATCATCAGCGACGCGGCCGAGCGTCCCGGCGACACTTGGTGGGTCGTGCTCTTTCCCGGCCTCGCGATCGTCTGCACGGTGCTCGCGGTGAATACCATCGGCGAGCGGCTGCGCGCGTGGGCGGACCCGCGCCAGGAGGTCGTGCCGTGACCGCGGTTCCCCTGCTCGACGTGCATGACCTCACGGTGACCTACGCAACGGGCGCCGGAGAAACGCGGGCCGTCGATGCCGTCTCGTTCGCCGTGAACGCCGGTGAGACCGTCGCGCTCGTCGGCGAGTCGGGTTGCGGCAAGAGTTCGATCGCCTACGCGCTGATGCGCGTGATGAGCGCCGGCGCGCGCATCGGCGCTCGGAGCCGCGTGATGTTCGACGGCACCGACCTGCTCACGCTCGGCGAGCGCGCCATGCGCGATATTCGCGGCCGTCGGATTTCCATGATCTTCCAGGAGCCGGCGTCCGCGCTCAACCCGGTGATGAAGGTCGGCGCGCAGGTGGCGGAGGTCGCACTGCTGCACGGCGAGCGCTCGAAACACGCGGCGTGGGACCGGGCCGTGGCGATGCTCGACCGCACCGGCATCGACCGGCCCGCGGAAAGGGCGCGCGCATACCCGCACGAACTCTCCGGCGGAATGCGCCAGCGCGTCTTGATCGCGATGGCACTCATGATGCGGCCGGCGCTGGTGATTGCGGACGAACCCACGTCCGCGCTGGATGTCACGGTGCAGGCGCAGATCCTCGACCTCCTGCGCGACTTGCAGCGGGAGACGGGAATGGCGGTGCTCCTGATCACGCACGATTTCGGCGTGGTGGCCGAGCTCTGCTCGCGCGCGATGGTGATGAAGGACGGACGCATCGTGGAGGACGCGCCGGTGGATGAGATTTTCCATGCACCAAAGGATCCGTACACGCAGGAGCTGCTGAACGCAGTCCCGCGGCTCAAAGCCGACCGATGACCGAAGACCGAGGACCGAAGACCGTCAACGCAGGCACGGCTGCCGCCGCGCTGCTGTCGGTGCGCAATCTCGTGCATACGTATCCCGCGCGGCGTGGCCTGTTCGGGCGTGTCGCCGAGACGAAACCCGCGGTGAACGACGTCAGCTTTGACGTCGCGCGCGGCGAGACGCTGGCGCTGGTCGGCGAATCGGGGTGCGGCAAGACGACCACCGGCCGCGCGATCCTGCGGCTGATCGAGCCGACCTCCGGTCACGTGATCTTCGACGGCACGGACGTGCTCGCGCTCGCCCGTGAGCCGCTGCGGAAGCTCCGGCGAAGGATGCAGGTGGTCTTCCAGGATCCGCAGAGCTCGCTGGACCCGCGAATGCGCATCGGACGCACCGTGCGCGAGGGGATCGAGGCGCATGAGATCGCGGAGGGCGCGGCCGCCGATGCGCGCGTGACGCGCGCGCTCGAGGAGGTCGGCCTGCGCGCGGGCGACGCCGCCAAACTTCCGCACGAGTTCTCCGGTGGGCAGCGCCAGCGCATCGCGATCGCGCGAGCGCTCGCCGTAGAACCCGAGTTCGTCGTACTCGACGAGGCCGTCTCCGCTCTGGATGTCACCGTGCAGGCGCAGGTGCTCGCGCTGCTCATGCAGCTGCAGCGCGACCGCGGCCTGACCTATTTGTTCATCGCACACAATCTCGCGGTCGTCGAGCGTGTCGCCACGCGAGTCGCCGTGATGTACGTTGGGCGGGTCGTGGAGATCGCCGCCGCCGCGACGCTGTACGCGTCGCCGCAGCATCCATACACGCGCGCGTTGCTCTCAGCCGTGCCGGTGCCCGACCCGCGAGTGCGCAAGAAACGAATCCTTTGGGACGGAAAGTGAACCCTATGTCGTCTGCCGCCGCGCCGCGATCCGAGGTCTTCGCCGACCGCTCCCTCTTCGGCCATCCGAAGGGGCTTGGGCTGCTCTTCGTCACGGAGATGTGGGAGCGCTTCTCGTATTACGGCATGCGCGCGCTGCTGGTGCTCTATCTCGTCAACGCGCAGCACTGGACCACCGAGAAGGCGGCGACGCTGTACGGGAACTACACGATGCTGGTGTTTCTCACGCCGCTCGTGGGCGGATATCTCGCGGACCAGTTCATCGGCACGCGCCGCTCACTCGTGATCGGCGGCATCATCATCTCGGCCGGGCACTTCACGCTCGCGCTCCAGGGTGATGTCGCGTTCTACATCGGCCTCGGCCTCATCATCATCGGTACGGGCTTCTTCAAGGCAAATGTTTCCACCCAGGTCGGCCAGATTTACGCGGACGGCGATGCGCGGCGCGACGCGGGCTTCACGGTGTTCTATGTCGGGATCAATACGGGAGCGTTTCTCGGGCCGATCGTCTGCGGGTATCTCGCGGCGAGTCCGGCATGGGGATGGCACTACGGGTTCGCCGCCGCGGGCGTGGGCATGGTGCTGGGACTCATCACGTACGTCGCGGGGCGGGAGAAGTATCTGCCCGGAATCGGCCTTCCCGCACCGAAGGTCGCTGCGTCCGTGGCAAGGGAATCATTGCCGGCGACGAACCCCATGCACGGCGTTGGCGGCGCAGTCGTCGGGTGCATTCTCGGGTTCGTTGGCGGCGGCTGGCTCGGCCTGGTCATGGGTGCCGTGATCGGCGGCGCACTTGGCATCGCGATCCTCGGATCGCACGGCGACGAGCGCCGCCGCGTGATTGCGATTTTCATCGTCGCGTTTTTCATCGTGTTCTTCTGGGCCGCGTACGAGCAGGCGGGCAGTTCGATGAATCTCTTCGCGGACCGCCACACGGATCTCACGCTGGGTGGACTGGTCGCGAAGCCGGTCCCGGCGAGCTGGTTTCAGTCGGCGAATCCGTTCTACATCCTCGTGTTTTCGCCGCTCTTCGCCTGGATCTGGATTACACTCGGCCGCCGGAAGAAGGAGCCGTCGACCGCCATGAAAATGGTGATCGGCCTTTTCCTCCTCGGCATTGGCTTCTTGTTCATGGTGATCGGCGCAAAGGACGCCGATCAGGGGCTGAAGGTGAGTTGGTTCTGGCTGATGGCGGCGTACATGTTCCACACGCTCGGCGAGCTGTGCCTTTCACCAATCGGCCTTTCGTACGTCACGAAGATCGCGCCCGCCCGTTTTGCCTCCCTGATGATGGGCGTGTGGTTCCTCTCGAACGCGGTCGCCAACAAGCTCGCCGGCACGATCGCTGCTCAAGTCGACAAGATCCATACGCTTACGGAGTTTTACACGATCTTTGTTGTCTCGTCGTTCGGCGCGGCGTTCCTGATGCTGCTCTGCGTGCCGCTGCTGAAAAGGCTGACGTCGAGCGTGAAAGCGTAGCGCCAAGGACAACTGCAAACCGACCGCAACTGCAACGGCTTTGCCGCGGATGATCGCGGATCAACAGCCTGCAGGATTGCACGATCAAGCAACGCCAAACAATTTGGGGGAACTGCTCTCGCCTCTGAGAGAGCAGTTCCCCCAATTTTTTGTTTGATCCGTGGCTGGTTTCGCGTAATCCGTGGAAAAGCAGTTGGCGGTTGCTGTTGGCGGTTGCTGTTGGCCGTTGCCGTTGGCCGTTTCCGATGCAATCCGCGCAGATCTGCGGTCAGGCAGTTGCCGTTACTGCCCCATCCTCTTTTTCAACTCGGCAAGCTTCGCGTCCGCATCCGCATCCGCGGCGTTGCGCTTGTTCGCGCGCGCAAGGTTGTCGAGGTCCGCCTTCAACCTCGAATCATCGGGAAGGCCGAGTTCCGCGTCGTTGATTTCGCGCGAAGTCCCGCCAGGTGAACCCGTGCTCGACCCCACGCCCGCGTTCGCGGACTTGAGTTGGGTCATCATCTCGCCCAGTTCGCGCTCGGCAAGCTGGGCCTCCGCTTCCTGCGCCTCGAGCTTCCGTTCGAGCACCGCCACATGCTCACCGTACTGCTGTTCGTACTTCACGGCGAGCGCGATCGTTTCGGCGTCGTTGATCCCCTCGGCGAGCGCTTTGCGGCGCTGGACCGTCGCGAGCTGCTCGCGCTCTACGGTGAGTTTACGCCGGGTCACCTCGACGCCCTCCCGAAGATCCTCGACGCCAAGCTTGGCGCTCACGAGCGCCTGTTTCATCTCGTAGATCGCCGCGCGGCGATCCGTGGGAGCGACGCGCCCGTTGAGCAGGTCGTGGAGGGTGGCCTTCAGGGACTCGAACACTGGCGCGAATGCCTCATCCAGAGGGGAATGTCATTAGGATACGGTATGTCGAAGATCATCGCCATCAGCGCCACTGCGGGAGAGTCCAAGGTCCGCGTCTCACTGAACTACGTCCGGTCGATCGAAGGCGCCGGCCTGGTGCCGCTGATCGTGCCGCCACTCACCAGTCCAGATCGCGCCGCCGAAATACTCGACGCGGCGGCGGGATTGCTCCTCACCGGCGGCGAGGACGTCGATCCCCAGCTGTACAGCGCGCCCCGCCATTCGAAGCTCGGCGCAATCAACCCGGCGCGGGATGCCACCGAGCTGGCCCTCCTGGATGCGGCGCGCGAACGACAGCTGCCGGTACTCGCGATCTGCCGCGGGATCCAGTTGCTCAACGTCGCGTGCGGCGGGACACTCTATCAGGACCTGCCAAGCGAACGGCCGTCCGCCATCCAGCACGACCAGCCGAACGACCGGGCCGCCCGCACTCACGATGTGACAGTCGCAGCCGGCTCCCGGCTGGCTGCTGCAACAGGGGCGGTGACTATGGCCGTGAACTCCTACCACCATCAGGCGGTCTGCCGGGTGGGTGCCGGCCTTCGCGTGACGGCGACCGCACCGGATGGCGTGGTCGAGGGTATGGAATCAGACGATCCCGCGTGGTGGGCATTGTCGGTCCAGTGGCATCCGGAGGATCTGACCACTGACGTGCGGTCGTGGGATCGGGGGATCTTCAAGGCGTTCGCGGACGAAGTCGCAACTGCCCGTGCCCGATTTGCCGCTTCATGAGTCACATAACGGCGGCGACGCGACGCCACGCCGCGCCCATCCGCTAGCTTCCACGCTGACCTGCGCCACGAGATCCCGTGCTCTACCTCTGCATACCGTCGCACAACGAAGCTCCGACCGTCGGCGTCCTGCTTTGGCGCATTCGGAAAGTGTTCCAGGAATACTCGCGCGAGTATGAGATCATCGTCTACGACGATGCGAGCACGGACGGCACCCGCGAGACGCTCGACCCCTACAAGAAGGTGATGCCGCTGACCGTGATCGGGTCCCGCGAGCACCTCGGCTACGCGCGGGCCATCGAGGCGCTGCTGCGGACCGCCAGCGAGCGCACGAAGTATCCGCGCCGCGACGCCGTGGTCATCATGCAGGCCGATTTCACCGACCAGCCGGAGCACCTCCCCGAACTCGTGAAGCGCTTCGAAGGCGGCGCCGACGTGGTCGCCGTGGAGCGCCTCATGAACGGCACCACGCCCGAACCGGTTCGCAAGCTGACGCAGCTCACGCGCTGGCTTCGGCGGCTGTGGCCCGTTCGGACTTTTGTTACGGTCCCCGGCGTCAAGGATCCGTTCAGCGGATTCCGTCTGCTCCGCATCAGCATCGTGCGCGACCTGCTCAAGGAGCAGGGCGACCACCCGTTCGCCGATACGCCGGTGTGGGCCACGAACGTGGAACTCCTGCGCTCCGCAGTCCGGCTCGCCCGCCGCAGCGAAAGCGTGCCGCTCGAGTCGCGCTGGGACATCCGTCCGCGCGAGAGCCGTGTGAAACCGTGGCCTGACGTCATCGACCTGGCCAAGCGCGCGTGGGCGGCGCGGTCGAAACACCAGCCGCGCGCGGTCGCGTGAAGCTGGCGCCATCGGCGCGCGACTTCACGGTCGCGGGTCTCGTGATGGCGCTCGCGGCCGGGCCGATCGACGCGCAAACGCGGGCGAACGTGCCGTGGGCGACTGGTGAGAGTCTCGAGTACACGGTGAAGATGGCGGGGCTGAACAGCGGCACCGGCATCATGCAGGTCGTGGGGATCGACACCGTGCGGGGCCGACCCGCGTGGCGACTCCATTTCAACATCAAGGGGAGCACTCCGCTCGGGCTGTATCACGTCAACGACTCCTACGACAGCTGGATGGACGTCGAGACGCTGAATTCGCTGCGCTTCAAGCAGGACCTGCTCGAGGGCGGAAAAAAACGCCTGCGCAACTACGAAATCTTTCCCGATCGCGAGATCTACCATCAGGAGGGAAAAGAGGAGCGCGCGTCGAGTGCCAACCCGCTCGATGACGCGTCGTTTTTCTTTTTCGTCCGCACCCTCCCGCTCGACGTCGGGCAGACGTACACGTTCGACAAATACTTCAACCCCGACGCAAATCCCGTGGTCATCAAGGTGGCGCGCAGGGATACGGTCGACGTGCCCGCCGGCAGATTTCCGGCGATCGTCCTGCAGCCGACCATCAAGACAAACGGGCTCTTCTCGAAGAACGGCCACGCCGAGATCTGGCTCTCCGACGACGAACATCGCATTCTCCTGCGGATGGACACGCACTTTTCCATCATTACGCTCCGCCTCGAGCTGCGGAAGGTGACGTACGCGTCGCCGCCTGATTCCTCGCTCGGCATCAGGCGGTGAGCAAGGACAAGAAGCGCCCCGCCGAGATCGACCTCGCCCGCGTGCGCACGGTGCCGATCGCGAAGCGTCCGAACAAGGTCCGTGCCGGCGAGTTTTCGTCGCCGCCGGCCGGCGACCGGTCGTTCACGGCGTTCCTGCGGGCGCTTCCCGACGTTCTCGTCGCCCGCGACTTCCTTGCGGTCGCTGACGCGATCGCGGCAGCGGCCCGGCGCAAGCGCGGCGTCATCGTGATGCTCGGCGGGCACGTCGTGAAAACAGGGCTCGCCCCGGTCCTGATAGATCTCGTGAAGCGCGGCGTCGTCACACACGTCGCGATGAACGGCTCCGGCGCGATTCACGACTACGAGATCACCCGCTTCGGCGGCACGTCCGAGGACGTGCAAACCGGGCTCCGCGACGGGACCTTCGGCATGGCCGAAGAAACGGGGCGCGGGATGAACGAAGCCTTCATCCGCGGGAGCAAAGCGGAGAGCGGGATGGGCGAGGCACTTGCCGTCGCGCTCGACGCGGAGGCGTCACTGGCCCATCCGGAGCTCTCCATCCTGCTCAACTGCTGGCGCCTTGGCGTACCGGTGACGGTCCATGCGGCCCTGGGCGCCGAGATCATCCACCAGCACCCGGCGGCAAGCGGCGCGGCCATTGGCGACACGAGCCACCGCGATTTCCGCCGGCTGGCCGCGAGCATCGAGCGGATCGACGACGGCGGCGTGGTGCTCAACCTCGGCAGCGCGGTGATCATGCCCGAGGTGTTCCTGAAGGCGCTGACGATCGCGCGCAACGTGAACGCCGGGGCCCCGCGGTCGTTCGTGACGTGCGATCTCGATATGCAGCGCCACTACCGTCCGCGGATGAATGTGGTGCAGCGGCCGACGCTGGACAGCGGCAAGGGGTACGAGATTACGGGGCACCATGAAATCATGGTGCCGATGCTGGTTTGGGCGGTGGTCGAAAGGTTGGGGGAACCACCAACGGCGAGTTAACTCGTTTTTTGTTGGTTGGTTAACTGAGGCTAAATAATTCGCCCTGATTGCGAGCCGCGTCGAGCCGGCTCAGAGTCAGGGCGAATTTGTTCATTTCGGTTAACCAACCAACAAGAAACGATTTAACCCGCCGTTTGCCGTTAGTACGTAGTCGGCGCCCCGGAAAACCTCTCCCGCAACCTCTTCGCCGAGTTCGGGCTCACCACCGCGATCACCGCGTACGCCACCGCGCCGATCAGGACGATCTTGAGCGCCAAAAACGCGAGTCCGATGAACAGCCCCAGGACTCCGCCGAGAATCCCAAATACGATTCTCATCACGAAAAGGCCGAGTATGGCCATCACGCCGATCGTGAACAGTGTGCGCAGCATAGTAGGAATCCTCGAACGGGTCTGATGGCCTTACGCCGCGTGGCAAGAAAGTGTTTCAGCGAGTGGCGGGCCTCGAGCGTACGGCTGTGCAACCGTCAAAATCACAGCGAATTATAGTAACCCTCTAACTATATTATACTGGTTACTCTGCTCTGGCGTACCATAAATACCGCCCCTAACCTTCACCGCATGAGCGAACCCCTCTACCAGATCATGGGCCGGCACCGCAGCGATCCGCTGCCGGAGCGAAAGCCCAGCTGGCTCAAGGTCAAGGCACCAGGGGGGCCGAACTACGTGCATCTCAAGAACCTGATGCGCGAGCTCGACCTGCACACCGTCTGCGAGGAAGCTCATTGCCCGAACGTCGGCGAGTGCTGGGAGCACGGCACCGCCACCTTCATGATCCTCGGCGACGTCTGCACGAGAAACTGCGCCTACTGCGCGGTTGCCCATGGCAGGCCGCCCAAGTTCGACATGGCCGAGCCCTCCCGTGTGGCGGATGCAACCGCCCGAATGTCGCTCCGCCACCTGGTGCTCACGTCGGTGGACCGCGACGACCTGCCGGACTTCGGCGCCTGGGCCTTTGCCGAAACGATCCGGCTGGTGCACGAGCGTGTTCCGGGGTGCTCCGTCGAAGTGCTCGTCCCCGATTTCCAGGGGAACGTCGACTCGATCCGCACAGTGCTCGAGGCGCGCCCCGAGATCTACAACCACAACACCGAGACCGTCCCGCGCCTCTACAAAAAGGCGCGCCCCGGCGGCCGCTACGAACGGGTCCTCCAGATCTTCCGCGACGCCAAGTCCATCGCCCCCCACATCCCCACCAAGACAGGGATCATCCTCGGCATGGGCGAAACCAACGAGGAGGTTCTCGAGACCATGCGCGACCTGCGCACGGTCGATGTGGACATCCTCACGCTCGGCCAGTACCTCCGTCCGTCCAACGATCACATAGAACTCGACCGCTACGTCACGCCGGACGAGTTCAAGATGCTCTACCGCGAGGGAATGCAGATGGGATTCAGGCACGTCGAGAGCGGGCCGCTCGTTCGCTCCAGCTATCACGCATGGGAGCAGGTCCAGGCGGCGGGCGTCTAATGAAAAAACAACCCGCAGGCCGCAGCGCAGGGACCGCCTCGAACGCGGCGCTGCACACGGAACTGCTCCACTCGATGCTTCTCCAGCGCCGCTTCGAGGAGAAAGTGGCCGAAGCGTACGCGCTGGGAAAGATTGGCGGCTTCTGCCATTTGTACATCGGGCAGGAGGCGACCGGCACCGGCTGCATCTCCATGCTCCGCGACGACGATTACGTCATCACGACCTATCGCGATCATGGGCAGGCGCTCGCCCGTGGGGTTTCACCGCGCAGCGTGATGGCCGAGCTGTTCGGCCGAGTGGACGGCTGCTCGAAGGGAAAGGGCGGCTCGATGCACATCTTCGACCGCAACGTGAACTTCATGGGCGGGCACGGAATCGTCGGCGGGCATGTGCCGCTCGCGACCGGCATTGCGTTCGCAATCAAGTACCGTGGCGGCAACCAGGCGATCGTGTGCTTCATGGGCGAGGCCGCGGTGAACAACGGTGCCTTCCACGAAGCGCTGAATATGGCGGGCCTCTGGAAGCTGCCCGTGATCTACGTGATCGAGAACAACAAGTACGGCATGGGCACCGCCGTCGAGCGTGCGTCGTCGATCAAGGACATGTACAAGCGCGGCGAGACATACTCGATCACGAGCGCCGAGGTCGACGGGCAGGACGTGCTCGCCGTGCGCGACGCGATGGGCACCGCGCTCGAGCGCGCACGCGAAGACTACCTCCCCACGCTGCTCGAGATCCGCACGTACCGGTTCATGGGCCACTCGATGTCCGACGCGGTCAGCGGCACGTACCGCACCAAGGCGGAGCTCGAGGAATACCAGAAGCGCGATCCGATCAAGCTGCTCGAGGCGAAGATGAAGGCGGCCGGGGAGATCTCGGACGCGCAGATCGCGGATATGGAGAAAGAGATTGCCGCGGTGGCGCAGGATGCGTGGGACTTTGCGGATGCGTCACCTGAGCCGCCGCTCGAGGCTTTGTATGAAGATGTGCTTGTTGAAACCACTTCTGGTTGACTCGAACTAACGACGAGTTAATTCGTCTCTTGCTGGTTGGTTAACAAACGTACAAGCGACTTCGGTCAACCAACCAACGAGAAACGTGTCGACTCGCTCTTCAGAGTAACGAATGCCGCTAATCACCTACCGGGACGCGCTCAATCAAGCTCTCCGCGAGGAGATGCATAAAGATGATCGCGTCTTCTTGATGGGCGAGGAAGTCGGCGTCTACAACGGCGCCTACAAAGTCTCCAAGGGCCTCCTCGAGGAATTCGGCGAGATGCGCGTCGTCGACACGCCGATCACCGAGCTCGGCTTCGCCGGTGTCGGCGTCGGCGCGGCGATGGTCGGGCTGCGCCCAGTCGTCGAGTTCATGACCTGGAACTTCGCGCTCCTCGCGCTCGACCAGGTCGTGAACTCCGCCGCGAAGATGCTCTACATGTCCGGCGGCCAGTTCAACATGCCGATCGTCTTCCGCGGGCCGAACGGCGCGGCACTGCAGCTCTCCGCGCAGCATTCGCAGGCGTGGGAGTCGTGGCTGGCGCACATCCCTGGACTGAAAGTCGTCGCGCCGGGAACGCCGTACGACGCCAAAGGCCTTCTCAAGAGCGCCATCCGCGACGACAACCCGGTCATTGTGCTCGAAGGTGAGATGCTCTACAACCTCAAAGGCGAAGTGCCGGATGAGGAATATCTCATCCCGCTCGGCAAGGCCGAGCTCAAGCGCGAGGGCGACCACTGCTCGATCATCACCAGCGGCAAGATGGTCCTCGTCGCGATGCAGGCCGCCGACCAGCTCGCCAAGGAAGGGATCAAGGTTGATGTTGTGGACCTGCGCACCATTCGTCCCATGGACGTGGACGCGATCACGACGAGTGTGAAGAAGACCAACCGTGCCGTGGTGCTCGAGGAAGGGTGGGAAGTGTGCGGGATCGGCGCGCAGATCGTGGACTACATCCAGCGCGACTGCTTCGACCATCTCGACGCGCCGGTGGTCCGCGTGCATCAGGCCGATACGCCGATGCCCTATGCGAAGGCGCTCGAGAAGTCCGCGAAGCCAGACCTGCCGAAGACGATCGCCGCGGTGAAGAAAGTCATGTACATCGAGGCCTGACGATGGCTACCAAGGTTTTCATGGAGGCACTGTCCCCCACGATGGAAGAGGGGCGCCTCGTGAAGTGGCTCAAGAACGAAGGTGACGCCGTGAAAAGCGGCGACGTCCTCGCGGAAGTGGAAACGGACAAAGCGGTGATGGAACTCGCCGCGCGCGGCGAAGGGGTGCTGCGAAAGCGACTGGTCGGTGAGGGTGAGGCGGTGCCGGTGGGAACGCTGGTGGGGGTGATTGCCGCGAAGGACGAGGATATTGCTTCGCTCGTCGCTGGCGCGACGAAAAGCGATGGAAGACCGAAGATGGAAGATGTAAGTCCGGCCGCGAACCCTACGGCTGCTGCTCCAGCGTCTCCACCGCCGGCTGTTGCGCCGCCGAGGGTGCCTGCGGCGCCTCCGTCTTCCATCTCTCCATCCTCCATCGCCGTTCCCGCAAACGGTGGCCGCACACTTTCGAGCCCGCTCGCAAAGCGCCTCGCCGACGAAAAAGGCTTGGATCTCGCGCGCGTCGCGGGCAGCGGCCCCGGCGGCCGCATCATCAAGCGGGACATCGAAGCGGCGATCGCGACCGGCCCGTCATCTGGCGTGAAGCCGTCATCTTCGATCTTGCATCCTCCATCTTCCGTCGATTTTGAGGATGTCCCTCTGACCCTGATTCGCAAGACGATAGCAAGGAGACTGAGCGAATCCATCGGCCCGATTCCGACCTTCTACCTCACCGCCGAGTTCGACCTCCAGCGCGCCGCCGAAATGCGCGCCGCGATGGCGGCGATGGGCGACGATTACAAGGTGTCCTTCAACGACATCATCCTCAAGGCGACGGCCACCGCGCTCGCGCAGCATCCGGAGGTCAACGCGCACTGGCTCGGCGATCACATCCGCCTCCACCACCGCGTGCACCTCGGCATGGCGGTCGCGACGGACGATGGGCTCATCGTCCCGGTGATCTTCGACGCCGACAAGAAGCGCATGAGCGATATCGCCATCGAATCGAAGGCGCTCGCGAAGAAGGCGCGCGAACGGAAACTGACACCGGCCGAGTACACCGGCTCGACCTTCTCGGTCTCGAACCTCGGCATGATGCAGATCGAGCAGTTCACGGCGATCATCAATCCGCCGGAATGCGGCATCCTCGCGATCGGCGCCATCGAGGACAGGGTCGTCGTGGGCGCGGACGGTTCGCTCGAGACCCGCAAGCGCCTCCGCGTGACGATGAGCTGCGATCACCGTGCGATTGACGGCGCTGTGGGCGCGCGCTTCCTGCAGACGCTGCGCCGCATGATCGAGAACCCACTCATGCTCGTTTACTAGGTCAAATACCATGGCAACATTCGATGTGATCTTCCTCGGTGGCGGCCCGGCGGGCTACGTCGGCGCCATCCGCTCCGCGCAACTCGGGCTCAACACCGCCGTGATCGAACGTGAGGGCCTCGGGGGCACCTGCGTCCTGTGGGGCTGCATCCCCGCCAAGGCATTGCTCGAGGCCGCGAACCTCGCGACGCACGTTTCGCACGCGGCGGAGTTCGGCGTCACGGTCGGCGACGTAAAGCTCGACTACGGCGTCGCGATGAAGCGCTCGCGTGACGTGAGCACGAAAAACTCCAAGGGGGTCGAGTTCCTGTTCAAGAAGAACAAGGTCACCTGGATCAAGGGCACGGGAACGCTCGCGCCGAACAAGTCGGTGAAAGTGAAGATGGATGATGGAAAGATGGAAATTCACAACGCGACGAAGGGCGTCGTGATTTCGACGGGCTCGCGCGTGCGCGGCCTGCCCCAGGCGGGGCTCGAGCTCAACAAGACGACGGTGATTTCGTCCGACGAGGCGCTGATCCTCGAGAAGGCTCCGAAGACGATCGCGATCGTCGGCGCTGGCGCGGTGGGCTGCGAGTTTGCTGACGTGTTCGCAGCGTTCGGCTCGAAGGTCTCGCTCATCGAGGCGCTGCCGCGCATCCTCCCGCTCGAGGACGAAGATTCGTCGGCTGAAGTACAGCGCAGCTTCAAGAAGCGCGGCATGAACGTGATGGCGGGCGCGAAGCTGACGTCGGCGAAGGTCGGCAAGGACTCGGTGACGCTGACGGTCGAAGCGCAAGGCGCGAAGGAAGAGCTCGTGGTCGATCGGGTGCTCGTCGCCACGGGCCGCGCCGCCAACACCGAGAACATCGGGCTCAAGGAAGCCGGCGTGCAGCTCACCGACCGCGGCTTCATCAAGATCAACGAGAAGATGGAGACGAGCGCCAAGGGCTACTACGCCATCGGCGACGTCGCCGGCCCGCCGATGCTCGCGCACAAGGGCGAGCGCGAGGGAATGATCGTGGCCGAGGTGCTCGCGGGAAAGCATTTCCACCCGCTGAGCTATGGCAACATCCCGAACGCCACCTATTGCCATCCGGAGGTTGCGTCCATCGGGATGACGGAAGCGCAGGTGAAGGAAAAGAAGATCGACTACAAGGTCGGCAAGTTTCCGTTCAGCGCCAACGGCCGCGCGCGCACATCGGGCGATACCGAGGGCTTCGTGAAGCTCATTCGCGACGCCAAGTACGGCGAGATCCTCGGCGCGCACATCGTCGGCGCGCACGCGACCGAGTTGATCCACGAGCTCGCGGTGGCGCGCGAGAACGAGTTCACGGTCGAGGAGATCGAACTCGCGATCCACGCGCACCCGACGCTTTCCGAGGCGATCGCCGAGGCCGTACTCGATTCGCTGGGCCGCGCGATTCACATTTAGACAGTATCTGTTTCTGCACTTCCCCAGTTCGCAGCTGAAATCCCTCAGCTGCGGGTCGTGGGACGTCAGAAGCCACACTAGATTGAGATTGTTGTGGATCACCTGCGCCCGCTTCTCGTCACATCGCTCGGCACGATGTCATACGCCGGGGCACTGGACATTCAGCGCGCCGCGGCACGCGCCCGCATCGATGGCACGCTGGCGGATGACCTGCTCCTCCTCGTCGAGCATCCCGCCGTGGTGACGACGGGCCGCTCCACCAAGGCGGGGCACGTGCTGCTGACGCCCGCGCTGCTCGCGGCGCGCGGTGTCGAGCTCTTCGACGTCGACCGCGGAGGCGACGTCACCTTCCACGGGCCGGGCCAGCTCGTCGGCTACCCGATCGTCGACCTCCAGCACCACACGGCCGACCTGCACTGGTACCTCCGCCAGCTCGAGGCTGCGCTGATCCGCGCGCTTGCGACGTTCGACATTCGCGCCGAGCGCAATCCCGGACTCACGGGCGTGTGGACCCAAGGCCGGAAGATCGCGTCCATCGGCGTGCACGCACGCCAGTGGGTGACCTGGCACGGCTTCGCGCTGAACGTGACGACGGATCTCTCCTACTTCGACATGCTCGTGCCATGCGGGATCGCGGACGTGACGATGACCTCGATCGAACAGGAGATCCTGCGCCGCGAACAGGCGAACAATGCGTGCCTTGCGCCATCGCCCGCGCTCGATGACGAAGCGCGCGATGCGGTCGTCGACGGACTCGCCGAAACTTTCGGATGGACCCCGCGGGAGTACCCGCTCGACGCGCTCCGGACCCAGCTCACGGTATTGCCGTAGTCCGCGCCGCCGCATTCCTCTTCCGCACTCCGCATCGGGTCGAAACCCGCATCCCGCGTCCCGCGTCCAACGCTACCAGACCACCGGCACTCCATACCGCTTGAACACCCGGTCGGTGGTGACAACCGTAAGCCGCTCGGCGAGCGCGGTGGCCACGAGCAACCGGTCGAACGGGTCGCGATGATGCCGCGGCAACTCCGCCACGCGGGCGATGTGCGGCAACCGAATAGGGAGCAGGTGAAATCGCATGGCGGCGAACCCGTCGGTGAAGAGGGCCGGGAGCGGCACGGTCAGCCGCACGCGGTCGACGCTCTGCAGGATCGCCAGCTCCCACGCGCTCGTCAAACTCACGAACACGACGGTCGACTGGTCGGCGATCGTCGCGCGCGCGCGCGACGACAGCCGGTCAGGTTCACCGAGCGCCCAGACGAGCGCGTGCGTGTCGAGCAGCACTCTCATTTCTTGCGGCGCCTCGGGGCCGGCGACGGCGCTCCGCCTCCGCCCTCGAACGCGTCGAGCAGCCACGCGGGAAGTTCGAGGGCGTCGTCCGACATCCACACCTTGCCTGCGAACGCACCGAGCGGCCTCGGCGGCGCAACACTGACGTATGGAACGAGTTTGGCCACGGGTGTTCCTCCTTTGGCGATCACGATCTCCTCTCCGTTGGCGACACGTGCGAGCAGCTTCGACAAATTGGTCTTGGCGGCGTGCACATTCATCATCTCGATCATGCGTTCCTCATCGATTCGTTGCCGCGGCCGCGCAATGCCGGCCGACGGGAGAGATTAGTCCAGCTCTTAGTCCATAATCTAGTCCACATCCGATACCACGGCAACCGCCCTGAGTTCCGCCATTCGGCGCGTTGCCGTTTCAGAAATCGCCTCTAGACTTCCCGATACCCGTGACCAAACGAAAGCCGCGACGCGGCCCGCCGGCTCAAGCTGGCTCACCCCAACCGACGCGCCTCGCGGCACTTCCGCTCCCCCGCGGAACGTGGTGGGTCGCCCTCGCGCTCGTCGTCGCCACGGCGTTCGCATACGTCCCGGCGCTCCGCGCCCCGTTCCTCCTCGACGACTGGGTCACGATCGCCGCCGCGTCGCGCCTGACGTCGGCCGAAGGTATGCCCACGCGCGGTCGGCCGCTGGTCCTCGCGACACTCGCCGCCAACTACCAGGTGAATCGCGTGCTGGGCGTGGACCAGCGCGCCGATCCTGCGGGACCCGACAAGACGATTGGCTACCGCTTGTTCAACATTCTCCTGCATTTGTCGATTGGTGCCCTGCTCTTCGCGGTGCTGCGGCGCGCGATGCGCGAACGGACCATCGCCGAAGACTGGCGCGCGGTCGCCGACCCCGTCGCCGGCGTCGTGGCGGCGCTCTGGCTCCTGCATCCGATTCAGAGCGAAGTGATCAACTACGTCGTGCAGCGATCCGAGGGACAGGCGTCGCTCTGCTACCTCGCGACGCTCTACGCCTCGCAGCGCGCGTGGGACGCCGCTCCAGCGGCGCGTGTGCGCTGGTACGCGCTGGCCGTCGTCACCTGCATCCTCGGAATGATGAGCAAGGAGATCGTCATCACGGCACCGCTCGCCGTGATGCTCTATGACCGCGCGTTCCGGCTGCCGTCGTGGGAGACGCTCGGGCGACCGGGCGCCGGGCGCGGGTGGGCATACCTCGCGATGTGGACCGCATGCATTGCGACATTCATCGTTTTCGCGGGCGGCTCCCGCGGTGACTCGGCCGCGTTCGGCGTCGACATGCCGTGGTATCGATATTTCTACACGCAGTGCTGGGCGATCGGACGGTATCTGCAGCTGGTCGTGTGGCCGGCCGCGCTCACACCCGACTATGGGTTCAGGCCGATTGGCGACGCCCGCGGCATTCCCGGCCTGCTCCTGCTCACGGTATTTGCCGCGACGACCGTCCGCGCGTGGAAGGACGTGGCGCGCTTCGGCTGGTTCGCGTTCCTCGGGAGCATGTTCTTCGTCCTGCTCGCGCCGTCGTCGAGCGTCGTGCCCGTCCCGCTTGAGATCGGGGCGGAACGCCGCATCTACCTCGCGCTGGCCGCAGTGCTCGTGCTGGCCGTTGTCGGTGCCGAGTGGAGTCGCCGCCGGCTGGCGCCGCAGCTGTCACCGCGCTGGATGCTGGCGGGCGGCGCCGCCGTTGCGGCGACGCTCACGATCGTGACGGCGGCGCGCAGCCGCGTGTACAACGATCCGGAAGAGCTATGGCGCCAGGCGGCGGTTGCGGTGCCGGACAACTCGCGAGCGCTCGAACAGCTGGGACTGGCGTTCTACGCCGCAGGACGACCCACGTATCCGCAAGCCGAATCAGCGTTCGTGAAGGCGCTGGCCATGGACTCGTCGTGCCAGTCGGGATGCCTCCAGTACGGCTCGCTGCTCTCGAAGGAGGGACGGTATGCGCAGGCGGTGACCGTGCTCGAACGGCAGGCGGCGCAGTGGGGCGGCACGATGAACGATGTGCTCGCAACGAAGCTGCTCTCGCTGGACTGGATGCGGCTCGGCCACTTCGACCATGCGCTTCCATATCTCGAACGCCTCGTACAAATCGATCCGACGCCGGCCGGCTTCGTGGCGCTCGGCGTGTCGTACCTGTCGCTGGGGCGGAGCGATGAGGCCGTCGCGACTTTTCGCCACCTGGCCACGCTCGACCCGGCGAACGACCGCCTTCAGGCGCTCAGTGCACGGCTGGAGGACGGCACCCACCATCCGGAAGCGCTCTCAAACCTGCAGGAGTTCGCGTTCTCGATGACGCGCGACTGGATCTAGGGCAAGCCGTTCAGCGCGGCTGCGCGGTCGGAAATAATTTCCTGAAGCCGCGCGCGCGATAAATCCCCACCTCCAGCGCCACGGCGCCCCCGCGCCGGATCACCAGCGTGTCCGCCACGGCGAACGACTCGAAATACGGCGAGAACGCGGCGACCACATCCTCGTTCGGCTTGATCTTTTTCACGAACACCGCGTCGCGGCCGAGAAACGTGCGGTCGTCGTGCATGTAGTAGAAGTGATGCGGGTCCGCGCAGAGGCAGAGCACAGGCACGTCGGGACCGGCGCCGAGCGCAGCCTGCCCCGCCTGGATCCAGCTCGGTGCGGCGAGAAACTCGCCGTGGCCGAGAAGGTTCTCCGCGTCGAGCGTCGGGCGCAGCGCCCGCCACGACACCATGTCGGTCGTCGGATCACCCTTGGCGAAGAGCGCCGGCGCGATGCGCTCCATCCACCCGTTCGCCGCCTGCGTCGCGAGGATCACGACGAGCGCCACGAACGTCCACGCGCTCCACCGAATCCATCGGCGCGCGAGCACGTCGCCGCGTTCCAGACGGGCCGCGACTGCCGCGCCGAGAATCGGGAAGATCATCAGGTACCCCGGCGCCTCCCAGTGCGGAAGCCCCGGGTCGCCGCGCAGCGCGATCAGCGTGAACACCGCGATGGGTCCGATGCCGAGGCACAGGAGAAACCAGCGCTGCGCGTCGCGCGGGCCCGTCCGCAGCGCGCGCCATAGCACGACCATCAGCGGCACCCAAATCCAGGGCAGCACGTAGCCTGCCTGCCCGGCGAGGCTCGCCAGCATCGAGCCGACGTGGAGCCCCCCGCGCCCTGCCGCCCGGCCGCCCTGAAAGACGAACGACGCCCAGCCGTGCCCGCGATTCCAGAGCAGTACGGGCGCGAACATCGCGCACGCGACGAGCGCGCCGAGATACGGCCCCGGACGCGCGAGCCACTTCCGGTGCGGTGTGCTCGTGAGCAGGAACAGGAAAGTGCCCGCGAGCACGAACACGCCGTGGTACTTCGAGAGCATCGCCAGCCCGGCAAACACACCGGCCGCAATCCAGCGGAAGGTATCGGATCCGCGGATCGGCGCCTCGAACAGTATTTCGGCGATCACCGCGACCGACGCAAGCATGAAGAGCATCAGCGGGCCGTCCGGCAGCACCCATCCGCCGGTCGTCACGCTGAACACCGCCGAGATGTTCAGGAGAAGCGCAGCGAGCGCACCGGCGTTCTCGCCGAAAAAGCGGGCCGCAATCCGGTACATCAGCCAGGTCGTGACCGCGAAGCAGACGACGAACGGAAACCTCACCACCTCGCCGCTCTCGCTGTGCGCGAGCCTCGCCATCGTGCCGGCCAGCCAGAAGTGCAGCGGCGGGTGGTCGAAGTACGAGAGCGAAAATTGGCGCGCGACGGTCACCGCGTACGACTCGTCCACGCCCAGGCCGGTCGCTTCGGCGACGAGAAAGCGGAGCATCGTGCCGATCGCCAGCACGGCGATGACGACCGCGCGCGCGTCAACTTCCGTGAGGGAAAATGACGACCGGGCGGTCTTTGGCCCTCGCGAATCGATCGGTGGTGGTGTCACTATATTCGAATCTCATGCATGATGACGCGCGCGTCTACCCGCCCCGCGTTCGCGAAGTCGGGCCAAAGCGAACGACGGACTTCGCCGCCGAGCTGAATCCGGCGCAGTTGCAGGCGGCTACGCATGCGGACGGCCCGCTGTTGATCATCGCGGGCGCCGGCACCGGCAAGACACGCACGCTCGTCTACCGCGTCGCGCACCTGCTCGAGCGGGGCGTTCGTCCGGAGCGCATCCTCCTGCTCACCTTCACGCGCCGCTCGGCGCAGGAGATGCTCGCCCGGGCCGAGCGCCTGGTCGGCAGTGCCAGCCGCGCGGTGCACGGCGGCACCTTTCACGCCACGGCGCACCGCCTGCTCCGGCGGTTCGGCCAGGCCGCCGGCCTCCCCGGCGACTTCACGATCATGGACCAGTCGGACGCAGAAGACCTCATGCAGCTGTCGCGTGCGCGGCTGGGCTTTGCGGAGAAAAAGAAACGGTTCCCCAAGAAGGAGACGCTGCACCACGTCTACTCGCGGCACGTGAACACGGAGATCCCCGTCCCCGCGATCCTGAGCGAGGACTATCCCCAGTTTCGTGAACTTGAAGAAGATTTCGCGCGCATCTTCGCCGATTACACGGAGCGGAAGGGGGAGCGCAACCTCGTCGACTACGACGACCTCCTGCTCTTCTGGGCGATGCTCGTCGAGACGGAGGGCGCGCTCGCGAATACTATCGCGTCGCTCTACGACCACATTCTCGTGGACGAGTATCAGGACACCAACCAGCTCCAGTCGCGCATCCTGCAGGGGATGTGCCGCACGCACCGGAACATCACCGTCGTCGGCGACGACGCGCAGAGCATCTACTCGTTCCGCGGCGCGACCATCAGGAACATCCTCGACTTCCCCGTGCAGTTTCCGGGCGCGGCCATGGTCCCACTGGAGGAGAACTATCGCTCCACGCAGCCGATCCTCGATGTCACGAACACCATGATCTCGCGCGCCGAGGAGCGCTACACGAAGAACCTGTTCACGAAGCGCGCAGGCGGCGAAAGACCGTGGCTCGTCACGGCGCACGACGAGCAGGCGCAGACCCGCTTTGTGGTCGATCGCATCCTCGAGCTGCACGAGGAGGGTGTGCCGCTCCACGAGATGGCCGTACTCTTCCGCGCGGGCTACATGAGCGCGGATCTCGAGATCGAACTCACGGCGCGCAGCATCCCGTTCGAGAAATGGGGCGGCATCAAGTTCCTCGAGGCCGCGCACGTGAAGGATGTCCTCGCCTTCCTGCGCATCCTCGAGAACCCGCGCGACGAAGTGAGCTGGTACCGCCTGCTCATGCTCATGCCGGGCATTGGCGAGGCCACCGCGCGGGGAGCAATCGAGTCGATGGCGATGGCGGCATGGGAACATGAGGCCTTCGGCCGCTACCAGCCGCCGCCGCGTGCGCGCGCGGCGCACACGGCGCTCGTGCAGCTGCTCGACGCGCTCCGCCGGAGCCCCGCGGACGTCGAGGGCGCGGTTACCGCCGAGATCGCCCGCGTGCGCCGCCTCTACGACGACATCCTCCGTGAACGCTACGACCGCGTCGAGCCGCGCCTCTCCGATCTCGACCAGCTCCAGACGATCGCCGGCGGCTACCCCAACCGCGCCGCCTTCCTCTCCGCGCTCGCGCTCGAGCCGCCGCAGGCCACGCAGGACCTGGGCTTCGGTGGCGACAGCGAGAACGACGTCCTCATCCTCAGCACCGCGCACAGCGCCAAGGGACGCGAGTGGGATGCCGTGTTCCTCATCTGGGCCGTCGACGGCTGGTTTCCCTCCTCACGTTCACTCGGCGACGACGAGCAGGTCGAAGAAGAGCGGAGACTCATGTACGTCGCAATGACCCGCCCGCGCAACCACCTGTTCGTGACCTACCCGCTGAATGTGTACGACACGAGGAGAGGTGCGGACTACTCGATGGACCAGCTCTCGCGGTTCCTCGATCGGGGAGTGCGTGAGGGGATGCAGCGCGTTGTCGTGGATCGACCTGAGTCCGCGGCGCCGGACGCTGCGCCCGGCATGCTCCCGGCGATCGACTTGCGCGCCATGTTGAGAGGACGGTTTGGCGGGTGACGTTGACTGAGTTCTTCAAACTCTCAGCGCCAGTCCCTCCGCTTCAGTTCACCGCTGCAGACTGGCGCAGTTAGCAGCGGTGAACTGAAGCGGAGGGACTGGAGCGCCGGGCTGCGAGAGGGCAGAAACTCGTCACTCACCTCTGCTGTTTCTCGCGAATGATCCGCTCGAGCGCGCGTCGAATGTCTCCCCCCTCCTCTTCATACACCCTCTCAAACGCGGGCAAGCCCGTCGCGTATATGAGACGCGCGAAGAGTGACGCATTGTCCAGCCTCACGAGCGCCGCATACCGCCGATCGATTGTCTTAAGCTGTGGCCCCACCGAATCCACCAGGAACAGCCGCGTCCACGCGTATACCGTGTCGCGCGCCGCGTACCGCGCCATGCGCGCCGAATCCCCGGGATGCGCCTTGTACGCCGAGTCGAGCGCGTGGTACGTCCGCTCCCATACCCGCGCGAGCAACAATTCATCATGCCACCTTTCCGCGGTCCGCCGCGCACTTGCCGTATCCCCCCGCGCGGCAAAAAACCGCTCAGCCCCCCGCGCCCCGACGAAATTCGCGAAACTCTCGTTGAACACCGCCTCGCCCTTCGCATAGAACTTGTTGTGCGTCAGCTCGTGCACCACCGTATTCACGATCTCGAGTGAGTCCTCGCCGAGGGTCGTCGAGAGCAGCGGGTCGTTGAAAAAACCGAGCGTGCTGAACGCCGGCGACGGCCTCAGGTACGCATCGAACCCCTCGGCCGTCAGCTCGGCTTCCGCGCGCTTCGCCTCCGCAAAATCGAAGAAGCCCTTGTACGGCACCCGGCCGACGACCGGAAACCACCACGTGACCGGCCGCA
The DNA here is from genome assembly GCA_044449085.1 of Gemmatimonadales bacterium. GTDB lineage: Bacteria > Gemmatimonadota > Gemmatimonadetes > Gemmatimonadales > Gemmatimonadaceae > Fen-1231. The sequence continues at coordinate 11,737 of JBIOHR010000009.1, read as the reverse complement.
GTTCGTCGCGATACGCGCCGGAGAGCACCAGGACGAGCGTGTCGTGGTCAAGTTTCGTGTACTGCGTGAATGCCTTCTTGGCGGGCAGGCCGAGCGAGTCCACGGCAAATCGACGCGCCTGGAGCACGAGGTTCAGCTTGGCGCGAGTCGCGGGCGGCGTTGCGCTGTCCGCAGCGAGCTTCGCAATGGACTGGCGCCGCGAGAGGATCCTGGCTTCGGCCATCGCGCCGCGCGCCAGATAACGTCCCATCGGCGTCGCCGCGGTGATCAGCACGAGGCCCGCGACGACGCCGAGCAACACGAGGAGGATTCCGCCCCAGCGCACGCGCACCAGTTTGCGTCTCGTCACATGCCGCGCGGGAGCGCGGCAAAACGCACACCGACGCGGCTCGTGGCTCCGCCGATCAAGTCGAACCCCTCATACGCATAGTCCACCTCGAGTCTGCCGAGCGTGATCCCCCCGCCGGCGGTGAAGGGCAGCCGCGCGTCACTCGACGAGCGAAACGCATACCCCGCGCGCACGGAAAGCATCGTGCCCGTCGTCCCGGTGCGCCAGCTCCCCTCCGCACCGAGGACGCCGTTGACCTCAGCGCCGCTCACCTGTCGTGCCTCCGCCACCGGGCGCACGGTGAACGCGCTCGCGCCGATCGCGGGCGCGGCGAGTGCGACGCGCCAGGTCATCGGCAACGGCGCCGTCACCGCCGCGAGCGTGAGGCTCGAGCCCACATGCTGCAGCGCTGCGCCAACGTCCCACCCGCTCGCGAACGTATACGCCGCGCCAAGGTCTCCAGCGATCGCACCGCCCGAGTAGCTCGCCACCTGCTGCCTCGCGTACTCAACCGCGGCGCCGAACCGCAGCTCGCGACGCCGCCCGAGTGCGATCCCGTAGCCAAGCGTGAAGGCCATGTCCTCCGCCGTGATCGTTGAGCCGGTGGGCGCGCCAACCTGACCATTGCTTCCGTCAACCGGCACCACCTCGTCCGCGCTGCCGTAGTCGAGCAGCCGCAATCCAGCCGCCAGCGTGCCGTGCCTCAACGGAACAGCCACGGCGAACGCGCCAAGCGTGGTCGACGCGATGTAGTTCTGGAGGGATCCCCCAATCGCCAGGCCTCGCACACGAGAGATTTGCGCTGGATTGTAGAACAGCGCGCTCTCGTCGTCAGCCACGGCGCCCCATGCGTCGCCCAGCGCGAGGCCGCGCGCGCTCGACGGAAGCGTGAGCAGGATCGCCGCGCGCGTGTCGGCAGAGCCCTGCGCGAGCGCCGCCGATGGCGCGGCGGGCACTCCCGCGAAGAGCGCGGCGAGCGCCGCCACGACGGCACGGCGCATCATCCGTTCGCGGTTCGCGAGCGTGCGCGAATTCATTCCATCAACTCTTTGCGTTGCAATCATTTAGCAAGTGGCATTCGCGCTCAATTTCGCTTTGACAGCGGCGCCCGACAACGGCTAGCTTTCACCACAATGTCCTTCGTACACCTCCACTGCCACTCCGAGTATTCCCTGCTCGATGGCGCAAATCGGATCGACGACCTGATCAACCGGGCCGTCGAGTTCGAACAGCCGGCCCTCGCCATCACCGACCACGGCAATCTCCACGCCGCATGGGAGTTCCAGGAGAAGGCACGCACGCAGGGCATCAAGCCCATCATCGGGATGGAGGCGTACGTCGCGCCGGGCGACCGCCGCGCCCGCACCCGTGCCACTCCCGGCGACCGCTCATACTATCACCTCGTCCTGCTGGCGAGGGACCGCGCCGGTTACCAGAACCTCATCAAGCTCTCGTCGCTGGCGTACACGGAGGGCTTTTACGGCAAGCCGCGTGTCGACCGCGAACTCCTCGCGCAATACAGCGACGGGATCATCGTGTCGTCCGCCTGCATGGCGGGTGAAGTGGCGCGGCATCTCCTCGACGACGACCTGGAACAGGCGCAGGAAGCCGCCGAGTGGTACGCCAACGTCTTCAAGGACCGCTACTACCTCGAGGTGCAGGCGCATGACGCGGGCGAGCAGAAGAAGCTCAACGCCGCGGTCTTCAAACTCGCCAAGACGCTCTCGCTGCCCGTCATCGCGACGAACGACTCGCACTTCCTCCGCGCCGAAGACCACGACTCGCACGACGTCCTGCTCTGCATCGGGCTGAAGAAGGACCGCCTCGACGACAACCGCATGAAGTACGACCGCGGCCTCTACTTCAAGAGCGCCCCGGAAATTCGCGAGTACTTCAAGGATCGCCCGGACGTTCTCACCAACACGCTCGCGATCGCCGACGAAGCCGGCTTCGCATTCGAGAAGAAATACTTCCTCCCCGCATTCCCGCTCCCCAAGGGCGCGAAGTCCGAGAACGATCTTCTCGTACAGCTTGCGACCGCCGGCGCGCACGAGCGCTACCCCTCCCCGGCGGGGGCAAAGCACGCGCTGCGTCCGGAAGTTCAGGAGCGCCTCGACTTCGAGCTCGGCGTCATCACCAAGACCGGCTACGCCGGCTACCTGCTGATCGTCGCCGATTTCATTGCCGCAGCACGCGCAAAGGGGATTCCCGTCGGGCCCGGCCGCGGCTCCGCGGCCGGCTCGCTCGTGGCGTACGCGCTCCGGATCACCGACGTCTGCCCGCTCAAGTTCGACCTGCTCTTCGAGCGTTTCCTGAATCCCGAGCGCGTGTCGATGCCCGACATCGACGTGGATTTCTGCGAAGAGCGCCGCGGCGAGGTGATCGAATACGTCCGCGAGAAGTACGGCCGCGACTGCGTGGGCCAGATCATCACCTTCGGCACGCTCAAGTCCCGCGCGGCCATCAAGGACATCGGCCGCGTGCTCGGGTTCACGCCGGCCGAAACCGACGCGATCGCCAAGCTGATCCCGAACCAGCCGAACCTCTCGCTCACGGTGAAGGAGGCGATCGAGAAAGTGCCCGATGTCCGCCGCCTGTACGAAGGCGACGAACGGCACCAGCAGCTGCTCGACTTCGCGATCTCCCTCGAAGGACTCTCGCGGCACGCCGGAATCCATGCCGCCGGCATCGTGATCGCGCCCGGCCCGCTCGACAACTACGTCCCCATCTGCACGCAGGACTCGAAGGGCGCCGGCAAGGATGGCGAGGAACGCGTCGTCGTGACGCAATACGACATGACCGCGCTCGAGAAAGCCGGCATGCTCAAGATGGACTTCCTCGGCCTCACCACGCTGACGATCATCCACGACGCGCTCGAAACAATCAAGGCGCGCGGCCGCGACGTCCCCGATCTCGACACCATCCCGCTCGACGACGAGGCCACGTTCCGCGCGCTGCGCGCGGGCCGCACATCAGGCGTGTTCCAGTTCGAGTCGCCGCTCGCGACCGACATCGTCCGGTCCATGCGCGCGGACTGCTTCGACGACCTCGTGGCGACCAACGCGCTCATGCGCCCGGGCCCGCTCGACGCGGGGATGCACAAGGTCTACATTCGCCGAAAGCGGGGCGAGGAGCCCGTCACCTACGCGCTCCCCGAGCTCGAGGAGATTCTCGCGCCGACCTACGGGGTCATCACCTACCAGGAACAGGTGATGCGCATTGCGCAGCGCCTCGCGGGGATTTCGCTCGCGGAAGCCGACGTGCTGCGGAAAGCCGTCGGCAAGAAAGACGCCGAGCTCATCCGAAAGGAGATCGGCAAGTTCGCCGACAAGGCCGTTGCCAAGGGCCACGACAAGAAGATCATCAGCGATCTCTCCGACCAGATCGAGACCTTCGGCCGCTACGGGTTCAACAAGTCGCATGCGGTGGCGTACACGGTGCTCTCGTATCACACCGCGTACCTCAAGACACATTACCCGGCCGAATTCATGGCGGCGCTCCTCTCCGCGTGCATCGGCGACACCGACTCGGTCGTGAAGTACATCAACGAGGCGCGCGACCTCGGCCTCGAGATCCTTCCGCCGGACGTGAACGAAAGCGGCTACAAGTTTACCGTCCTCGACGACAAGCGTATCCGCTTCGGCCTCGGCGCCGTACGAAACGTGGGGCGGGGGGCGATTGATTCGATCATCGCGGCGAGAAACGCAAACGGCGATGTAAGATCAAAGATGCAAGATGGAAGCAGCGGCGATGCGTCCTTACATCTTCCATCTTCCATCTTGCATCGCTTTTCCTCTCTCTACGATTTCGCCGAGCGCATCGACCTTCGCATCTGCAACAAGCGCGTGTTCGAAGCGCTCCTGTATGCCGGCGCGTTCGACGGCCTCGGCGGGCACCGCGCACAGTTCGCCGGCGCGCTCGACGGCGCGATCCAGCACGCGTCGCTGCTCCAGGACGAGGCGTCAACCGGTCAGGGTTCGCTCTTCGGCGACGCCGGTCCCGCGGCGGCCGCGGACGCCATGCAACCGTCGCTGCCGAACGTGCCCCCGATGACCGAGCACGAGCGGCTCACGAAAGAAAAGGAGACGATCGGCTTCTACATCTCCGGTCATCCGCTCGAGCCGTTCCGCGCCGAGTGCGAGCTCCTGTCGAGCCTCCCGGTCGCGGCGCTCGGCAAGTGGACCGACCAGCCCGCGACGCTCGCGGTCGTCGTCACGGCAATCAAGAAGCAAATCTCGAAGAAGAGCGGAAACGAGTTTGCGCGGCTCATCGTCGAGGATTTCTCGGGGTCCGGCGAAGTACTCGTGTTCCCGGAGGCGTGGGCGGCGATCCACGACCGCGTGCAGGCTGACGTCCCGGTGCAGATCAAGGGCGGATACTCCAAGCGCGACCAGGACGCGGACTCCGCGACGTTCATCGTGGAATCAATCACCCGGCTCGCCGAGCTGCGCACGCAGGGGCAGATCTCCGTATCGCTCGACCTCACCGAAAGCGTGTCGCTCCCCGCGCTCGTGATGCGCGACGTCCGTGCCGTGGTCGACGCGCACCCGGGCGCCGCGCCCCTCGAAGTCTGCTGGAACGGAACGGATGGCACGCGTGCACGCCTGCGCTCGGCATCGCTCAAGCTCTCGCCGGCCTCTGCCGCGCTGCTCGAGCTGCGCGCCCTGCTCGGCCCGGAGCACGTCCACCTCGTGCGGGGGAACTGACATGGGCACGTCCGCGCTCGAGTTCGAGAAGCCGCTCCTCGAGGTGGAAAAGCAGATCGAGGAGCTCCGCAAGCTCGCTGCGGAGCGCGAGATCGCCGTGGACGCGGAGATCGCCCCGCTCGAGCAGAAGCTCGCCGACCTGCGGAAGTCCATCTACGCCAACCTCACGCCGATCCAGCGCGTGCAGGTCGCGCGCAGCCCGCGCCGTCCGTTCACGCTCGACTATATCCGCCTCGCCTTCACCGACTGGATCGAGCTCCACGGCGACCGCGCGTTCCGCGACGATCCGGCGATCGTCGGCGGCTGGGCGCGCCTCGACGGCGAGACGATCATGGTCATCGGCCAGCAGCGCGGCCGCGACACCAAGGAGAACCTCCACCGCAATTTCGGAATGCCGCACCCGGAGGGGTACCGCAAGGCGCTGCGGCTGATGAAGCTCGCGGAGAAATTCCATGTGCCGGTCGTCACGTTCATCGACACACCGGGCGCGTGGGCCGGGCTCGGCGCCGAAGAGCGCGGCCAGAGCGAGGCGATCGCGCGCAACCTGCTCGAGATGAGCCAGCTGACGGTGCCGATCGTCGCGACGGTGATCGGCGAGGGCGGATCGGGCGGCGCGCTGGCGCTGGGCGTGGCCGACCGCGTGCTGATGCTCCAGAACGCGGTATACTCCGTGATCACCGTCGAGGGATGCGCGGCGATTCTGTGGAAAGACGGCAAGAGTGCCGAGATGCGCGAGAAGGCCGCCAGCGCGCTGAAGATCACCGCCCAGGACCTGCTCGAGCTGCGCATAATCGACGAGATCGTGCCGGAACCGCCGGGCGGCGCGCACGCGGACCAGGAGGCCACGGCGACCGCGGTCGGCGAGGCGCTGCTGCGCAACCTCGACGAGCTGCGCCGCCTGAAGCCGGACAAGCTCGTCCGGCGGCGCCGGGAGAAATACCTCCGCATGGGACAGTTCGAGGAATGACGGATCCGATCGACGTCGCGGCGGAAGCGCCCACGAGACTTCCTGCATCATCGCAGTCCGCCCCCGCATCACCGCATCTCGTCGAGGTGACGTTCAAGGGAAACCGCCGGGAGTTCTTCACCTGGGCCTTTCCCGATCCGCCGGCCTTGCGCACGTACGTGATCGTCGATGCAGACCGCGGCGAAGATCTCGGCGTCGTGAACGCCACCGGCGAACTCGCGGCGATCCGTCGGTCGGGGACGACGCACGGGAAAGCGTCGCCGGAGCAGCTCCGGCCGGCGATGCGCGCCGCAACCGCCGACGACATCGCCAGGGGAAGGAACCTCCGCGAGGACGAGGACAATGTCCGCCGCCGCGCGATCGAGAAAGTGCGCGCGCAGGGCCTCGAGATGAAGGTCTCCGACACCGAGTGGCAGTGGGACCGCAAGAAGCTCACGATCTATTTCACCGCCGAGAAACGCGTGGATTTCCGGCAGCTCGTGCGCCAGCTCGAAGGATTGTTCGGCGCGCGCGTCCAGATGTGGCACATCGGCGTGCGCGACGAGGCCAAGCGCCTCGACGGCATCGGCCGCTGCGCGCGCCAGTTCTGCAGCGCAAGCTGGCTTCCCGAGCTGCGCCCCGTGAAGTCGAGCATCGCAAAGGACCAGCGCCTCTCGACGCTCAATCCCTCGCAGATTTCGGGCTCGTGCGGCCGGCTCATGTGCTGCCTCCGGTACGAGCACGAGTTCTACGTCCAGCAGCGCAAGCGGTTTCCCAAGGAAGGAAAGATCATCGTCACGCTCGCGGGCGAGGAGAAGATCGTCGCGAACGACATTTTCAGGGAGCATGTGACGCTGCGCAACGCGGCTGGAGAAGTTCGCATCGTACCCCTCGCGCAGCTCAACCGCGAGCTCGGCGGCGCGCCGGTCATGACGGCCTCGGATTTGGAGGGCGCCGACGACGAGCCGGAGATCGAGGAGGAGGTCGGCACCGAGGCCTACCGGGCGGAAACGAGGACGTACCCTGGGCCGAAGACCGAAGACCGAAGACCGAAGGCCGAAGACCGAGGACCGAAGACCGGGACGCGGAGGCCGGAAGCGCGAAAGCCGGACGTCCGACCGCCAAGAACCAACGACCAACGACCAACGACCATAAACTCGCCGTTGCCATCGCAGCCATCGCAGCCGTCGCAGCCCGCGCAGCCACAGCCATCCGACGCCGAGGGAGGCCGCCGCCGCCGCCGAAGGGGTCGCCGCGGCGGTCGCAGGGGCCGCGAGGGCGGCGGCCCGCCCGGCGCACCATCCGCGCCGCCCATACCGCCCCCAGGGAGCTGACGTGGCCGATCCGTTTTACATCACGACCGCGATCGACTACGCCAACGGCGATCCCCACTTCGGCCACGCGCTCGAGAAGATCGGCGCCGACGCCATCGCCCGATTCCACCGCCAGCTCGGCCGCCCCGTGCACTTCCTCATCGGGATGGACGAGCACGGGCAGAAAGTGGCGCAGACGGCGGCCGCGCAGGGCATCGAACCGCAGGCCTTCGTCGACGCCGTCGCCGCGCGCTTTCGCGCGACCTGGGACCGCCTCGGCATCTCGTACGACCAGTTCATCCGCACCACCGACGCGGCACACAAGACGGGCGTGCGCGCGCTCATCAAGCGCATTAGAGACGCGTCGCCGGACGACTTCTACGAGAAGACGTATGAAGGGTGGTACTGCGTGGGCTGCGAGCTCTTCAAGCGCGACGACGAGATTGTGGACGGCAAGTGCGTGCTCCATCCCACGCGCGACCTCCAGTGGACGCAGGAGCGCAACTGGTTCTTCCGCCTCGCGCACTATCAGCCCTTTCTCGAGCGGCTGCTGAAGGAGCGCCCGAACTTCATCCTGCCCGAGTCACGGCGCAACGAAATCCTCGGCCTCCTCGCGCAGGGACTCGAGGACATCTCCATTACGCGCTCGAAGCTCGCGTGGGCGATCCCCTTCCCGATCGCGAGCGCGACCGGCGAGCACCAGGGCACCTGGGTCTGGTTCGACGCCCTGCCGAACTACGTGACGGCCACCGGCTACCCCGACCACAAGTGGCGCGAACGGTGGCCCGCGCAGCTCCACGTCGTCGGCAAGGACATCACGCGCCTGCACTGCGTGATCTGGCCCGCGATGCTGCAGGCGGCCGAGCTGCCGCTTCCGGAGCGCGTGTGGGCGCACGGCTTCATCTCGTTCGGTGGCGAGCGTTTTTCGAAGAGCGCCGGCGTGAAGATCGACCTCGACGAGACCATTTCGCGCTTCGGGCCCGACGCGTTTCGCTACTTTCTGCTCCGCGAAATCCCGTTCGACGGCGACGGAACGTTTTCGCTCGAGCGTTTCGATGCCGTGTATACGTCGGAGCTCGCGAACGGGATCGGCAACCTTGCGAGCCGCGTCGTCGCGATGGTCGAGAAATACTGTGACGGCGTCGTCCCCGGGGCGGGCGCGCGCATCGAACTGGACGCGCTCGACTCCGTGGATCTCGCCGCCGCCCGCGCCGCGATGGACGGTTCGCGGGGATATCTCTGTCACGAGGCGCTCGCGTGCGTGGCGCGCCTCACCGAGCGCGCCAACCTGTACATCCAGCAGACGCAGCCCTGGGTGCTCGCGAAGGATCCGGCGCATCGCGCGCAACTCGACGCGACGCTCGCGGCGCTGGTGAGATCGCTCGCGCGGCAGGCCGCGTACCTCGCTCCGTTCATGCCGGGCAAGGCTGAGGCGCTTTGGCACCTCATCGGAGCGCCGGGCGCGGCCGCAACAACGCAGTACGCTGCCATCGATGCGATCGACGCCAGCGGCTGGCGCGTGACCAGGGGCGAAGCGCTGTTTCCGCGGCCCGAGTAGGAGCGGCCACGTGGCCGGTCCCGGTCGTTCGACGACACGGCGATGCCGTATAGCGTATAACTCCTTGCCATCGTTGCACTTAGCGCTCGCACGCCGCTCCCTGAGGCGAACCGGCCGGATCACAAAGCACCCGAACAGGTTTCGGTGATCGCGGTGGCTCGTCGATCATGAAAGCCTCAGGCGCCGCGTTTGACGCAGGTCGGCGTCACTCCTACCGTTAAAGCGTCATGGGACCAAAGCACTGGACCATCCTGATTGTCCCCCCGGGGACCAGCACGACACGGACGATCGTCATCGGCCCCCGGGCGCGCCGCGCGCTGCTCTGTGGCGGCTTTACTGCGGCCGTCATGGTCTTCGCCGCGATTACGGTGCTGTTCACTCCGTACGGCACGCCGAGCGCCCATTTGCTGCTCTTGCAGAACGCACGCCTGGAATCCGAGCTGGCCCAGATCGACCGGCGCGTTTCCATGCTTGGTGATACCCTCGCCTCACTCGACGCGCGTGACCAACAGATACGTTTGCTGGCCGGCCTGCCTACCGAATTTGGCGGTGAGGGCGACACGGCTCGGCTGCGCGCCAACTCCGACAGCGGCGCGGGCGTGGTCGCCACAAATAGCGCCCTGGGCACCATTGGCGCCCTGGCGGTTCGTGATGAAGGGGAGGGCGTGGGCATCGCGGTCGGTTCGCCGGCCAAGCCGTTCGAAGGCCGGCTCGCGTTCGCGAAGCATCCAGACATCGACGTGATGATCCGCCGTGCAACCGAGCTTTCGCAAAGTTTCCGCGCGGTGAGCGACACGCTGGCGAAGAACTTCGAGCGCCTCGCGCGCACGCCCTCCATCATGCCGACCACCGGGTGGCTCTCGAGTCAGTTCTCGTTGAGCCGTTTCCATCCCATCCTGCACCTGAACCGGCCGCACGAGGGAATCGATCTCTCCGCACCGATGGGCGCGCCTATCGTCGCGCCGGCAGCGGGGCGCGTGATCTCAGTCTCGAACGAGCCGGGCTACGGCAACACGTTCCAGATCGACCACGGCAACGGCATCGTGACCAAGTTTGCGCACTGTTCACGGATCGTGGTGCATGTCGGCCAGCAGGTGACGCGCGGACAGTTGATCGCGACCGTCGGGAACACGGGCCTCGCCACCGGCCCGCACCTTCACTACGAGGTGCACGTGAACGGCAAGCCGGTGGATCCCCTCAAGTACGTCCTTCCAGACAAAGTCGCGAACTGACGAACGACAATGGCTTCATCACCACGGATTGCGTGAATCCGTAGCGATGAGGCTGTTCGGCGGAGGGAGGGAAACAACAAGCGCAAAACCGCTTACCACGGATTGCGCGGAAGCAGCCGCGGATCAAGCACAACCTTTGGGGGAACTGCAACACCTGGAAAGGTGAGTGCAGTTCCCCCGAGGTCTTTGCGTGATCCGCGGCTGGTTCCGTGAAATCCGTGGCAGGGCAGTTGCGGTAAGGCTGTTGCAGTTATGCCCTACGGCTTCTTGGAGAAGTCGACGGTGGGCACTTCGCGCGCCGCGGGGTTCGTGACGTCGAAATAGTCGCGCGGTTTGGCACCCGTGACTTTCGCCGTCATCACCGCCGGAAACTTGCGGATGTACGCATTGTAATCCTGCACGGCCTGGTTGTAATCCGTGCGCGCCACCGCGATCCGGTTTTCGGTGCCCGTGAGTTCGTCCTGCAGGCGCAGGAAGCTCTGGTCGCTCTTGAGTTGGGGATAGTTCTCCGAGATTGCGAGCAGCCGCCCCAGCGCACCCGTGAGGTTCTGGTTCGCGTTCGCCATTTCCTTGATGTTGCCTCCGGTCACGGCACCGGCAAGACCGGCGCGCGCCTTCGCCACGGTCTCGTACACTTCGGCCTCTTGGGCCGCAAAGCCCTTGACCGTGTTCACGAGGTTCGGCACCAGGTCGGCACGGCGCTGCAGCTGGACCGAAATCTGCTTCTGCGCGGCAGCCGCGCGTTCGTCCATGCTCTGAATCGAGTTGTAGCCGCACGCGCCCAGCAGGATCGGCAGGGCGAGAATGATCAGCGATCTGCGTTTCATCGGGTTCTCCCGTACAGGTCAGTCATACCCATCACTCACAGAACGAGTTTTCGTGCCGCCGGGATTCAAACCCGGCGGGATCCGTGCCGGCACAACCCATGCCCATCACGCGCCAGCTGGGAGCGCGTCGAGATACGCCACCAGCTGTTCCAGGCCCGAGTGGTAGCCCTCGAGCACGGTATCCAGTGTGGCGATATCGAAGTTCTTCCCGCCGCGCCAGTGCGCGAGGACGGCGATAAAGGGCGCTGGGTCGAAGCCGGCGTATGACGCCGTGAGCCGGCAGAGCGCTTCACTATCGGACGGCGGAACCTCATCGCGAATGCGCAGGATCGCGCGGAAAAGGACGAGCACCTGGCTCGTTCCCGACACGAGCATCTCGAGACGCTTGGCGGCGTCGTGATCCGAGGTCAGCACCCGGCCGCGCAGCCGGAGCAGCGTTCCAAGCGCCTCGTATTCGAGCTGCAGCCTCAGGTCGCGCGGCGAAACGGACACGCCGGCGTGCAGGTCGAACGACGGCGATGAGAACAGGATCTTATGGCGCTGGAGGATGTCGGCGTGCTCCATCGCGAACACGTCCACACTCGATCGCCACTCCGCGTCGGTGAGCGTGAGCGGCGGCGGGTGCCCCGCCTCGCCCCACGCGCGCGCGACCGCGCCGGCGGCGCGCATCGACTTGACCGTCAGGGCCTTCGCGATGACGAGGACATTCATGTCCGACCGCTTCTCATGGTACTCTCCGCCCGCGGCCGATCCGTACAGGACGACGGCATTGAGCGCGTCGCCGTACACCGCGCGCAGCTGAGTAACGAGTTCATCCAGTTTCATCT
>JBIOHR010000008.1:0-41906 GCA_044449085.1 Gemmatimonadales bacterium | reverse complement strand
CCCGCGCCGCCCCGCCCCGGGGGGGGGGGCCCCGCGCGCGCCCCCGCGACCGCGGCCAGGCCTGCGGCCGTCGCGCCGGCGGAGGACCTCGATGGCGTGAAGATGTACCGCGAACTCGGCATGCTCGCGCGCGGGGCCCCGATGCCGTTCGTCGGCAGCGTCTCGTTCATGGCGTCCGCGGCGGCCGACTCGACCCACGTCGTCGTCGCGATCTCGATCGCCAACGGCAACCTGACCTTTGCGCGGGAGAACGACCGCTTCCGCGCCGGCTACACTGTCGGGATCACCCTGCGCAACGGCGCGGAGACCGTAAAGCAGATCGAAGCGCACGAAAGCGTACTCGTGGCGAGCTTCAAGGAAGTTTCGCGTCTCGACGAGAGTGTGATCTACCAGGAGCTGCTCACGGTGAAGCCGGGGCGCTACAACCTGATGGTGAATGTTCGCGATGACGGAAGCTCGAAGAACGGGTCGGACGACGTCACACTGCTCGTGCCGACGCTCGATGCCGGCTCGCTGAGCACGCCGGTGGTTTTTGCGCGCGTGACCCAGCGTCTCTCGCGCGATTCGCTTCCGAACGTCGTCGCCAATCCGACGGCGACCGCGACCTTCGGCAAGGACAGTCTCGTGGGCGTGTACCTCGAGGGGTACGGCACCGATGAGGGAACGCGCCTTCCGCTGAACATCGCGGTGCGGACGGAGAAGGGCCGGATGCTGTTCAGCGACACGATTTCCATCGCGCACCGCCAGAACCTGTACAGCGGCGTGCTGTACATTCCCGTCGCGCGAACCGGCATCGGCCCGGCTGTGGTTTCCGCATGGCAGACGGGGAGCAGCGACACGACGCGCGCGCCGATGTTCGTCGGGTTCGGCGAGCAGCTGCCGGTCGCGACGTACGATCAAATGATCGACTATCTCCAATGGTATACGTCGCCGGACAAGCTGAAGCCGCTGCGCGACACCGTACCGGAGTCCCGCGTGGCGGCATGGGCGAACTTCGTGCGGCAGAACGCTACAGTGACGGGCGGCGCCGAAGCGCTGCGCGACTACTTCAAGCGCCTGGCCGAAGCGAACACGCGCTTTCGCGAAGAGGGCATTCCGGGGTGGATGACGGACCGCGGCAAGGTCCTGCTCGGCCTTGGTGAACCGGATCAGGTCTACGAGCAGGGAGCGAATGCCGATCCGTCGCAGCGGCTGCGTTCGCAGATCTGGGAGTACCGCGACTTGCAGCAGCAGCTCGTGTTCAACGAGCAGCAGGAATTCGGTCACTGGCGCCTCACGAACAGCAGCGCGATCGCGTTCGAGGCTGCGTGGCGCCGACGGGTCGCACCGTAGCGGCAGGGCCGGCCCTCGTGCTGCGGCACGAGCTCGTCCGGAAGAGTCTTCACATCGCGACCGCGATTTTTCCGGTGGCGTACAGTCTGGGCGCGCCGCGCCGCACGCTCCTGCCGCTTCTCGTGGCCGTGGTTGCGATCGCTCTTGCGATGGAGACGGCGCGCCGGACCAGCACGGCTGGACGCGCGGCGTTCGATCGCCTGTTCGGCACCCTGACGCGCGCGCACGAGAAGCAATCGGTCACCGGTGCCACCTGGCTGGCGCTCTCGTGCCTTGTCGCCGTGGCGTTGTTGCGCCGTGAGGCCGCCGTCGCCGCACTCTGGTGCGCGACGGTTGGCGACCCAATGGCGGGGATCGCGGGGCGTCTCTGGGCCCGTGCGAGCACGGTGCGCTCGCCGGAACCCGGGAGAAAGACACTCGTCGGGTCACTCGCCTGTGCGACGGCGTCGTTTGCCGGTGTCTGGGTGCTGGCGGGCTATGCCCTGATTCCCGCTGTCGCCATCGCTGTCGCGGCGACTGTCGCGGAGGCACTGCCCGTCCGCCTCGACGACAACATCCGGGTGGCCGGAGCGGCCGGGATCGTCGCGCAGCTGCTCGCCTGACGGTGCCGCCTCGCACGCGCTGCGCGGCGCGGCCGGCCCCCTGCGCATTAACTTCCCGCCATGCCTCCGGCCCCGAGTCCGCGCCTTTTTCTGGTTGACGGCTACGCGCTGATCTACCGCTCGTTCTTTGCGTACGGCGCGCAGCCGCTCATCAGCAGCAAGGGCGAGAACACATCGATCGCGCGCGGGGCGCACGATTTCCTCAAGCGGCTCATCGAGAAGCACAAGCCCGAATATCTCGGCTGGGTGCACGACGCGGGGCTCTCGTTCAGGCACGAGCGCTATCCCGCGTACAAGGCCACGCGCGAGCGTCTCGAACCGGCGATGCAGGCCGACTTCGATACCGGTGTCGAGCGCATCACGCAGATCCTCGAGGCCTTCAGGATTCCCGTGCTGTCGCTCGAGGGATACGAGGCGGACGACGTCATCGGCACGCTCGTGAAGAAGGCGGCGGCGCAGGGACTCAACGCGGTCATCGTGTCAGGCGACAAGGATTTCGTCCAGCTGGTGGAGCGGAACGTCTGGATACTCAATCCCTGGCACGGACGTCCGGGATTCACCACCGAGAAGTGGTACGACGTCGACAACGCGGCGGAGCGCCTCGGCGTCCCCCCGGACCGGGTGATCGACTACCTGGCCCTGCTCGGCGATACCTCGGACAACATTCCCGGGGTCAAGGGGATCGGCGAGAAGACGGCGCACGCCCTCATTGAGAAATGGGGCCCGCTCGAGTCGATCCTCGCGCACGTGAGCGAAGTCGAACCCACGCGTGCGCGCAATGCGCTCGTGGAATTCGGCGCGAACGGCGTGCTCTCGAAAGAATTAGTAACAATTAGAGACGATTTGGATATCGCACTCGACCCCGCCGCGCTCGCGGTGCGTGCGCCGGACTGGAACCGGCTGCGAGACCTGTTCGTCGAACTGGAGTTCCGCGGCAACGCGCAGGAGGCCGCCGCGCAGGCGGAGGGGGCGCCCGGAGCGGATGCACCCGCGCCGGCCGGGGCGCCGAAGGGGAGCGGAGCGCCCGCTGCGGCGCCGACGCCGTCTGCGCCGGCCGTCGCGAAGTCATATCGTGTGGTCGACACGGCGGAGGGCGTGAAGGCGCTCGTGGCGCTCGCGCGCAAGGCACCGTTCATCTCCATCAACACGGGGACGGTGCTCGATGCCGGCGCGCCGCCGATCATCACACCGCTCCGGGCAAACCTCGTGAGCATCTCGATCTCCCTGGCGCCGGGTGAGGCATTCTATCTGCCGTTCGCCCACCGCCCGCATGAGGCCGCGCAGGGCGACCTCTCGCTGGGTGTGGCGCCAAGGACGGCCGACAAGGCCGCGACGACGAGCATTGCCGCGCGCATGCTGGCCGAAGGACCGCAGGCGGTGAAAAACCTTCCGCCGATCCTGTCGCCGGACATGGAACCGTTGCGCGCGCTGCTCGCCGATCCCCGCGTCAGGAAAACGGCGTACAACGCCAAGTACGACCTGCTCGTGCTGAGGCGCGCGAAGGTCGAACTCGACGGCCTGGATTTCGACTTAATGCTCGCCAGTTTCCTGCTCGATCCCGGCCGGCGGTCGCACGCGCTCGACGCGCTCGCGATCGAGTTCCTCCAGCTCTCGATGACCGGGTACGACGAGCTCACCGGCAAGGGGAAGAACCAGATCGCGTTCGACGAGGTGCCGGTCGCCGCCGCGCGCGACTATTCCTGCGCCCAGGCCGACCTCACCCTCCGCCTTCGCCAGCTGCTCGAACCCAGGCTGGCCGAAGTCGAGGCCACCGCGGCGTTGCTGCGCGATCTCGAGTTGCCGCTGATCACGGTGCTCGCCGAAATGGAGTGGCAGGGGATCACGATCGACCTCCCGTGGTTCCATTCGCTCAAGTCGCGTTTCATGAAGGAGCGCGGGCTGGTCGAAAAGCAGATCTACGAGACCGCAGGCGAGGAGTTCAACATTGCGTCCAACAAACAATTGGCCGCGATCATGTTCGGCAGGCTCGGCATGCCGGTGAAGAAGAAAACGTCGACGGGCCCGAGCACCGACGTGTCTGTCCTCCAGGAGCTCGCGGACGAGGGACACGCGCTCCCAACGCTCCTCATGGAGTACCGCGAGCTGGCGAAGCTCGAAAACACATATCTCGACATCCTGCCGGCGCTCGTGAACCCCTCGGACGGACGCCTGCACACGTCGTACAGCCAGACGGTTGCGAGCACCGGACGGCTGTCGTCGAGCGACCCAAACCTCCAGAACATTCCGATCCGGCGGCAGCTCGGAAAAGACATCCGGCGCGGGTTCATTCCGCAGGCGGGGTGGACGATGCTGGCGGCCGACTATTCGCAGATCGAACTTCGCCTGCTCGCGCACCTCTCGCACGACCCCGCGTTCGTCGATGCGTTTCGCGCGGGCGGCGACATTCACCAGCAGACGGCGTCGATCATCTTCGGTGTGCCGATCGGCGACGTCACGTCCGAAATGCGCAGCCGCGCCAAGACCATCAACTTCGCCACCATCTATGGGCAGGGCGCGCATTCGCTGTCGCGGCAGATCAAGGTCGAGCACGCGGAAGCAAAAGCGTTCATCGACACCTACTTCGAGCGGTTCGCCGGAGTGCGGAAGTTTCTGGACTCATCCGTGGAACAGGCACGCGAACGCGGCTACGCGGAAACGATCTTCAAGCGCCGCCGCTATATCCCCGAACTGAAGGACCGGAACTTCAATATCCGGGCGTTTGGCGAGCGCGTCGCGCAGAACTCGCCGATTCAGGGATCGGCCGCCGACCTCATCAAGGTGGCGATGATCAGGATCCACCACGCGCTCATCGCGAAAAAACTGGAGAGCCACATGCTCCTTCAGGTCCACGACGAGCTCGTCTTCGAGTGCCCGCCGGCCGAACTCGACGAACTTCAGGCGCTTGTCGTGCACGAGATGACGACCGCCGTGAAGCTCGACGTACCGCTCGTCGTGGACGTCGGAAGCGGCGTAAACTGGCTCGAAACCAAGATTTAGGCCGCTGGCGACGCCCTTGCAGAGTGCGAGAACCATAGCGAAACGACCTTCCATTGTGCACGTGAAGGCGCGCCACGAGTCATGTAACATATTGATGGTGAATGCGTTACAGATCGACCGTCGAACGGCCCCGTCATTGCCTATATGGCAAGCCAGTTGCAGCAGAAGTTCTGGCAAGGCAGACTTCTCCCCGTCGCCCGGCAGATGCCGGACGACCCAACGCGTTGCGGATTCCATATGGCCGTAAAAAAGGCGGGCTTCACCCTCATCGAGCTTCTGATCGTCGTCGTGATCATCGGCATTCTGGCGATGATCGCGATTCCGAAATTCCAGAACACGAAAGGGAAGGCCAACGTGACGGCCATCAAGTCGGACCTGCGCAACCTTGCCACGGCAGAAGAGGCATACCTGTTCGACCATGGCTCGTACACGTCGGACGCGACGTCGCTCAACTTCACGACGTCCCCCGGTGTCGTCCTGACCATTACCGGCGCTACCGGGTCTGGCTGGGCCGCAACCGCGACGCATCCGGCGTCATTTCCGCTCACGTGCGGACTCTACGAAGGCAACATCACCGCGCAGCCGCCTGCGACGGTCGAGGGACTCATCGGCTGTCAGTAGTCCCGGCGCCGGCACGACCGTTGCCGTGCTGGCGTGAGTTCGAGCACCGCCGGGAGGGGATGGCGTATGCGATGTCCGGTGGGCTCTGGCTGCACCGCCACACCTGGAAGGGACGTCCGATGGCTCACCTCGTCTCCAGTGATCGCGCACGCCTCATCGCATACGGCCGCTCGGTAGGGCTCAATCCCGAGCGGCTGCAGTACAAACCGTTGCGCGACCCGCACGATCACGAACGGCGCGATGCATGGCACTGGGATCTCGTCGGGCCATGGCTCCCGCCAGCGCCGTGACGTCGCGGGCGCTGTTCGTCGCGTGCATGCTCGCGTGCATGCTCGTGGCCGCCTGTGAGCGCGCGGGCCCACCCGCGTCGCGGGCCGGCGGCGCGGCACAGTCCGCATCCGCGACGGCCACTGGCCCCGCCACAACGCCGGCCGGCAAGCCATGGGATGACGAGCTCGGCGCCGTCCTCGCGACGCCTTCACTCGATTCCGGCACACCCGTCTCGTTCGTGCGTGACACGGCGAATGGCGCCGAGCTTCCCGTGGAGCTCTTCACGCACGACGACCGCGTGTCGAACGCGACCCTGCGTCCGGGCACGAAAATTCGATCGTGCGCCTGGCGGCGGAACGCGTCGCTCACCCGGCGCGACGCACACGCCACGCCAAACAGCTGGGCACTCGCGCTGTCGCCGGGTATTGCGGTCCCGGTCGGCGTAGATGGGATCGAAGACCTTTCGCAGCGCGACTCGGCTGCGACCGTTGCGCGCATCAGCCTGCTCGTCAGCGCGATACCCGAGGATTCCAGTTCGGGACCGTACCGCGGGTTGCCGATCGTCGTCCGCGACGCATGGCGTTTCACGCTGGCTGACAGCACCGCTGTTGCCGTTGCGATCGCCACACGATCGCTGAACGTTGAATCGAATCCGCGCGCGCAGGCGATCACGCTCATCGCCGAACCCGATCCGTCCTCCGGCGCCGGCCATTGGCGAACGGCATACTGGGAACGCGTCGCCGGTCCTGAAGATCGCGTGGAAGGAATGGACCTCCTTGCCGCGTTGCAGCTGCACGGGGCAACACCGGCGGTCGCGCTCGTGCGCGAAGGCGACGCCGGCCTGCAGGTGGAAATCGTCGAACGCCGCTCGCCGGGGACATGGGCCGTGCGCTGGACGAGCGCCGCCCTCCCCTGCGCGAATCCTTAGACCTGCAGCTGCCCTAGCGCTGCCGGCGCCGCGGTGCGCGCACGCGTGCTCGCCAGCAACACCAGGGTGAGGACGTACGGGAACGCGAGCGGCAGCTGGTACGGCATGTTCCACCCGGTGGTCTGCGCGAGCGTCTGCAGTGCGCTCGCCGCGCCGAACACCAGTGCGGCACCAGCCACACCAAACGGTGTCCAGCGTCCGAGCACCACGATTGCAATCGCGATGAATCCGCGTCCGGCCGACATGTTCTCGGCGAACGTTCCGACCTGGGCGAGCACGAGTGTGCCGCCGGCGACGCCGCCCATGGCGCCGCCGAAGAGGATCGCGGCCCACTGCACGCGGTCGGGTGAGATGCCCGCGCCGCGTGCCGCTTCGGGGTGCTCACCGACCGCGCGCAGTGCGAGGCCCGCCGCAGAGCGGTAGAACCACCATGCGAGCGCGGGTACGATCGCGTACAGCACATAGGTGACGACGGGCTGGTCGAACAGCGCCGGGCCAATGACGGGGATGGCGCTCAGCCCGGGCACCGGCAGCGGAGCGATCGTCGGTGTGTGCAGCGACGCGCCCGCTGTTCCGTACATCGTGCGATACAGCGTTCCGGTCAGGCCGAGGCCGAGCATGCTCATCGCCGTGCCGGTGAGGATCTGCTCGGTCCGCAGCGTGACGACGAACAGCGCGAACAGCGCGGCGACCATCGTACCCGCGAGTGTGGCGCCCGCGAAGCCGAGCGCGACGCCTCCGAGCGTGGCGAACGCCAGTCCGCCGAACGCGCCGCAGATGATCGCGCCTTCGAGTCCGATATTGATCACGCCCGCGCGCTCCACCACGAGTTCGCCCAGCGCCGCAAACGCGAGTGGCGTGGCGAAGCGGACTCCCGATTCGAGGAACGCGGTGACCGGGCCTGCTGTCATCATGCGGCCTGCTCTCCGGCGACGGACCGGGTTCGTTCGGCCGCCAGCGCGCGGGCGCGTTCGACGGCGAGCACGCCGAGGATCACGAGCGCCTCGATCACATTCACAAAGCCCGCCGGAACCCCCGCGTCGCGCTGCATCCCCGCTCCGCCGGCCTCGAGTCCGCCGAAGAAAATTCCTGCGACGATCACTGCGAGCGGATTGAGCCGCGCCAGCAGCGCCACCGCGATGGCGGTGTAGCCATAGCCGGGAGAAATCCCTTCGAACAGCCTGTAGGTGACGCCCGTGACCTGGACTGCGCCGCCCAGCCCTGCAATGGCGCCGCTCCAGAGAAAAGCGCCGAAGACCACGCGCTCAACCCGCACGCGCCCGGCGCTCGCCGCTGCGGCCGCGCCGGCGCCGACCAGCCGGAGGCGGAACCCGCCCGCTGTCGAGCGAACGAACCACCATGCGGCGACCGCGAGGACGAGGGCCGCGACGAACCCGAGGTGCAGCTGCTGCCCCGGAACTATCACGGGCAATCGCGCCGCCTCGCCCAGCGGAGGAGTCAACGGATAGGTGTGCGTCGGTTCCTGGAACGGCCCGTGCACGAGGTAGCTCACGCCATAGAGAGCGACGAAGTTGAGCATGAGGGTGCTGATCACTTCGAGCACGCCGAAGCGCTGCTTGAGCACCGCGGCGACTCCCGCCCACGCGGCGCCCGCGACCATCCCCGCAGCAAGCTCCGCAGGCACGAGGATCCAGCCCGGCCAGGCGGCGGCGGCGAGTCCCACGGCGATGGTCGCCGATGCGCCGGCAAGCAGCTGCCCTTCCGCGCCGATGTTGAGCACGCCCGCCTGAAATGCCACTGCAACGGAGAGGCCGACGATAATCAACGGCGTCGCGCGCAACAGTGTCCCGGAGAAGAACGAGTACGTCGAACCGGCGGCGCCGCTCCAGAGCGCGGCCGCTGCGCGTGCGATGTCGTATCCGCCCGCATATACCACCAGGGCGACGACGGCGAGCGCGAGGACGGCGGCGACGATGCTTGCGCCGGCCTTCGACACCGCGAATCGCGCGAGCAGCCTCACTCGAGGCCGACCAGCGCGCGCGCGACGATCGCCGCGTCGGCGGCGGCGGGCGTGATGTGCCCGTCGAAGCAGACGAGCATACGGTCGGCGATCGCGAGCACTTCGTCGAGGTCGCTCGAATACGCCACTATGGCGACACCGGACGCGCGTGCCGCGCGGAGCTCGTCCAGCACATGCGCCGCCGCGCGTATGTCGAGACCCCGCGTGGGGTTCTCCACGACGAGCAGCTCCGGTGATCCTTCGAGCTCGCGGCCAAGAACGAACTTCTGCTGGTTCCCGCCCGACAGCGCACCGGCCGTCGAGTCCGCGCCGCTCGCACGCACGTCGTGCGCGGCCATCGCGGTCCGCGTGCGCGACTCGTACGCCCGCCACGGCATCGAGCCGCGCGACTCTCCGGAATCCTTGAGCGCGAAATTCTCGACGAGTGTCATTGCCGGAATCAGCGCATCGCGCAGCCGGTCCTCGGGGACAAACCCGATCCTCGCGGGAAGGCGCGCCGTTCCGCCGTTGGGGACGGTGCGTCCGCCCAGCACGCGCAGCAGTTCACGCTGACCGGATCCCTCGACACCCGCAACGCCGACGATCTCGCCCGCGCGGACGTCCATCGTGGCGTCGCGCAGCCGCGGCACGCCGCGCTCGTCGGTGACCGACACGCCGTCGAGCGACGCCACGGCGCCGCCGCCGGCAGCTGGGGTGCGGGCATGCGCCACTTCCCTCTCACGCGTACCGCTTGCCATCGTCGCGCCGACCATCGCGTCGATCACCGCTGATTCGCCGAGTGCCGCGGCCGAGCCGGAGAGCACCGTGCGTCCGCGGCGCAGCACGGTGACGTCGTCCGCGAGCGCGAGCGCCTCGCGCACCTTGTGGGTGATCAGCACGACCGTGCGTCCGCGCGCGACGAACGACCGGAGCCAGGCGTAGAGCTCCTGGGACTCCGCCGGCGAGAGGACCGCGGTCGGCTCGTCGAGGATCAGGATCTTCACGTCACGCGCGAGCGCCTTCACGATTTCGAGGCGTTGCTGGGCACCGACCGGCAGGTCGGCGACTCGCGAGGCGGGGTCGAGCACCAGTCCGGTCTCGGCGCCGATTTTCCGGACGCGCTCGGCGGCCGCACGCGCGTCGAACCCGCGAAACAGGCCGCGCTCTCCAAGCGAGACATTTTCCGCGACCGTCATGGCGGGGACGAGCAGGAAGTGCTGGTGCACCATCCCGATTCCGGCGGCGATCGCATCGGCGCTCGATCGCCAGCGCCGAACGGTGCCGTCCATTTCCATCGTGCCCGCGTCGGGGCGCAGCATGCCGAACGCGAGTCGCATCAGCGTGGTCTTTCCCGCTCCATTTTCGCCGAGCAGCGCATGCAGCGTTCCCTGACGCAGCTCGAACTGTGCGCTGTCGAGCGCAATCGTCCGGCCGAACTGCTTGGTGATGCCGCGGAGCGCGAAGGCGGCCGCGGTCACAGCCCGGTCGGTGCCGCGATGAACGTCCAGGGCACGCCGAACGTGGTGGAGAGATGCTCCGCCACGGCGCGGACTCCGAGCGTCTCGGTGGCGTAGTGGCCGGCGTAAATGATGACCAGTCCCTTCTCTTCGGCGTCGACCGCGCTCCAGTGCGGTCCTTCGCCCGAGATCAGCGTGTCGACGCCGTGGTCGATCGCTTCGCGAATCGTTTCGGCACTCACGCCGGCACCAGAGCAGATGGCCCAGTGGCGCGTGCGGCGGTCCGGCGTCATCGCGCTCGCGACGGCGCCGCCGCCATGCGACTTTGCGAAGACATCCAGGCGCGCGAGCAGTTCCGCGGTCGCGATGTCGCCGGGTCCGCGCACGCCGCAGTCGATGGTCTCATGACGCGCGAATCCGGCGCCCGGTTCCAGCCCGATCGCGCGCGCAAGCAGCAGCGAGTTGCCGAACATCGGGTGAGCGTCGAGCGGGAGGTGGGCCGAGTACAGCGCGACGTCGTGCTCGAGGAGGAGCCGCACGCGTGCAAGATGCGGTCCGGTGAGCGGCTGTAGGCCGCCCCAGAACAGCCCGTGGTGCACGAGCAGCATGTTGGCGCCTGCGTCCACGGCGCCGCGAATCGTCCGGGCGGATACATCCACGGCGGCGGCAATCTTCTTGACCGGGCCGCGGTGTTCGACCTGTACACCGTTGACGGCCGGTGGATAGTCAGGCGTCTCGCGCACGCGCAGCAGCGCGTCGAGGTGCGCTGCGATCGACGCGAGCGGAGCACCGGTCATTTCGTGCCGGGTGCGGCGGGAATGGTGAATTTTCCGGCGAGCATCTGCGTGCGCACGGAATCGACGGCGTGCTTCGCGCTGGGCGGGATCCTGGATTCGAGCGCAGGGTTGGGTGTCCAGCGCACGACGTCGACCTTCATGTCCAGCTTCACGATCCTCGGCTTGAATCGGCCGCTGCTGACCTCTCGCGCTACGACCATGAACGCGTGCGGGACGTCGATCACGACGCTTCCCAGCGTGACTTCCGGTGCGACCGTGTTCTGGTTCGCGTTCGACCCGATCACGTACGCGGTTTTTGCTTCGCGCACCGCCTGAAATGCGCCGAGGCCGGCTGCGTCCGCGTCCTGGAAGATGATGTCGGCGCCGCGACCGAGTTGAGCGAGCGCCTGTTCCTTCCCGGCGCTGGCATCCTCCCAGTTGCCGATGTATGAGACGAGCACTTTCGCTCTGGAGTTCACGCTCTTCACGCCGGCGGTGAACGAAGCAAATGCGTCCTTCACCGGTGGGAGCTCCGTGCCGCCTATGCATCCGACGGTTCCGGTTTTCGTCATCGCTCCGGCGACGATCCCGGCAAGATACGAGGGCTCGTCGAACGAAAAGCTCATCGCGGCGACGTTCGCACCCACGGTGTTGCCGCCCGTGGTGATATAGATCGTTTTCGGGAACTCAGGACCCACGCGCGCGGCGGCGTCCTGAAACTCGAATCCGTGGCCGATCACGAGTGAATACCCGGCCGCGCCGTACTGCCGGAAGTTTTCCTCGAACTCTGCAGGGGTCTTCGTCTGAATGTGGCTGACCTGAGCTCCCGGAATGCTGTCCTTGATGCGCATGAGTCCTTCGTACGCACTGCCATTCCACGATTGATCTGAGATCGGTCCAGGGGTGAGCAGGGCGACTTTGAATGCCTTGGTGTCGGTCGCTGAGGCACCGCCTTTGGTCGAGCAAGCGATCGAGATTCCCACACCGATGTTGAGAACTACGATCGCAGCCCTCCGTACAGCGCTGTTCATCATATCCAACTTGTGCTAGGGAAATAGATTACGATGAAATTATAAACAATAGTTTATATTTCATCTAACTGTTGAACGTTGGAACTCCGCGCTAATGTGGCGTTGATGGCACAGTGGTGTCATGCGCTGGTCGCGATACGGAGCGGCTCGGGATGTCCCGGTCTGGACGCAGCGATCGCATCGCTCATGCGGACAACTCCATTGATGCGCGCTCCCTCCAGCACGACTATCGATTTCGTCTCGATGTCGCCGTTCACCACCGCCGTCCCCTGCAGCTCCAGGCGCTCCGCCGCGACGATGCCGCCGTCCACTACTCCGCCGATGACCACTTCGTCCGCAATGACGTTGCCGTGCACGGCTCCGCCGCGTCCCAGCAGGACCTGGCGGGCCCCCGTCACGGATCCATCGACGTGGCCATCCACTTTCACCACGCCCGCGCAGTCCAAATCGCCGGTGATGCGCATGCCGCTCGAGATGATGGACATAGGTGCTTCTGCGATCGGGGTGTGGCTGCGTTCCGTCCGCTGCACTGCTCCTCCGTCTTTTCCAAACATTGCCGTCGATCCTCCCGCGTCTGCTAAGGGTGGATGCGCTCTGCGAGACTGTCGGTCTTTACTGCGGCGGCCCTCGTGCCTTTCGCCGCGACCGGCGCGCTCAGCATGCGCTGAACCTGTTCGTATCTGGACTGGAGCTGTGCCAACGTTTTCTGCAGCGAGTCGATGCGCTGCGCATCCTGCTCGAGATGTGTGATGCGCCACTGCAGAAGCGGCACACGTGCGGACTGCACTGCGAAGTATCCCCAGCTTGCAATGCCGACGGCAAGGGCGGTCAGAAACCATTTCGATGTCACCACGCGCAGCGCCTGCACCTGCCATGGCCGGAGCACCATCGTGTGGTGCGCGAGGCCATTCTCGCGCTGCACGTGGACGTACATCGATCCCGAGTCAGGTGAGAAGATGTTGCCGTGGTGCTGCGCTCGCGGCTGCTTGCGTGTTTTTCTGGTCATAACGCCTCCCTCGACGCGCCGAGCACGATGTCGAGCAGCCGCTCGAGATCGTCGGCCGAATAAAACGGGATTCGCAGTTCGCCGGCATTTTTTGCGCCGAGGTGCACTTTCGCATCGGTCTGCAGGCGGCGACGGAGTTCTTCCTCGATCCGCGCGACTTCCGGCGGCCGCGTGGCCTCGGGTCGTGCCGTCGCATGCCGCGCCTTCGCGCGCTTGGTGCCGGCCTCGCGCACGCGGCGCTCGACTTCGCGCACATTGAGTCCTTCAGCGACGATCGCCTTTGCGAGTTCGATCATGCGATGGTCGTCGCCGAGCGAGAGCAGCGCGCGCGCGTGGCCGATGGAGAGCTCTCCTTCGCGCACCATGCGCCGGACCTGCGACGGCAGCGCAAGGAGGCGCACGGTGTTCGCCACGGTGGAGCGGTCCTTGCCGACGACGTCCGCGACCTCCTGCTGCGAGAGCGAAAACTGCGCGATCAACTGCTGGTATCCCTCGCCCTCCTCGATTGGATTGAGATCGGAGCGCTGCAGATTCTCGACGAGGGCGAGCGTGAGGAGCGATTTGTCGTCGACTTCGGATTCGTCGCGAACGATCGCGGGCACTTCCCGCCAGCCGAGTCGCTGCACTGCACGAAAGCGGCGCTCGCCGGCGATGAGGAAAAACTCGTGGCCCGATGCCGCAGCGCGAACCGTTACAGGCTGTAACAGGCCGTTGCTCCTGATGCTCGCCTCGAGGTCCCGCAGCTCGGCGTCGCTGAACTGTTTTCGCGGCTGCATCGGATTCGGCCGGATCTGCGAGAGCGCGATCGAGCGGAGTGCGCTCCGGGGCTTCTCTTCGCGACCATTCTTTGGCTCGCTGGTTGCCGGATGGCCGGCCAGGAGGGCTTCCAGCCCGCGTCCCAGTCTCCTCGGCTTATCAGTTGACATAATACCACCGCTTGTTATTTCTGTAACTCATTGCAGTATAAAGAGTTGTATTGTTCATGCGCGAGCTGGGATGTGATTGCGCTCGATCAACTCCTTTGCGACACCCATATACGCCTTAGCTCCGACCGAAGCCACATCGTACACGATGATCGGCTTCCCAAAACTCGGTGCTTCTGCAAGCCGCACATTCCTCGGCACGACACTCTGGAAAACCTTGGTGCCGAAATATTCGCGGGCGTCTGCTGCTACCTGACGAGACAGGTTGAGCCTCGCATCGTACATCGTGAGGAGCACGCCGTCGATTGCAAGTGACGGATTCACCCCCTGCTGAACCCGGTGCACCGTGTTCAACAGCTGCGACAACCCCTCGAGCGCGTAGTACTCGCACTGGAGCGGGATGAGCACCGCGTCCGCGGCCGCGAGCATATTCACGGTGATCAGACCGAGCGAAGGCGGACAGTCTATGAGGATGAAATCGTAAGAGTCCCGCACCTCCTCGAACGCACGGCTCATGGAGAGTTCACGGTCGACCTTGCTCACGAGCTCCACCTCGGCACCAGCGAGATCCGGCGTCGCCGGAACGACGTCGAGATGCCGGAACTGAACCTCTCGGATGATCGACGAACTGATCATGCCTGGGTCGAGGAGAACGTCGTACACCGTCGTCTCGTACGACTCTTTCGCCAAGCCGATTCCACTCGTGGCGTTCCCCTGCGGATCGCCGTCTACGAGCAGCACCCGCTGCTCGGCAGCTGCCAGGCTTGCGGCAAGATTTACAGCAGTCGTCGTCTTTCCAACGCCGCCCTTTTGGTTGGCGATCGCAATTATCCGAGCCACAGATTCCTGGTTGCTGTTCGAGGAGATGTATCTGAAGTGTCCAACATAGGTGTGCCGTCGGTGCATCGGCAAGGCAAAATGTTTCACGTGAAACATTTTCGCGCAGGTCCGGTCGCGCCTGACAGCTTTTCTCGTTCCCTGCGCGACGCCGGCACATACACGACGCGCGTCCGACGCATATCGTCGCGAATCGGTGACGCCGGCGCTGGCAGGCTGCGAATGACGATCGTCGGCCACGGGTCTCCGCGGACCTCAGCTCGCTCGCCCTCTTCTCAGCCACGCCAAGGGGAGCTGGAACTGGCACCATGAGTGGCTACTCCGCACGCCGTTGCGGGTCCTCCGCCAACCGATGTGTCCGGGTGCTGCGCTCTCGCGGCGCGGCCGCGATGCTGCGCGAGCGACAAGTGCCGACCTGCGGCTGGCCTGTTGATCGATCGGACACCGCGTGCCATGCGAGTTCCGCGCGCCGTGGACGCCACTTTCCGGTATTTCCCAGCGGGGTCCTGTATTAGTATCAATTAGCTACTAAATAGTCCGGACAAAAAAAATTACGGCTGCCCGCTCCGCCACGCCGCCATGAGCGAGTCGCGCTTCAGCGGAATCCACTCGAACGCCGAGTCGGCCACCGCGTCCTTGCGCCGCAGCAGATACACGGGACGCGACGGATATTCCGCCGCGATCAGCGAGTCGCTCGCCTGCAAGTCGCGCGCATATACGTTCCCGCTCCCCCGCTCCAGCAGCAGCGGAGCCAGATGCGTGAACCCGCGCCGGTCCTCGTTGATCCGCGCGACGCACGTCTCGTCGTACTTGGCGCCCTGCAGCAGTTTCTCCGTGCTGTCCGGTGACCAGGGGCTCGGGCGAACGAGCGCGGAATCCGCGAGCAGCGGCTCGAGCCGCGCCTCCGCGGCCGCGCCGGTGAGACCGCGCGCTTCGGCGTCGCGAATCCCCCTGCCGAGCAGGCACGCGTCCACACCGTGATAGAGCGCGGCGGACGCACTACGCGATATCCCGCGCTCCCACATGCGCGCCATGAGCTGCGCGCCCCAGCTCTCCCGCACGAACACCAGCGCGTCGTGCACGCCCGCCCGTGCCGATTCCGCGGTGTAGTCGTCGCGCATCGACGTCAGTCCGTTCTGGTACTCGATCACGCGCACCGGCAACGAAAAGGCCACGGCCATCACCGCGCCCGTCGCAAGCGCAGCGTTCGTGCCGGCCCAGACGCGTCCCCGCCCGAACCGCTCGCGCACCAGTCGTGGCAGCCGCGCCGCGAACAAGACCAGCACCGGCAGCCAGGGGAACACGAACCGGGGCCCGAGGAAAAACCCGTCGTGCCAGTACGCGAAATAGAATGCGCCGAGCAGCGTTGCGCTCACCAGCAGGTACCGGTCAAGCGCGGAGAGACGCTTGGTAAGCGCGAGCGCCGCGATCACCGGCAGCATTGCCGGGAACGGTGTTTCGAACAGGTAGCTCTGCAGGCGCGTCACGTAGAGCGAGATCAGCTCGAGACCGCGTGATGGCGTATGCCGGTCGCCCCACGGCGCGGCGTGAAACCCGAGGCCGTGCGCCTTGCCCCACAGCACCTCGTAGCCGAACAGCAGCGGTGACCCGGTGGTCTGGGAGTTCACGTACATCATAGCCGCGAACGGGATCGCGACGCCGATGCCCGATGCGATCGCGTCCGCCCACCGCCGCCTGTCGCGCGATGCCAGCAGCAGCAGCCACCCCGCCGCGGGAAGCGCGAAGGCAAACGCGTCGAGGGGGCGGATGGTCGCCGCCGCGCCAAGCGCGAACCCGTTGACGAACGCCCAGCCCGCCCGCCGCGTGGGGCTCGCCGCGACCATGCCAAGCGCGACCGTCGCGAGGAGCAGCCACATCAGCGCCGTCGCGTGGTTCATGTGCGATCCGAACATGAACGCGCCAAATGGCG
The DNA here is from genome assembly GCA_044449085.1 of Gemmatimonadales bacterium. Lineage (GTDB taxonomy): Bacteria > Gemmatimonadota > Gemmatimonadetes > Gemmatimonadales > Gemmatimonadaceae > Fen-1231. The sequence goes on along the minus strand of JBIOHR010000008.1, from coordinate 25,236 downwards.
TCACGGCGAACAACAGCGTCGCGGCGACGTGAAATGTGCGCGACGCGCCCGGGTCGGTCATCTTCACGAGGCGGGCAAAGAGCGCAACGGAAATCGCCCCGCACGCCGGCCCGACGAGCCATGTCGCGTGCAACAGTTCACCGACGGCGAGCATCGCCGGTCCGCCGGGCGGAAACTGCGAGTACACTTTGTCGCCCGTGTCGACCACGTGCAGGATCGAATAAAACTCGCGGTGCGCGGCCACCGGCAGCCACAGATGGCCGGCCGCATAGATCCGCGCCTGCAGCACCTGCACCACTTCGTCGATCAGCAGCGGGCGTCCGGAAAAAACCACGCGCGCAATGATGGCGTAGAGCACGAACGCGCCGAGCGGGAGCAGGGCATCCGCGATGCGAAGCCACTGCGCCCGGTCATCGCGCGGCGTGCCCCCCGGCCCAGCGTCCACCGCGCGTCCGCGCTGCGCTCCTCCCCACCAAATCGCCGCGATGACCGCGACGCCAAGGCAAACCGCCGATCCGTACCCCCAGCTGATGTATCGATGCGCGTACGCGAAGTCGCTCTCGCCTCCCGGCAGCCAATTCGCCACCGGCAGAAATCCGAGGATCGCCAGCGCGATCGCGATCAGGATCGCGATCGTTCGATCTCCAGCACAAGATTCTGCAGGTCAGCAGGGCTCACGCCCGGGATGCTCGCCGCCTGGGCGAGCGAGAGCGGCCTGCGCGCGGCGAGCTTTTGGCGCGATTCAACCGAGAGCGTGTGCATCCGCTCATACGCCGCATCATGAGGCAATACGTATTGCCCCATGCGCCGCAGGCGGTCGGCTGCATGGCGCTCTTTCGCAAAATATCCGGCGTACTTGAGCTCGAGCTCCACGGTCACGAGCACCTCGCGGGAAAGCGGCTCTTCCACGCCCGTCGCCGCGAACAGCGCGGCAAGCGAGGCGCCCTGCCGCTTCACGAGCTCGGCCACGCGCACGGGGTGCGCCAGCGGTGCGGTGCCGGCCGCGACCAGCTGTTCGTCGACCTGGTCGGCGCGCGCCTGCGTCTCCCGCGCCAGCGTCATCGCGCGTGTTTCATCGTTGGCGCGCCGCTCGATGACGCGCCGCTCGCGATCGTCGTACAGGCCGAGTGATTCGCCGACCGCCGCGAGCCGCCGAACCGCGTTGTCCTGCCGGACGGTCAGGCGGAACTCAGAGCGGGACGTGAACAACCGGTACGGCTCGTCCACGCCGCGCGTCACGAGATCGTCGCAGAGCACGCCGATATACGACGTCTCGCGACCGAACGTCACCGGGTCGCGTCCCGCGGCCAGCAGCCCGGCGTTCACCCCCGCGACCACACCCTGCGCGCCAGCCTCCTCATACCCGGTGGTGCCGTTGATCTGCCCGGCAAAGAACAACCCCGCAATCGCGCGCACTTCAAGCCACGGGAACAGCTGGGTCGGCGGATAGTAGTCGTATTCGATCGCGTAGCCGGGCCGTGTCATCTCGACCTGCTCGAGCCCGGGCACCGAGCGCAGCATCTGCAGCTGCACGGCCGCCGGCAGCGACGTCGAAAGTCCGTTGACGTACATCTCGCTCGTGCCCAGCCCCTCTGGCTCGAGGAAAATCTGGTGCCGTTCGGCGTCCGGGAAGCGGAGGATCTTGTCTTCGATCGACGGGCAGTAGCGCGGACCGCGCGCCGAGATCGCACCGCCATACATCGCGGATTCCCGGAGATGGGTCGCGACGATGTCCTTGGTCGGTGCGCCGGCGAACGTGATCCAGCATGGCGCCTGCGCCTGTCGAGCGAAACTGTGCGGTGCGCTCCAGAATGCGGACCACGCATAGTCGAACGCACCGATCTCCGAGTCCTGACGCTGCAGCACGGACGTATCGACGCTGTTCCCTTCGATGCGCGGCGGCGTGCCGGTCTTGAAGCGCGCGGTCGCGATGCCGAGCTCGGCGATCTGCTCCGCGAGGTGCGTGGTGGCCGCTTCGCCCGCGCGCCCGCCGCTCATCTGCGTGTCGGTGCCGATGTGCATGCGCCCGCGCAGGAACGTGCCGGTTGTGATCACGACCGAGCGCGCCCGCAGCTGCGCTCCATCGATTGTTTCCACGCCGGCCACGCGCGCTTCGCCGGCGGCGAACAGCAGCCGGCGCACCGTGCCCTCCACCAACGAGATCCCCCGCTGCGACTCCACCAGGCCACGGACCGCGGTGCGATACAGCGCGCGGTCGCACTGCGCGCGCGGCGCCCACACCGCGGGGCCCTTGCCGCGATTCAGCATGCGGAACTGGATCGATGCCATGTCCGTCGCGCGTCCCATCACGCCGCCGAGCGCGTCGATCTCGCGCACGACCGTGCCCTTGGCAATGCCGCCGATGGCGGGATTGCACGACATCTGCCCGATCGTGTCGAGCGTGCTCGTTACGAGTGCCACGCGGGCTGCCGGGCCGAGCGCGCGTGCGGCAGCAACGGCCGCCTCGGCGCCGGCGTGACCGCCACCCACCACGATCACGTCGTAGTCCGATGAACTCCGGGAAGCAGTTGCTGCGCTCATTGTCCGAAAGCTAGCCTTCTCGCATGCCACTTCCACTATCCTCGGGCGCGCCCACCCTGCTGGTAAAGAAGGCCGCCTACGAGCGCTCGGGAATTACCCGGGCGCAGATCGACACCGCACTGACGCTCACGGACGAAGAATTCCGCGTCGAGCAGGGACTGATCGCGATCGGGCCGATTTTCGACGACGCGGGGTTTGCGGCGCTCGTCGAGGCGTTCGAGCTCGCGGGGCTCGTTTACTTCGAAGACTTCTTCGAGATGAGCGGCAACTGGCCCGAGTGGCTCTCGGTGTTCGCGCTCGCGCGCGCCTGAGGGGATTGCGGTGTGGGAGGGTGCAGCATCCCTTCCCAGCCGCACGACGGACACCAGCTCGGGCGCAGCCTGGGAAAGAGCCGCTGAAACGGTCGCGGCTCGACGTGCAGCGTGTCGTCTCCGCACGACGGGCATTCCGGGGCGTCGGAAAGGAGCCAGGCGTAGACGAACGTCGCCGCGATGATGCGCAGTATGAAGAGCACCGCGAAAAACCAGAAGAACAGCGCGCCGTGCTGATCCATCCGCCTAGATCCTCCCTTCCACGACCTCCCACCGCTCAACGAACGCGAACCCGTTCTCGATGCGTTCGATCACCACGTCCACGCCCGATTGAATCGGCGTGCCGTCGAGGCTCACAGCGGGGACGTTGTGGCGGTGCCCTTCAAGGGTGTACACCACAGCGCCCGCGGCGGCCGCGCTGATCGCAGCCGTTACGCGGGCGATGTGGCCTGTGATCACTTCCGGATCGAATTCGACGCTCGGTCTCCGCGACGGCGCAAAGAAGCCGACGCCGTTGATCATGAAGAGGACGCCTACCGTCAGCACGGCGATGAGCGCGAGGCCGAGAACGATCGTCACGTGTTATTTCGCCGCGAGGATTTTCTTCAGGAAGGCGACCGTCCGCGGCCAGCCATCCTTGGTCGCGGCGAGGTTCGCCGCCTCCTCTGCTTCGTCGCGCGTGGCTTTCGGGTCGTCCTGGGCACGCAGGAATCCGTGGACGGCGCCCTCGTAGTTCTTGTACGAATAGTCCTTGTGCATCGCCTTCATCATGGAATCGATCGCCGGCATGAGCGCCGTGATTCGGGCGTCCTTTGAGCCGCTCAGCAGCATGACCGGCTTGGTGATCTTCGCGACGGAGTCTGCGATCAGCGTCGCGGGGATCGCGGGCGTCGTCGCCGTCGCGCGCTGTCCGCCGCCCGTATACGGCGTACCGTAAAATGCGACGCCGCCCGAGAAGCCCATCACGCCGCCGTTGATCGCGTGGCTCCACGTCGCGGATCCGCCCCAGCAGTAGCCGATCACGGCGTACTTCTGCTCGGCAGCCGGGAGCATCATCGCGTAGTTCGCCGCCGCGTCGATGATCGCGGCCTGATCGGTCGTGCTGAATCCGCGGATCAGCTTCTGTGCCGAGTCGAGGGGGAGTTCGACCGTCGTGGGCCCGCCGCGAACCTTCGAGAGGAAGTCCGGCGCGATCGCGATGAACCCTTCGGCCGCGACCTGATCCGCCACGCCGCGCACCCAGGTGGACAATCCGAATATCTCGTGCACCACCACCACCACAGGTGCCTTGCGATTCGTCTTGGGATATACGACCCACGCCATGATCGAGTCTGGTGATCCCGGCGCCCACGCGATCTTCACCCACTCACTGTGCCGCGGGCTCGCCGCGAGGCGCGCCGCCGCCGCGTTGTTGCTCGCCGGGAGCCCGGGCGTACCCTGCGGGTTGCCGGATGCAGTGATCGTCGACGGCACCGGCGCGCGCATGTCGGCCGCGCTCATATGCATCATGTGATCATCGAGCGACGTCATCCGCGCCGGCTGCTGCCAGCGCTGGAGTGTGCAAGCGGAGAGAAAAAGCGCGGTGAAAACGAACGCCTGTGTTCGACGCATCGATGCAAGCCTCGTGGAAGGAAGGGGTGCAGACGGTTAAGCTATGCTCCCCGGACATCGTTTGCATCGGCTGCATCCGGAGCATCCACGACCAGCACATCGATGTCGCCTTTGCTCGTGCTGAGCGCGAGGTGCGGCACGGCTCGAAGTGTCGCCGCATCCATAATGAAGGGCAGGCCGGCCTCGATGCCGCGCGGATAGGCGTTCCACTCCTGCAGCTGTCGGCCGAGCCGCTCGAGCTTTGCGGTATCACGCTCGACGCGAATTTCCCATACGTTCGAGAAAACATCTACGAGCGGCCGTCGCGCGCGTGGTTTGCGTGGCCGGCCGCGACCGCGCGGCCGGCCGAACGCCAACGCCGCGGCAACCGCCGCGTTGGCGGTGGAATGGAAACGCTCGAGGTCGATCCGCAGGGCGATCGCGCCGTCGGAAGTGGCGGCGAGGCGGATTCTGGCTGGCACGGTTGGGCTGACCAGCACCAGGTCGGCGACGCGGGCCGCCGATTTCAGGGGCAGGCCAAGCTCGTGATTCAGCATCCTGACCATTCCCCACCATCTCGCGCCGCTTGGCGTGCGGTGCAGGCGCCTGGCAAGAATCCGGCGCGCATTGTTCAGCCACGTTCTGGTCGAACGTGTCGCGAGCGCCATTTGCGCGTATGTCATTTATTTGCATACTAACTACACATATTTTTTACGCAACAAAATTCCTCATTCTCGAGTGTCGCGCGACAGTTAATCAACCTCCAGAAAGTGTCGCGCGACACATGCACGAATCGTGCAGACGCGCCGGCCACGCACGAGGACACAAGTTTCCGCAATCCACAACTCAATGCGTCTTATTCAGTTACGCCGGACAGCCATTGTACGATGCGCTCCTCCATGTAGTAGCGCTGCGCCCAAGGCTGACCGGCGACCCACCCGACGTGTCCACCAGTGAGCGGAAACTCGACAAAGAGGTACTGATTCCTCCTGGCAATGTTTCGAACAGAGGCGAGAATGTCTTTCGGCAGAAACGGGTCGTTCCAGGCGCTCATCAACAGCGTCGAAACCCGAATGTCGTCGAGAAAGTGAATCGAGCTCGACCTTCGGTAGTAGTCGTGCGCTCCAGTGAATCCGTGGAGCGGCCCGGTGAGCTGATCGTCAAACTCGAAAAAAGTCCGGGCTGCGCGAAGCTTTGCGAGATCGCAGACGTCTGGGTACCGCTCGCTCTTCTGGATTGTCTTCGCGACGAGCGTCGACAGGAAGTGACGGACGTAGACGCGCGCGAACCCATGCTCCATGAAGCGGGCCCCTGCCTCAAGGTCGAACGGAACGCTGACGGCAGCGGTTCGTTCGACCTGCGCCGGGATCTGCTTCCCCTGTTCGCCGAGCCATTTGAGGAGCACGTTCCCGCCGAGTGAGACGCCGCACATCACCAGCCGCAGCGCCGGATGGTGTTCGATCAGCGTGCGAACGACGAAATCCAGGTCCGTGGTCTCACCCGAGTGATAGAAGCGGCGCGCGCTGTTGATCTCACCATCGCACGAGCGGAACATGAGCAGGTCGCCGCTCCATCCCGCTCGGCGCGCTTCATCGAGCATGCCGTGCGCATACTTCGCGCCCGTGGTGGCCTCGAGGCCATGCAAAATGAGCAAATGCGGCACACCCGCGGTGATCGTGCCCATGCGCACAAGAGTCAGGTGGTCCCCGTCGGGCGTCGTGAGACGCTCGAGGCGATCGTGCGCGGGCGCGCGCCGGCGAGCCATCTTGCCCCAGATCGTCGGGAGATGCGGGCCGGGAAGCCACCATGCGGGTTTGAACTTCGAGATCAGCTCAGGCATTGTCTGAACAGGATGTGGCCGGCCGGCGTCGCGGGTCATATTACAGGCGCGTACGCATCTCCGCTTTCTGCCGTGGCCTTCTATATACATGGACGTTCAAGTCTTTGGCACGCACAAGCACGCCGACGTACGCAAGGCGCTTCGCTTTTTCAGCGAGCGCCGCGTGACCGTGCACTTTGTCGATCTCAAGGAACGCGCGGCGAGCAAGGGCGAGCTGCAGCGCTTCGCCCAGAAGTTCGGCGTCAGCGCGCTGATCGACAAGCACTCGAAGCGGTACGCCGAGCTCGGCCTCGGCGTGGTGCGCTACGACGACGGGCGGTGGCTCGACAAGCTGGTCGAAGAGCCGCTCGTGCTGCGCGTGCCACTCGTGCGGTACCAGCACAAAGTCACGATCGGGCTCGCCGAAGACGACTGGAAGTCCTGGCTCGAGGCGTCGAAAGCATGACGCTCATGTGGGGCGGCTTCATCGCACTCGTGCTCACCGTCCTCGCGCTCGACCTCGGCGTCTTCAACCGGCGTCCGCACGCGCCGACGATGTCGCAGGCGCTCGGGTTTGCCGGGGTCACGGCAGTTCTCGCTCTGATCTTTGCGGCCTTTCTCTACCAGGCGTATGGGCATCACTGGGGCGGACTCGGACTGGTTCCGGACGCGATCAGCCACCGGGTAAACGACGGGCGCCTTGCGACGGTGAAGTTCCTCACCGGCTATGTCGTAGAGCTGTCACTCTCGATGGACAACGTGTTCGTCATCGCGCTGATCTTCGAGCACCTGCACATTCCTCTTGCCCAGCAGCACCGCGTCCTGTTCTGGGGCGTGCTGGGAGCGCTGGTCATGCGGGGCACGATGATCGCCGGCGGCGCGGCGCTCGTCGCGCGGTATCACTGGGTGCTGTACTTCATGGGGGCGTTCCTCGTGTATACGGCCGCGAGAATGCTGCTCGCGAAGGGCGCCGAGGCGGCGCCTGAAGAGTCGCGGCTCGTGCGTTTCCTCGGCCGGCACTTTCGCGTGGCGGGCGAGCTCCACGGTGGACGGTTTCGCATCACGCGCGACGGAAAGCACTGGATCACGCCGCTGCTCGTCGCGCTGGTGCTCGTGGAGAGCACCGACCTGATTTTTGCCGTGGACAGCATTCCCGCGATTTTTGCGATTACCACCGACTCGTTTCTGGTGTTCACGTCGAACGTCTTCGCGATCCTCTGCCTGCGGTCGCTGTATTTCGGCCTGGCGCAGCTGCTCGCGAAGTTCCGCTACCTCAAGACCTCACTCGCCTTGATACTCGGCATCGTCGGCGTGAAGATGTTGGCTGCGGACTGGGTGGATTCGGTCCTTGGCGATGCCGTGAACCTCTGGATGCTCGGGACGGTTGCGGTTGTGCTCACACTGGGGGCTGGGGCAAGCGTCGTGGCAGACAGGAGGTCGGCACGCTGATGGGACCAGACGACCAGAGACCCTTGAGGCCTTCGAGAACATCTGCGGAGTTCGGCGCCCGTCCCCGGGATGACGAACTCGACCTGTTCGGCATCACGCACGTGGGCAGGGTGCGCGTCGAGAATCAGGATCATTTCCTCGTCGCGACGGTGCATCCTGAACTCAACGTGCACGAGACGAGCCTGCCGCCCGCGAGCTCGCTGGCCGTGCACGGGACGCGGCTGGCCACCGTCATGCTGGTTGCGGACGGCGTGGGAGGAAGCACCGGCGGCCGCGAGGCGAGCCAGCTCGCGATCGAAACGATCACGCGGTACGTCTCGTCGACGCTGCGCTGCTATCACGCGGCGGGATCGTCGGCGGAGCAGGAGTTCGTCGACGCGCTGCGTGAGGCCGTGCTCGAAGCCCACGCGGCGGTGCGCGCCGAATCGGCGGCACGTCCGGACGTCAAGCACATGGCGACGACGCTGACGCTGTTCCTCGCCGTCTGGCCGTGGGCGTACGTCGTTCAGGTCGGCGACAGCCGGTGCTATCACTACGCCCATGGCAAGCTCGATCAGCTCACGAAGGACCAGACGATCGCCCAGAATCTGGTGGACCAGGGCGTGCTCTCGCCCGAACGTATGGCCAAGTCGCCGCTCAACAACGTGCTGGCCAGTGCGATCGGCGCGGATGAGGCGGAACCCGTCGTGTCGCGTGTGAAGATGGACGGCCGCGGCGTATTCCTGCTCTGCAGCGATGGCCTGACGAAGCATGTCCGCGACGACGAAATCGCGGCGGAGCTCAGGGCGCTTGCGTCGTCCGAGCAGGCGTGCCGGCGCCTGCTCGATCTGGCGCTCGAGCGCGGTGGGTCCGACAATATCACCGTGCTCATCGCGCGGGTGGCCAACGTGACCTAGCGGGGGCCGTCATCGCGTCCGCCAGCGGTGAGTCCGCGCCGGACGTTAGAATGCATCGCGCAACAACTCATCAGGAGACTTGCATGCACAGCATCATGCGCTTCACGGCCACCGCGGTCCTGGCTGCACTGGTCGCCGCTCCCGCGGCGATCGCGCAGAGCGGACCGACCAGACTGGATACGCTCCGCAGCCCGGACATCCAGGCGATGGTCGCGCGGCTCGATCTCGAGAAATACAAGGCCACGGTGAAGGGACTCACCCAGTTCGGTGACCGGCGGCAGGGCACTGCGCGCAATCGCGCAGCGCTGGACTGGATCGAAGCGCAGTTGAAGAGCTATGGTTGCACGAACACGGAACGCATCACCTACACCTACACGACGCCCCCGCCACGCGGCGGCGGGCGTGGTGCCGCACGAGGTGACTCGGCGGGGCGCGGCGGTCGCCCGGGTGGCGGCCGCAGCGACTGGGGTTCCGGCGGAGCCCGCATGCGCGGTGTTCGCACGCGCACCGGGGTGAATACGGATTCGCTCAAGCAGACCGATCTCAAGCTCCGCGCGCTGAACGCCGAACCTGCGAAGGACGGCGAGCGTCAGGATGTGTTCTGCACGAAAGTCGGCAGCACACATCCAGAGGAGATGTACATCGTCGGCGGCCACATGGACGGACATGGCTGGGGCGAGGCGGCGAACGACGACGGATCGGGAACGGCCGTCGTCATGGAGCTCGCGCGGATCTTCAGCAGCCCGGACGTGAAGACCGACCGCTCCATCCGCTTTGCACTCTGGAACAATGAAGAGACCGGGCTCAACGGCGCGCGCGCATACGTCGCACAGCGCCAGGCACTGCAGGGCCAGGAAAATCCGGCGGGCTCAGGCAAGTATCCCGAACCCAAGTGGCTCGGCATGATCCAGCACGACATGATGATGTTCGACCACGGCATGCCGCACGCTGACGGGACGATGAGCCCGGACCAGCGGCCCGAAGCCGACGTGAACATCGAGTTTGCCATGACCTCGACGCAGTCTGAAGGCGCGCAAAAGCTCGCGTGGGCGTTTGCAACGGCGAACGACAAGTATGCGACCGACTACCCCGCGCAGGTCGGGCAGCACATGACGAATACCGACAGCGCGCCGTTCGAAGACATCATCCCCGCGATTTCGCTGCGCGAGGACGAACGCGGCCGTGAAATCGGCGCGGGATGGGACCCGCAGTGGCATCAGGTGACGGACGTGTTCTCCACGTACAGTGACAAGGATTTCCGCCTCGGCCTCAACGCCGCACAGACCACGCTGAGCGCGATCGCGACGCTCACGGGAGCGACGCTGAAGAAGTAGCGGACAGATTCTTCACTGTGACGTAGAAGTTTTCGTCCACCCGAACCGGGGCGCTCGGCGCAGGCAGCGACATCGTCTGCCACGCCTCGGCCGGGTTGATGCGCGTGTATCCGTCACCGCCCAGCGCGATGCGCAGCGGCATGTCGAAGCCGGGCACGACGTTCGCCCAATGGTATGAGAGCGTGGTGCCGTCGACCTTGTACTCGAAGACGGGGATCATGGTCGTCCTCAAATACTCGTCGAACACCTTCGACAGGTTCACTCCTGATTCTTTCGAGATGTAATCCTCGAGCTGACTCCCCATGATCGTCTGGTGGCGGAATGCCTTCTGCGCGCCCCGCAGGATTCCGCGCCACTTCTCGTCGTTGTCCACGATCTGCCGGATCGTGTGCAGCATGTTGCCGCCCTTGTAGTACTTGTCGTTCGACCCCTCGTCGTTCACGCCGTAGTGGCCGACGATCGGCACGTCGTTCTTTACGAGGCGGCGCGTGCCGATCACATACTCGGCGCCCGCCTTTTTTCCCTCCTGACATTCGGTGTAGAGGTTCTCCGAATAGTTCGCAAAACTCTCGTGGATCCACATATCGGCGGCATCGGCATCGGTGATGCTGTTGCCCCACCACTCGTGCGCGCTCTCGTGGACGATGATGAAGTCCCACTTGAGGCCGTGCCCGGTGGCTGAGAGATCGCGGCCGAGATAGCCGTTCTGATAGTGGTTGCCGTACGCGACTGCGCTCTGGTGCTCCATGCCGAGATGCGGCGCCTCGATGAGCTTGTAGCCGTCTTCGTACCACGGGTACGGACCGAACCAGTGCTCGAAGCACGCCATCATCGACTTCGCCTGCTTGAACTGGCGCTCCGCCGCAGCCTGGTGGTATGCGAGCGGCCAGTAGTCCATCGTCAGCTTGCCGGCCTCACCGTTGAAACTGTCGGCGATGTGCGCGTACGTCCCTGCATTCACCGATACGCTGTAGTTGTTGATGGGGCTCACCACGAACCATTCGAATGTCGTCGTGCCGTCGCCGTTGTGCGTCGTGCTGCGCAGGCGCCCGTTCGAGACGTCGACCATCGGATCGGGGACGGTGATGGCGATGCGCTGACTGTCCGGCTCCTCGGACGGAATGTCCTTGTTGGGCCACCAGATGCTGGCGCCGACTCCTTCATTCGCGGTGGCAACCCAGCGGTTACCGAGACTGTCGCGGCGCCAGATGTAGCCGCCATCCCATGGCGGATTGCGCGCCGCGACCGGTTTGCCATGATAGTACACGACGACCTCGTTCCGGTCGCCGGTGCGCTGCGGCTTGATGAGCGACACGAAGAACGCGTCGCCGTCGCGGCGATACGACAGGTGCTGCGCATCCTGGATCATGCTGTCCACCACGAGCGGCGGCTGCAGGTCGATCTGCATTTCCTGCATCGGATTCAGCACGTGGTACACGATGCCGCTGTATCCCGCGATGCTGCTGTCCGCCGGATTCACGCGGACGTGAAGGTCGTAGAACGTGGTCTTCCACCATGCGCGGGCCGGCCCGTTCGAGCCGCGGAGCGTGTCGGCGTGCGTGAAGGCGCGGGTCCGCTGCGCGACGAGCGGCATCGGTGCCGCCGCCGCAGATACGAACGCAATCAGGGCAATCGAACGGCGGTGCATCGGTACGGTGGTGTGAGAGTGGATGGCGTGTTGCCCGTCACGGCTTGCGCACACGCAGTTGCCTGAGAATCGTGCCCAGCTGCTCGATTTCGCGACCGTAGGCGGACCAGTCGCCCGCTCTCTGCGCGGCAATGGCGCGATCGTAGTGATCCTGTGCCTGCCCGATCAGTCCGGTGTCCGGCGTTGTGGCGGATCCCACAGCGCCGGACGGCGCGCTTCCCGCGACCGCGATCGAGTGCGCCGCGGTTCCGTCGCCGAACAGGAGATTGAGTCCGTCCTCGAGCGTTTCGCCCATCGCGACGCGATTCTCGTGGGCCACGACGACCCGTTTGAGCTCCGGAATCGTCCCGCCCTCGGCGCGCAGGTAAATCGGCTGGACGTAGATGAGTGACTCCTCGATCGGGATCACGAGCAGTTCGCCGCGGATCACCTGCGAGCCCCGTTGGTCCCAGAGCGTCAGCTGACGGGAGATGTCCGTGTCCTGGTCGATCCGGTTCACGATCTGCTTCGGGCCGTATACGAGACTTTGCTTGGGGAACTTGTACACGACGAGCTCGCCGTAGTGGTCGCCGTCCATGCGGGCGACCATCCACGCCGCGAGGTTGTCCTTCCCGCGCGGAGTGAACGGTGTCATGAGGATGTATTCCGGCGCCTTCTCACCGGGGAGCCGCAGGATGATGTGACGCGTGAACTGGTTCGCGGCCTGAGCCCTCGCGCCGACCGACGGATACTGCCACTGATCTTCCCGGTGGTAAAACGCGTCGGGATCGATCATGTGGTAGGTCGTGTGCAGATCGGCCTGGTACTGGAACAAGTCACCCGGATAGCGAAGATGACGGCGGAGGTCCGGTGCCATCGAGGAGAGCGGCTTGAAGATTCCGGGGAAGATTGCGTCGAACGTACGCGCGATCGGATCGGCCGCGTCGGCGAGATACGCGTCCACGGTGCCGTCGTAGGCGTCGATCACGACCTTGACGCTGTTGCGCATGTAGTTCGTGCCGTCCTGAATGCGCTGCGAATACGGATAGTTGTCGCTCGAGGTGTACGCGTCGAGGATCCACTTCAGCTCGCCCGCGTCCGTCACCACGAGGTAGGGATCACTGTCGAAGTCGAGAAACGGGAGCGCCGTTCTCGCGCGGTCAAGGATGTTCCGGTGGTAGAGGATCCGGGCGCCGGGGGTGATGTATGACGAGAGCACGATGTCGGGCGCGTCGAACTGCCACGCGAACAGGCTGCGACGCATCAGCGAGCCGACCGGGACGCCGCCCTTTCCGGTGTAGTTCGTGTACGTGTTCGTCTCCCCGGCCGGGTAGTCGAACTCCTTTTGCGCCGTCCCGACGAACACGTAGCTGTTGGTCATTTCGCCGTAGTAGATCTGCGGGCGCGTCACCTTGATCGAGATGCTCGACACAGGCGGCACGTCCTTTATGAAGAGCACCGGAAGCCCTTCGTCCGTCACCTGGTTCACGGGCGCCATCGTCACGCCCATGCCGTGCGTGAAGGTGAGGCGGTCGTTGATGAAGTTCCGCGTCGGGAGCGACGCCGTGTTCAGCTCTCTCGCCGAGAGATGCACCTGCCGGTAGTGCCCGTCGATCATGTAGCGATCGTCGTTCACCGAGAAGAAATCGTAGTACGTGCGAATTTCCTGCAACTGGCCGAAGGTCTGCTTCAGGAGGTCGCGCTCCCAGAGCCGCACGTTGTCGATCGTCGGCGCGTTGGCCTTGATGTCGGCCATGGTCAGTCGCACGTCTCCCTCGAGTTCTCGCGTCTGGACGCTGTCGATGCGCCACGCACGGCGCGTGGCGGCGATGTGCTGCGCGATGTACGGCCGTTCGCGCGCGAGCTCGTTCGGCGCCACGCTGAACTTCTGCACCATCACCGGGGCGATGCCGCGAAACACGATCCCGACTCCGGCATACAGCAGCACGGATATGAAGGCGTGCCAGATCAGCTGCTGCCGGATGACGCCGTAGACCACCGTCGCGGCCGCGAGCATCGCGGCGAACGCCGAAATGCGGATTGCGGGGAGCCCGACGTGCACGTCCGTATAGCTTGCGCCGAGCAGCGGACCGGTGGTGGAGTACAGCAGGTTGGCACTTCCCACGATCCAGAGGCGCACGCCAAGCAGGACGAACAGCACCGCGAGCAGCGCGCCGAGGTGGCGCGTCGCTCCGGGGGCGACCGTGCTCTTCAGCGGTGGGAGCACGAGTTCTCCGCGCAGCCCGTAAATCACGGCGGCGCCCACAAGCGAGAGGGCGGCGACGATCAGCGCGGTGTTCAGCAGCGCCGATATCGCCGGGAGCGTGAAGAGGTAGAACCCGATGTCGCGCCCGAACAGCGAGTCCACCGCGCCGACCGGCTTGCCGTGGAGGGCCATGAGAATGGTCATCCAGAGCGTGGAGACCGACGCGCCGGTCACGAACGCCAGGAAGATGGCGCCTCCGAGAAACACTCGCGGGACGAACCGTGAAATGTCGACGCGAACGCCGCGCCCCCGGTCGACAAACAGGGCTGGAAACCGCGCTGCGTGCCCGGTCGCGATCTTCACGTTGCCGTAGATCGCGGCGAACGCGACCACCGCGCCGCCGGCGAACAGCGAGGCCCGCCAGATCAGCGACGTGAGGAAGACGGGCTCGAAGTGCACCTCCCTGAACCAGAGCCAATCGGTCGCGAACCCGCCGAGCCATGGGATCGCAACGAATGCGACAAAGGCGACGGCGACGGCCGTGAGGACCACGTTGCGCACGGACGGTCGCCGGGGGCGGCCGCCGCCCCTGAGGGGTATCGCGGGAGGGTGTGTCATGATCCCCTGAACATGCCACTGTGCAGACCCCGGCACCAATCGCCGGAAGGGTTATCTTAGTGAAACCCCTTCGGAGACCCGCGCGTTGGCAAAGAAGCCGAACTACAACTTCGAGAAGAATCGCAGGGAGCAGGATCGCAAAAAGAAGCAGGAAGAAAAGCGCCTGCGAAAGCTCGAAAACTCGCGTCGCGACTCCGCGGAACCGGCTGGCGATGACGCCGAAGACGGTGCGGTACCACCAGCAGAGTAGCACTGCGGGCTGGATCCCTTCGAACCGACGCCGGCTGGAAGTGATGGAGGGCAGTGCAGCACATCGGGATACGTGTGCGCCATGACGACTCGCCTGAAATTTGTCCATGCCTTGCTGCTTGCGAGTGCATTCGCTTCGCCCGCCGGCGCTCAAGCGACATCATCGCTCCTTATTCGGGGAACGGTGACCGACAGCATCCGCCACATTCCGCTGGCGGGTGCAACCGTGATCGCGTCACAGATCTCCCGCGCCGCCGCGGACCTCACGGCGACGACGGACCCGCGCGGACGCTTTGTGATCGCGCCGGTCCCGTCCGGAACGTACCTCGTGACGGTCGAACATCCCTGGCTGGACTCCACCGGGCTCGGCGTTCCCGCCGGCCGCGTCGCTGTCACGGACCAGCCGGTCACCGTGAACCTCGCGGTCCCGTCCGGCGCGACGATCCGCGCCGCGTTCTGCCCGATTTCCGCGCGCGACAGCACGCTCGGGCTCGTCGCGGGATACGTGAAGGACGTGCGGTCCGACCACCCGGTGGCGGGCGCCCGCGTCGTGTTCGCATGGAACGATTTCGACGTAGACCGCGTTTCGGCGCGTGCCCTGGAGCGCCGGCGGCTTGCGGCGGTCACGAGCGGGCGTGACGGAACCTTCCGCGCGTGCGGACTGCCGGTCGAGCGCACGCTGCTCGTTCAGGCGCAGGTTGGCGCGCATCAGGCGACCGGGGCCGTCGAGGCCGAAGTGCCCGCGAGCGGCGTCCTGGTCGAGACGCTGCGAATCGACGCCAGTCCGACCGGCACCACGTCGCTCACCGGAAAAATTCACAAGTCCGGATCCGCGCGCACGATCGCCGGAGCACATGTCCACCTGTACGGTGCGACCGGAGAAACCGCGAGCGCGCCCGACGGATCGTTCCGGCTGGGCTCCGTTCCATATGGCACGCAGTCGGTCGAGGTCACCGCGCTCGGCTACTATCCCCGCCGCTACGCGGTCGACGTTCGCCCCGGAACCGCACCGAACGTGGCGATTCCCATGCTGGAAATGGCTCCGGTGCTCGATTCAGTTCGCGTGATCGCAAAGCAACAGGGCCGCGCGACACTGCACCGCGAGTTCGACGAGCGGAGCGCGCACGGCTCGGGGCAGTACATCACCGAAGACATGATCGCGAAATCGCAGGTGCTGGAGACGGCCGAGCTGATGCAGCAGGTCCGGGGATTCTACGTGATGTCCGATACCGTGTATTCGTCGCGTGGAGTAACGAAACTCACCGGCAACCACGTGTGCCAGCCGGCGTTGTATATCGACGGCAACGCGAGCTCCGGTACGATGAACGACATCGCGCCGAGCGCGATCCACGGCATCGAGATCTATGCGTCGAGCACCAATGTTCCGCCGCAGTACCGCGCCGGCCCGTGTGGGGCGATCCTGATCTGGACGAAATAGCCGGCTGCTCGCTCAGGGCCAGCGTTTGCGGATCCGAACCGTGCGTTCCAGCTCGTCGGAGCTCTGCAGGACTTTCTCGCGGAGGTCCTTCGGCAACTTCGGGTGGTCGGCGAGGAATTTTCTTACCGTCGTCAGCGCCGCCTCGCTCGTCTGGCCACCGATGAACGAACCCAGCCAGCCGCCGAGAAAAAAGATCCGGCGATTGGCCTGGATGAACGGAAGTGAATCGAGCGCGGGACGCAGGTACGGCAGCGTCAGTTCCTGCTGCTCGAGTGCGTTGAACTCGCCGAGGCTTCCGCTCGCCCAGTCTTCGTTGAGGTTCTTGTCGGCGAAATATCGGTTGAAGTAATCGGCTTTCACGGTGGCGGACCCGCGCGCGGCGCCCGCCACGAATGCGCGGCGGCGTCCGTCGGGTGTCGTGTCTTTCGCGACCTGCGCGGCGAGTGCGCGATCAGCGTTCGGCGCACCCAGCACGATCAGTCGGTTCACGACCGCCCAGCGCGTAGGATCCCCGACGGGCTCGCCAGCGGCGGTCTTGTCGGTCAGGAGCGACTCGAGTTTTGCGATGCCATCGGCGCTCGATGCAAGCCCGATGAACGCGTCGAGAAACGCCTTGCGAACACCATAGGACTTCGACGAATCGCGCATGCCGGCCCAGAGCACCCGCTCCGCGCCGGCCGCGACCACTGCGGTTTTTGCGGGCGCAATGTAGGCGCGGATCGAGCGCTCGAGGCGGCCCAGGAGGACGGGGACGATCTGTTCATCGGTTTCCCGCGGCAGTTCGGCCAGCGCGAGCTCGGCGAACCGTTCAGGTGCGAGCTGGGCTTCGCGCACCTGGTCCCACAATGCACCCCAAAGCATCGTGCGCAGGAACCCGTCGTGCACTCGTCCGATGCCGCCCGAAAGCATCCACTGGGCGCTGGTGCTGTCGAGCAGCGTGACGAAGTAGCCGTAGTCTCCGTAGTTCGCAAATACGAATGCCGGCGCCGGTTTTCCGCGCGCTGCGGCGATGTCTGTAACATCCGTCGACAGGCCAACCGCGATAGTGGTATCCGAGGGTGCGGCCGCGTCGGCGTACGAGAGAAGGAGCTGGGTCCGCATCGGCCATGCGCCTGCGCCGGACAGGGACTGCGCCGGCTTTTGCACGAGCTGCAGGCTCACGATCTTTCCGTCGCGCACCGCCAGCCGCTGCTGCACTTCGGGCATTCCCGGGCGAAGCATGAAGTTGCGTCCGAACGAGTCCAGCGACTTTCCCCACGCTTTTCCGATCGAGCCGAGCAGGTCGCGCCACGTGGCGTTCGCGTACGCGTGATCGCTGAGGAACTGGTGCACGCCGGCGCGAAACGCCTTCTCGCCCACGAGATAGTTGAGTTGCTTGAGGACGCTCGGCGCCTTGTTGTAGACGATCGCGCCGTATGCGCTCTTGGCCTGGTCGAGGTTCCCGAGATTCTGCCAAAGCGGCGTGGTACCGGTGGTTTGATCCACGCCGTACGCGAGCGGCTTGTTGGATTGATAGAACGTCTTCCACGCATCGCTCGAGGGCTCGAGATCGGCGAGCCCCTTGGCCGCCATGTAGGTGGCGAAACCCTCCTTGAGCCAGAGGTCGTCGAACCATTTCATCGTCACGAGATCGCCGAACCACTGGTGCGCGACTTCGTGCAGGATGGTTGAGAAACGCCCGAGGCGGCGCGGGAGCGTGGGCCGCTCCCTGAAGATGAAGCGATCCTCGTTGAACATGACGACGCCCGGGTGTTCCATGCCGCCGAACGGAAAGGCGGGCGCGAGCAGCAGGTCGAACTTCTCGAACGGATACGGCCGGCCGAAATACTGCTCCATCCAGCCGATCGCGCGGTGCGTGAGCGCGAGCAGCGTGTCGGCGTCCGCCTCCTTCGCGCGCGATTTCCGGATGTACACGCTGATCGAACGGCCTTTCACGACCGATGTCGTGCGCTGCCACGGGCCGGCGGCGAACGCGATGAGATAGGTCGAGAGCGGGCGGGTTTCGGTGAAGTGCCGCGTGATGCGGCCGGCCGCAGTATCAGCGTGTGCTATCGATCCATTTGCGAGTGCCGTCCACGCCCGTGGCGTCGTAAGCGTGAATGTCACGCGCGCCTTGAGGTCGGGCTGGTCGAAACAGGGGAACAGCTGGTTGGCGTCCGCCGGAACGAGCAGGGTATACAGGTAGTCGCTCCCGTCGTTCTGGTCGTGCGTGCGGATGATGCTTGCGCCGCTCGGCGCGATGTCCGACACGAACCAGAGTTCCAAAGAGTTCGCGGCGGGTTCGAGCACCCTGGCCGGGATCCGGATGTGCGAGCCGTTCGCGGCCGAGAGCGGCACGGGGTTCCCGTTGGCCATCACGCGCGTCAGCCGCCGCCCGCGCCAGTCGAGGATCGCGTCGGCTGTCCCGGTGCGAGTGAAGCGGATGACCACATGTCCGATCGCGGAGTCGGCGGCGGTGACGTCGAGGCTCAAATCGTAGCGAACGTCGCGCACCGTGCTCGCACGCCAGATGGCGAGCGGATGCGATACGCCGTGCCCCAGATATGCCGCAAGCCGGTCGGCGGGCTTAGCGCGCTGCGCGGAGAGGCCCGAGGCGAAGAGCAGGGCGAGGAGCGGAGCCGGGTGGAGGCGCACGGAGGAAGCTCGCGAGAGTGGTTGTGTCGGGAATAGAACGTGCGGAGCGGACGCGCGCGATGCAACCACTCAGGAACCACTCAGCCAACACTCAGCAACCACTCTTACGATCAGGCGCGACTCCGGCGAGATTCAGGAAGCCGCACATTCTTCAGTGGAGCATCGCATGCCGGCGTCCGTGAAGCATCCGGGAAAAGTCGAGTTCGCCGAGGCACGCCGGCGCGTGTCGGAACATGCGTATCACACACCGCTGCTGACCTCGCGCACGCTGAGCGAACGGACGGGGTTCGACGTTCGACTGAAGGCCGAAAACCTGCAGAAGACGGGATCGTACAAGCTTCGCGGTCCGCTGAACAAGTTTCCTCAGCTGACGGAGGAACAGCGCCGGCGCGGCGTGATCTGTTCGTCGGCGGGGAACCATGCGCAGGGGGTGGCGCTCGCTGCCGCGATCCACGGGATGAAGGCCGTGGTGGTCATGGCGACGAACGCGACGCCGTCAAAAATCGAGGCGACCAGGGCGTACGGCGCGGAGGTCGTGCTTCACGGGCTGATTTGGGACGAGGCAAACGAAAAGGCGAAGCAACTGGTAGAGGAACGGGGACTGACGTACATCCACCCGTTCGACGACCTGCAGTTGATCGCGGGTCAGGGCACGGTGGGCCTCGAGATCATGGAGGACTGGCCTGAGGTGGATGTGGTCGTGGTGCCGATCGGGGGTGGCGGACTGATCTCGGGGATTTCGCTCGCGGCGAAGAGCGTGAACCCGCGAGTTCGGATCATCGGGGTCGAGTCGTCGGGCGCACCGGGCATGCAAAAGAGCGTGGCGGCCGGGAGCGTCGTGACCCTGGATCAGGTGGATTGCATCATTGACGGGCTGCGCGTGAAGCGAGTCGGATCGCATAACCTGGACATCGTTCGCGAGAACGTGGACGAGGTGGTGACACTGCCGGACGCCGAGATTTTTGACGCGATGCTATGGGTGATGCACCATAGCAAGCTGGTGGTGGAGGGGGCTGCGGCGGCCCCGATCGGTGCATTGCTGAAGGGGTTGATCAGGGCGCCGAAAGGGTCGAGAATCGTCAGCGTTGTGAGCGGTGGGAACGTGAATTTGGACCAGTTGCGCGGATTGCGGTGGAACTAGGCATAGCTCGTTGAATGAAATAGAGTTACCATATATATTCATGATTCATGAATAGCGATTATCGTGAATAGCCAGATCACAATTAGGCCAAGCGATATCATTGTCGCGTTGCAACTTACGCTGACTCCGTCAGCCCAGTTCAAGGCGCTGTCGACAAACACCGCGATCAGCACCGGTGAGTGCCATAACGCGGTACGACGGCTACGCCTCGCCGAGCTTCTCCACGTCGAGGAGCGTCGGCCGACGCAAGATGCCCTGCACGAGTTCATCGTTCACGGCGTTCCGTATGCGTTTCCGGCAACGCGCGGACCCGCGGCTCCGGGAGTGGTCACGGCGCACGCGTCGCCGGCGTTCCGAGGGATCGTCGATTCGCCCGACGTCATCGTTTGGGCGTACGCCGACGGCTCCGCCCGCGGTGACTCTCTGATTCCGATCTACCCAGCGGCGCCTACCCTCCCCGATCTGAACCCCGCACTGTACGAGTTGCTGACGATCGTCGACGCGCTCCGCGTCGGCACGACCCGTCTCAGGAAGGTCGCAGCCGAACTGCTCGCTTCCCGTCTGGCCGATACCAACCGGTGAGTGTCTTCGCGGCTCCGTCGCCGTCCGCCACCCCGGTGCCCATCGCCGACCGCCTCGCGCGCGCTGGACGTGCCATCGAGCCGATCCTGAACCGTGTCGTGCTCGCCGGTCCCACGGCGGTGGCGCTTCTCACCAACGACCCGTCCGTGCGGATCCCGCAGATGAACTTCACGGCCGATTTCGTGTTCCAGCTGTTGTCGACTTCGATGGTCGACCGCCTGGGACTCGACCTCCAAAAACTCGGGTTCGGCCGCATCGGCCGCACGGAGCGCGCCGATCGATGGCACCACGCCGACGGCGTCACCCTGGACCTGATTCAGGTGCAAACGGATGGCAGCACGCCGCACGAACTCTGCCTCGAATACGCCACGTTGCTCACGCGCGCCGTCGCGGTCGGTCCCGGCGTCACCATGCGAGTCGCCGGCGCGCCGGCGCTCCTCGCGCTGGAGTTCGCCTCGTTTGCCGCCGGCCCCGCGCGCGCGCTCGAGAGCGAGGAACTCGAGCGTGCCATCCTGCTGATCGCGGGGCGCGCGGAGATCGAGAACGAGTGTGCGGCCGCCCCGCCGGAGCTTCGTTCCATCATTGCTTCCTCGCTCGCCCGGCTCGCAGCAACCGACGCGCTCTCACTGCTCGTGCGCCGCGCGCTTCCGGATGCCGCGATGCTCCCGGCCCTTGGCGCGCGCCTGCGTGACCGGATCGTCCGCATGGGATGCTGACCTTCTTCCTCGCCGCACAACTGGCCGTCGCGACGTTGCCCGACACGGCTACGTATTCCTCGCCTGCCCTGCGGACCCTCGTGAGCGAAGCGGTGCTCGTGAACAACCGCGTCCCGCCGGCCCTGGGGCGGTACCATGCCACGCTCGAGAGCGAGATTTCCCTCGGCGCGCGCGACGGCGGCGGACACGAGGACGAAGAATCGATCGAACAGGTGGCGAGCGCGCTGCGCTGGGACCGCGACGGAGAATTCGAACAGCACGTCATCGGATACCGGTCGCAAATGATCGGGCTCCAGTTCGCGACAATCGGATTCTTCCGAAACGCGTGGGTCGTGCCGTCGCTCTACGGCAACCGCCTCTCGCTGCTCTATGGCGTGGACACCACGCAGCGTCGCGGCGTTCTCTCACGAGCACGATCGCAGCGGCCGGGAAGCAACGCGACGTCGCGCACGACGCTCGTCGCCGTGCATCCGCTGTCGGTCGAACGCGACCGCCTCTATCGGTTCAGTGGAGGCGATACCGTCGAGCACCTGAATGTCGGGGACCGCGACATTCGCATCGTCCGCGTGCTCGTCGAACCCAAACGGGTGCTCCCGTACCGAACCGTGGTCTTCAGCGGCGAGGTGGACCTCGACGCTGACCGGAAGCACGTCGTGCGCATGCGCGGCTCGTTCGCATCGACGCCCGACGGGCCGGGAGGCGCACTGACCGGATTCGTGAGCACCATACGCCCAGCGTTCATCGTGTTCGTCGAGCTCGTGAACAGCGAAGTGGATCAGCAGTTCTGGCTTCCGTCGTACCAGCGCTTCGAAGCGCAAGCAATGCTTCCCGTCATTGGCGATGCCAAGGCCGTGGTGCGCATCGTCTCGCACTTCAGCGACTACATCATCACGCCGCCGGACAGTGCGGCGCTGGCCGCGGGGCGCCCGCTCGACACGCTCGCCGCGCGACCCCATCCGCTGACAATCGCTCCGCACGATTCGCTCGCATCGTTTCGCGGCTGGCACGATGAAATCGGCGCCGCGACCGCGCACGCGAGCTCCGACGACTTCATGGATGTCGCGCCCGCGCGGTGGCGCGCGGACGGGCGCCCTGAAGTGCTCCTCCAGACCCAACGCCTCAGCGATCTCGTGCGGTTCAATCGCATCGAAGGGCTCTTCACCGGGCTCGGTGTCGCCGCGCACATGCGTGACGCCGCACCGGGCCTCACACTTCGGGCGGTTGGCGGCTACGCGTGGAACGAACACACGGCCCGCGCGCGCATGAGCGCGGAGCTTGCTCGCGGCGCGTGGTCGTACGGGCTGCATGCGGGCCGGTCACTCGACATCACGAACGATTTCCGCGATCCGCTCGACTCCGGGTCGACGCTCGGCGCGCTCTTCGGCACGGACGACTACGACTACGTCGACCGCTACAGCGCGGGCGCGTCCGTCTCGCGCGCGCTTGCCGGGCGGAACCTCATTGCGCGATTCGAGGCCGGGTGGGCCGACGACCGCCCGATCGTGAACACGCTCGACCAAGGCCCGTTTCATGCCGGCTATCGTCCCAATCGCGGCGTTGATCCGGGGACCTACATGCGTACCGCCCTCACCCTGGCATGGCACTCCGACGCAAACGCGGAATACTTGCGCCCCGGGTTCGGGGCGACACTCGGGTATCTGCGCGGCGACGGCCGGCTCAGCTTTCAGCGGGTCGACCTCGTCCTGACGACGCGGCGCAACGCCGGCCGCTGGACGCTCGCATCGCGCCTCGATGCCGGCGTGGTCCTCGGATCGCCGCTGCCACAGCAACTGTTCGAGCTGGGCAGCACCGAAGGGTTGCCCGGCTACGGATACAAGCAGTTCGCCGGCAATCAGGCGGTCGTCCTGCGAACGCTTGCGATGTACCGCCTCAACATCCTGACCGCGCCGCTGCACATCACGCAGTTCTACTGGATTCCGCCGATTTCACCGGCGCTCGCCGTCTCCGCCCAGTCCGGCTGGACCGGTGCGTCCGGCGCAGCAGCCGATGCCGCGGTCCTGCGGCTCGGCGGAAGCCAACAGCAGCCGGTGTCGACGGTCACCGGAAACGCACGTGCCACCGTCGCCGCTGGGATCCGGTTCTTCGGCGGTGCCATCGGCGCCTCCATGGCGCGCGCGGTGGACCGCCCGGACAGGTGGCGTGCCCAGCTTGATTTCGGCACGTCGTTTTAGTGCGAGTTCCGTGGTTAAGGCCTTTGGGGGGCCCGATCTACTCAGAACTCGCCGATGAAACCGATCTCGGGCACAAGTTTCTGACGGAATTTCTCAAGAACGGACTTCTGCGCGAACGCGATCAGTGCGCGCACGTCGGCGGCGGTCGCACCGCCGAGGTTCACGATGATGTTTGCGTGGATGTGCGAGATCTGTGCGCCGCCGATCGTGTAGCCCTTGAGTCCGCATTGGTCGATGAGGCGGCCCGCGCCGACGCCTTCGATCTTTCTGAAGATCGACCCCGCGCTGGGATGGAGTTCCAGCCAAGGATGGCGGGACCCGCGCCAGCTGAGGTTCTCCTGAATCACGCGATGCATGGTGGCCCGGTCGCCATTCGCCAGATTGAATGTCGCGGCGAGCGCGACCTCCCCGGAGTCGTGCAGACGGCTGGTATCGTAGCCGAACCGCATCTCCGAACCCGCTACGGTGATCCGGCCTCCCGCCGGCGTGAGCAGCTCGACGCCGGCGGTAACCTCTTCAATGAATGTGGTGCGCTCGCGGGCGGGCGCGGGCGAAAGAAAATGCAGGTTTTGCCAGACCGCGCCACCAACGGTGCTCGGAATGCCGACGTAGTGCTCGAGACCGGACAATCCCCGGTCGACAGCCGCCCGGATGACGTCGGCCATCACGGCGCCGCTCTCCGCCCGGATGGAGGTTGCGGTTGGAAACTGCAGGCGGGCCGCGGTGTTCCTAATAACCATGCCCCGAAATCCGCGGTCGCCAACAAGGATGTTTGCGCCGAGTCCGAGCACGAAAAACGGGATGCCGGCGGCGCGCGCCGTGCTTACGGCGTTTGCGAGGTCGTCTGCCGCTGTGGCATCGTACAGCACGTCGGCGGGGCCGCCGATTTTGAACGTGGTATATGGCGCGAGCGGGACGTCCGTCCGCAGGCGCCCGGAAACCAGTGAACTCTCAGCGAGAAGGACGGATACGGCATTGGACATTATGCGGGTAATCAAAGGGCGCGCGGCGGCGGCCGCCAGCATCGCGTTCGCGGCAATGCTGCTGGCCGCGTCCGCGCCGCCGGTGCACGCACAGCGTGCGGAGCTCGAGAAGACAATCCAGCGCCGCGTGATGTCGAACGGCCTCGAGGTGATCGTGGTCGAGAATCATGGCGTGCCCCTCGTGACGGTGGAGGTCACGGTCCGCAACGGGTCGTTTACGCAGACGCCCGAATACGCAGGGCTGGCGCACATGTTCGAGCACATGTTCTTCAAGGCGAACGATGAATATCCGAATCCGGACCAGTTCATGGACCGCGGGTCGGAGATGGGCGCCGTGTTCAACGCGACCACGAAAGAAGAGCAGGTCGACTACTACCTCACGCTCTCGGCCGACTCGATGGAGAGCGGGCTCAAGTACCTCGTGGCGGCGCTGATCGCGCCGAAGTTCCGTCAGGACGAGCTCGAGCGGGAGCGACAGGTGGTGCTCGGCGAGTACGATCGCAACGAGTCATCACCCGGATTCAAGCTCGAGCAGGAAATGGGGATGAAGCTGTGGGACGGCCAGTGGAGCCGGAAGAACGTGATCGGCGACCGAAAGGTGCTCGAGACGGTGACACCCGAGCAGATGCGCACGATCAAGAACCTGTACTACGTGCCGAACAATTCGGTTCTGATCATTTCCGGCGACGTGAACCCGGCGAAGGCCTTCGCGGCGGCCGAAAAGATCTTCGCGCCCTGGAAACGCGGCGACGATCCATTCGCGAAGGCCCCGATTCCACCGATCCCGCCGCTGACAAAGAACCTCGCCGTCATCGACGAGGAGCCGGTGAACGCGGTCTCGGTGGAAGTGCAGTGGCAGGGGCCGAGCGTGCGAAAGGACGAAAACGCGACCTTCGCCGCCGACGTGTAT
>JBIOHR010000007.1:0-41957 GCA_044449085.1 Gemmatimonadales bacterium | reverse complement strand
GACAAGCTCATCGCCACGGGCAAAACGAAGGGGCCAAACGGCAACGGCTTCCACAGATTTCGCGGAGACAGCCGCGGATCAAACAGAAAATGAGCTAACGGCACCACCAACAGACGTGGATGCAGTTCCCCCATGGTGTGATCAGCGGCTTCTTCCGCGAAATCTGTGGTAAGAAGTTTGCAGTTGCCGTTTGTTTGCCTCCACCGAGACAAGCTCATCGCCACGGGCAAAACGAAGGGGCCAAACGGCAACGGCTTCCACAGATTTCGCGGAGACAGCCGCGGATCAAGCCATAACGTGGAACTGTCACCGGTTAACAACTCGCGGTGAAGCACCGTTTGACAGCCCTCAGAGCGCGAGCTCCCAGTTCTGCCCGACGAGGTTCCGCCCGAAGCTGCGGTGCCGCTCCTGCTTTACCAGACGAAAGCCCGCGGCTTCGTATATTCGCCGCGCCGACGTGAGGACGTCATTGGTCCAGAGCGTGATCTTCCGATACTTCCTCTCGCGTGCGAAGCGAATGCACTCGTCCACGAGGCGGCGCCCGATGCCGAGACCGCGCGCGCTCGGCTCCACGTAGAGCAGGCGCAGCTGCGCGACGGTCTTCGTCTTCTTCACGACGAAAACTGAACCCACGATCTCGCCGCCGCGTTCGGCGACCCAGCACTTTTCCATCGTGGCGTCGAAGGTCAGGATGAACTTCGACATGACGCCTGCGATCAGGGCTTCGAACTCCTCGTTCCAGCCGTACTCCTCAAAGTAGAGAAGTTCCTGCCGGTGCGTGATCCAGCCGATGTCGCCCGGTCGGAGCGAGCGGAGTACGTACGGTTGTGGTTGCGTCCGCGGCTTCTGCCTCATGCCACAAGATTCCGCGGCGCGCCTGCTCCGGTCAACCACGCGCGCCATGTGGCGTTCCGTGTGCACCGGCGGCACTTTTGAATTCCCCTGCTCCCGAGCCATGCGCACCAAACTCAACCGCCAGCAGATCACAGGGTTCTGGGCCGCGTGGACGGGCTGGACGCTCGACGGGATGGATTCGGTGATTTACGCGCTGGTGCTCGCACCCGCGCTCACCGAGCTGCTCCCACGCTCCGGAATGGCGGTCACGCCGGCACACATCGGCTATGTGGGCTCCGTGATGTTCGCGCTCTTCCTCATCGGCTGGGGATGCGCCTTCATCTGGGGACCGATTGCCGATCATTTCGGCCGCACCAAGGCGCTGGCCGCGACGATTCTCGTCTATGCCATCTTCACCGGTGCGTCGGCGCTCGCACAGAACATCTGGGAACTCGGTGCCTTCCGTCTGCTCGCCGGGATCGGCGTGGGTGGCGAATGGGCCATGGCCGGCACGTACATCGCGGAATCGTGGCCGGAAGACCGTCGCCAGATGGGCGCAGGATATCTGCAAACCGGCTACTATTTCGGGTTTTTTGTCGCGGCCGCGCTCAACTATACGGTGGGCGCGCGCTACGGCTGGCGTGCCATGTTCCTGTGCGGCCTCGTGCCCATGGTCATCTCGATCATGACGCTGTTCAAGGTGCAGGAGCCCGCGCGCTGGAAGGCGCACGAGGCGGAGGCGCGCCGGGCGCATCCGCTCGTCGAGATATTCTCGCCGGCATACCGGTGGCGCACGCTGGTCAATTCGGCGCTCCTCTCGGTGGCGATCATCGGTCTCTGGGCCGGCGCCGTCTACGTGCCCGCTGCCGTCACGACCCTCGCGAAGCGCGCGGGCTTCGACGCACCCGGCGCCGCGCGCATGGTATCGCTCGCGACGGGCGTGCTGTCGATCGGGACGATCCTCGGCTGCCTCGCACTCCCGCCGATCGCCGAGCGGATCGGACGCAAACGCACGCTCGCCGCGTATTTCACCGGGATGATGGTGACGATCCCGCTCGCGTTCGCAGGGGCATATTACCTCGAACAAGGCCTCGTGCCGTTCGTGATCGTGCTCTTCGTCATGGGCTTTGCCGGCGGCAACTTCACCGTGTTCAGCCTCTGGCTTCCGGAGCAATACGACACCCGCGTGCGAGCCACGGCGTTTGCGTTCTCGACTTCGGTCGGCCGATTCCTCGGCGCGGGGGTGAATTTCGCGCTCGGCGCGTTCGTGCTCCGCATGGGGACGCTCGGCGTTCCGGTCGCGTGGACGGGCGCGGCGTTCGCCGTCGGACTGTTGATTATTCCGTTCGCGCTCGAGACGCGGGGCCAGCGGCTGCCGGAGTGAACGCCGGCAGCAGGTGTTTCTGCACCTTTCCCAGGGCCGTGCGGGGCAGGGAATCCACGCGCACAATGGCGCGCGGAATCTTGAAACTTGCGAGCTGGGTGCGCAGGTGAGCGAGCACCGCGGCTTCGTCGAACGACGCCTCAGCGACGATGTACGCCACTGGCACCTCGCCCCGAACCGTGTCGTTCACGCCGGCGACCGTCGCCTCGCGTACGCCCGGCTGCTCGAGGAGGATCTCCTCGATCTCGCGCGGATAGATGTTGAACCCGCCTGAAATGATGAGATCGCTCCGGCGGCCTGCGAGCGTGATGTAGCCGTCGCTGGAGCGCTGGCCGATATCGCCGGTGCGGAACCAGCCATCGACGAACGCGGCAGCCGTCGCCTGCGGCCGCCGCCAGTAGCCGGCGCACACGTTTGGTCCTCGCACCCAGAGCTCACCCGGTTCGCCTGCGCCAGCCTCGCGCCCGTCGTCCGCGAGAATGCGAATCGAGACATTCGGGAAGGGGAGCCCGACGGTGCCGGGGCGGCGCTCGCCGTCGTACGGATTCCCGGCGTTCATGAGCGTCTCGGTCATCCCGTAGCGCTCGAGGATCATCTGGCCGTACTTGGCGCGGAACGCGTCGTGCACGTGCGCCGGGAGCGGCGCGGACCCCGAGACGAACAGACGCGCCGCCTTGCCGATGCCGCGCGCCCGGTCGTCGGCCACATCGAGGAGGCGCACGTACATGGTGGGGACGCCGAAAAACACCGTCGGCCGGTACGCTTCAAACACACTGGCGGCCGTCGCGTAGTCGAATCGCGCGACGAGTTTCATGTGGCACCCGACGGCGAGCCAGGCCTGGACTCCGTTGCCGAGGCCGTGCACGTGAAAGAGCGGGAGCACGGCGAGATAGCGGTCTTCGCTCGTGATCTTCCACGACTGGGCTACCGAGAGCGCGTTGGCCGCGAAGTTCCCATGCGTCAGGACCGCGCCCTTCGACGCACCGGTAGTGCCGGAGGTATAGACGAGCGCAGCTGGAGTCTCCGCGTCGGCCCGCTCACCGGGGCGCGCGTCGGGCATCGCGGCAGCCTCGGCCGTGAGCGTCTCGATATCCCAGGCCACGACACCGTCGGGCAGGTCCGCCATTTGCGCCACGGTCGTGACCACGGCCACCGGCTCGGCATCGCCGACAATGTGGCGGATCTCGCGCTCCTTGTAGAGCACATTGATGGGCACGACGGTGACGCCGAGCTTCATGCACGCGATCCAGAGGTCGATGATCTCGATCCGGTTCACGAGATAGAAGCCGAGGCGGTCGCCGCGCGCGAGACTTCGAGCCGCCAGCAGCCCCGCGAGGCGGTTGCTCCGCGCGTCGATCTCGCCGAATGTGAGGGAGGCCGTTGCCCCGTCGCGGCGATCGTATTCGACGGCCGGCTGGTCGCGGCGCCCAATCAGCGAGCGGTCGTAGAGATGCAGGAGTGAACGGGGTCTGGCCGTCATGTGACCCGCAAACTAACATCTTCACTGAGACGCGAGCCATCTCATGGCTGAGCTGTCGTCTGACGTTCTTGTCCTTTGCAACGAGGAACGCTCCGTGCTGGCCGACGCCGCCAAACTCAGCGACTGGATTGTCGCCATCCGCCGCGAATTGCATCAGTATCCCGAGCTGATGTACGAAGAGGTCAGGACGAGCGCCGTCGTGCGGCGCACGCTCGACGACCTCAAGATTCCGTATCGCTACCCGGTGGCGACAACCGGCGTGGTGGCGACGATCGGCGACGGCGACGGCCCGTGCGTCGCACTCCGCGCCGACATGGACGCGCTGCCGATCCACGAGGAGGCGGACGTCGCGTTCCGCAGCACGGTTGACGGCAAGATGCACGCGTGCGGCCACGACTGTCACACGGCGATGCTCCTCGGTGCCGCGCGCCTGCTGAAGGAGCGTGAGAGCGACGTGCACGGGACTGTCAAGCTGTTCTTCCAGCCGGCCGAGGAAGGGGGCGCCGGCGGCGACCGGATGTGCCGCGAGGGCGCGCTCGAGAATCCGGCCGTGGACCGGATCTTCGGCATTCACGTCTGGCCGTTTCTTCCCGCGGGAGCGGTGGGATCGCGCACCGGTGTGTTTCTCGCCGCCGCCGGTGTGCTGGAGATTACCGTGAACGGAAGGGGTGGGCATGCGGCGATGCCGCACACGACGCTCGATCCCGTGAGCACGGCCGCGAAGATCATCTCCGAACTGCAGACGATTGTCTCGCGCGAGGTGGACCCGCTCGAACCCGCCGTCATCAGCGTGACGACCGTGCACGGCGGAGATGCGCACAATGTGATCCCGCAATCCGTCAAGCTTGGCGGCACCGTGCGGTCGCTCACCCTCGCGGGCCTCAGGTTCCTCCAGCAGCGCGTGCGTGAGGTGGCCACGCAGGTCGCGGCGGCGAACCGCTGCGAGGCGCGCGTGGAATTTCCCGGCAACGACTATCCACCCGTTCTCAACGACGAGACGTGCTGGGGCTCCGCGCGCGCCGTGGCCGGCGAGATGCTCGGAGCGAAGGCGGTGCTCGAGCTTCCGCCGGTGATGGGCGGCGAGGATTTCGCGTTCTTCACCCAGCGCGTGCCCGGCTGCTTCGTGGTGCTGGGCGTGAAGCACGACGATGACCGTCCGGTGTACGGGGTGCACCATCCTCTGTTCACCGTAAACGAAAGAGCGCTGCCCGTTGGGGCAGCGCTCCATGCGTCGTACGCGCTTCGCTCGCTCGCCGAGCTTCGCGCCATGTAGCCAACTCAACGGCGGCCGCGTCCGCCCCTGGCCACAGGTCCGCGGAATCCACCTCCGCGTATGAACGTCCGGCCGCGGAAGCCGAACGACGGATAGAAGAACGGTGAATAACCGTAGTACGCGTACGGGTAGTAGTAGGGATAGTAGTCGGGGTAATAGTATGGCGGCTGCGCGTAAACGACGACGGGTGCAGGGGAATACACGGAGTCGCCCGGCTGCGTCGCCGTCTGGTCACTCTGGCTCGTCGGCCGGACGTTGACGCCGCTGGCCCGCGGGGCTCCGCATGGAACGTTGCCCTTGGGCTCCGACGCCACGACCTTGCCGTTCACCCAGAGTTCGACGTTGCCGCTCTGCGCTGACGCGATCTCGGCCGACTGCAGGCCGCTGAGGTGCAACTGCGACTTGTCCTGGCTTCCCGCCACGGCGTATTCGATGACTACGGGATTGTTTCCGTCGTTGCGCACCATGAAGCGGTCGCCGCACTCATAGCCGAATGCGAGCTGAACGGTCTGGCCCGCGGCCTGCGCGTAGAGCGGCGCATGCGGGGCCGCGACGACGAGCGCGAGCGCGCCCAGTGAGATGAAACCGGTCCTGATCATCTTGAGCCTCACTTGGTTATGGCACTGCAACAGCGAATCCGATCCTGCCAGGCGCATTCACGAACCGAATCCCATGCGCCAGATTCCAGCGCTGAGCATCGGTGCCTGCGGTCGCAATTCCGTACAGCCATGCGGTGATCCCCACTCCGAGGCCGACGGCGGCCGGCGTGTAGTCGCGATGCCCGCGGCAGAATTGTGTGCCGAACTGGTTCGAGCCGCAATCGTAGCCCGACTGGCGATTAACATCGGCATAGCCGATGATCGGTGCGCCGATCGCGAACGCGGTGATCGCGAGCCCCTTGCCAGGCATGCCGGCGTAGTACTGGCCGCCACCCGGGAAGAAAAATGAGAGCGATGTTGCGATGTTCGGGTCCTTGGCGATCATGGCAGCGGCCCTGGGCGCATAGCGCGGTGGCCCATAGGGTCTCGCGTACGGCGCGGTCGCCCGGCCCTGTTCCTGCGGACCGATGTGGCGAACCGTGACCCCCGTGTCTTGCTGCGGCCCGAGGTGCCGGACCACGACCGTCGTGTCCTGCGCGTTCGCGCTGGATGCCAGAATGAAAAACGCGGCGCAGCTGATGTAACGGCGCATGGCGGTCTTCGCGATGGAAGGAACCCGATTCGTGAAGGATTCGCGTCGTCGCGACCTGTTCACTATACGATACACAACCGCAAATAGTTCCGCACCGTATCTTGGTTCCCCGATGACCACGCCGCCGCAGACACCTTTCGCCACGCGCCGCCGCGTCGTGCTTCTGGACGGAGCGTCAGAGGCGGGGTCGCTCACGGATCATCTCGCCGACACCCGCGGGCAGTTCGAATCGCGCGGGTTCGACGTGGTCGTCATCGACCTGAAGGCACCGGGGTCCGACTCGGCGCTCATCGCGCAGGTGGAATCAGGGCTCGTGCGATTCTGCTTCGGCCTCTCCGGCTTCGGCGCCGAGCTCAGCGTGACGCACGCGCACGGGACGGCGAGCTTCTGGGACTATGCGCGCACGCCGTACGTCGGCGTGATGCCGGACAGCCCCGTGTTCGTGCCGTCGCGACATCGCCTTGCGAGCCGGTTCGTGCTGTTCCTGTACTCCGATCCCGTCCATCTCGACATCGCCTCGTCCATCGGCTCGCCGCTCACGACTCGGGCGCTGGTTGCGCAGGCCGGATTTCCGCCGGCGGACCCGCCCGCGCCTTTCAGCAAGCGCGACATCGCGGTCGTCTATGCCAAGGCGGGCGGAGATCCGGAGGAGATCAGGCGAGGCTGGCGCGCGCTCCCCGCGCGGCATCGCGAGTTCATCGAGGAAGTCGTGGCCGCGTGTTGCTGGACGGCGGACGTTTCCATCTGGCATTCGGCGCTCGACGTCGCGCGAGCGATGGGACAGCCCGAGCACACGCGAGGCGATGCGTTTTGCCATGCGGTGAGCCAGTGCGAGCTGTACGTCCGGCGCGCGCGCGCATCGCGCGTGCTCGAGGAGCTCTTGCACCTGCCCGTACTCGTGTCAGGCGGCGACTGGGCGCATCTCGACTGGAGCGATGCGAAGGCGACGCTCGGTCCGCGCGTACCGCTCCTCGAGCTGCGCGCGCTGTTCGGACGCTCAAAGATCGTCCTCAATGCGATGCCCGCGCTCCGCTTTTCGACGCATCACCGCATGATCGAAGGGATGCTGCACGGGGCTGCGGCGGCGAGCGACGCCAACAGCTGGCTCGACACGGTCGCCACCCGCGACCGCTACATCGCGTTCGATTGGGCGGAGGGATCGGCCGCGCATGCCGTGCGCGCGGCGCTCGCGGACGAGACGGCCCTGGTTGCGCTCGCGGAACGGGGGCGCGCGTTTGCGCTCACGCACCACGATCCACATGCGCAGTTTGACCACATGCTGAAAACCGTCGATGAATTTCTCGCGCGGGCCGGCGGAACGCGGGAATAGAGCCCGTTCTACGGAAATTATCGGCCGCGTCCGCGTAAACTTGAGGCGCCCAGTCTGCCGCTCGTCAGCCTGCGCGGACGTTCGGATAGTGCTCGACGAGGCAGTCGGGGCAGACCCCGTGCGAAAAAGCGGCGTCGGTGCGGCGGGAGACGTACATGTCGACCGCTTCCCAGAGGCGTCCGTCCTCGATCCGCACGCGGTGACAGTGCGAACAGATCGGAATGATGCCGCGCAGCGTCTGGAGTTCGCGATTCGCGCGCTCCGCGTCCTTCGCCGCCTCGACCTCGGCTTTGCGTGCCGCGCTGAGGTTCCGTCCGAGTTCATGGCGCCGCACCGTCGCCAGGAATCCGATCCCCACGGCGGCCAGATACATGATCGCGAAGTACACGCGGTCGCCTGTATCCATCGGCCTGCCGAAATCGAAGATCCGCACGGCGGCCGCGGCGCAGACGAGCGTCACCGGAACGAGCTGCAGGGCCGGCCTGGTGGGAAGCGCGACGAAGAGCGTCGCGATGTAGACGAGGTCGAACGCGAACGCGTGCAAGTCGTTGACGGGGCTGATGGACCGGATCGAGACGACGATGGCCACGACTACGACTGCGGCGAAAAAGATCGTGAGTTCCAGCGCCCGCCGCGTCTTGGCCGCGCTCAGCGCGCCGGTGACGATCGCCGCGAGGAGCACGCCGAACAGACGGATCGCGATGACCGGCGGCACGCTCGTCAGGCCCGGCCCCGCGGAGCGGAGATCGAGGATCATCACGGCGAGGTCGAGGCCGAGGATGATCGTCACGGTCGATATCGCGAGGCGGCGCTCGCTCTCGAGCCGGATCTCCTCCGGCCGACGCAGCGCGTTCACCGCGACCCGCCGCCGGGAAGCGCTCCGGGGGTGGCCCTGTGCGCATGACTCGCGAGCAGTTCGCTCACCGCGAAAATCAGGTCCGACGGCAGGATCGGTTTCTGGAGCGTCACGTCCGCACCGAGCAGGTGCGCGAGCTCGAGGTAGGTGGTGCGGCAGATCATCCCGCCGCCGGAGATCGCGATGATGCGGACCCCGGGGTGGTCGCTGCGGAGGACGCGGATGATCTCGAGCCCGTCCGAGTCCGGCATGACGATGTCCGTGACCACGAGATCCGGCTCAAGGTCCTGCAAGGCGCGGAGCGCATCGCGAC
Organism: Gemmatimonadales bacterium; assembly: GCA_044449085.1. Taxonomy (GTDB): domain Bacteria; phylum Gemmatimonadota; class Gemmatimonadetes; order Gemmatimonadales; family Gemmatimonadaceae; genus Fen-1231. Next base: position 33,296 of record JBIOHR010000007.1, on the reverse strand, counting down.
CGTTGTCGACTGCGCGCACCTGGTGCCCCGCGTATTCGAGGGTGTGCAGGAGAACGCGGCGGACGCCGGGATCGTCTTCGATGACGAGAATGGTGGACACGCGCGGATTGCAGGGGATTCGGGGATTCCCCTAGTATCGGCGCGCTGCGCCGGGAGATGAGCGGGATGGCTCCCGCCCATTCCCATGCGGTGCGTCTCAGGGAACCGGCGTGACCCCTGCCTCTCTGAGGATTTTCTGGCGCTCGAGGTACGTTTCGCCGCTCGTGATCCATTTCGGCGCCGGGTCGCCCTTGAGATAGTGGCCGAACCACTCGAGCTGCCGGGTGTGGTAGTCCGCCTGGCTCTCGGGGCGCGCGACGTTGTGGTTCTCGCCTTCATACACGAGGAAGACGACGTTTTTCCCGAGGCGGCGCCCGAAGTTGTACAGCTCCATCGACTGGTAGTAGTTCACGTTCCCGTCCGCGTCGCCCTCCTCGAGCAGCAGCGGCGTCCGCAGCGAGTCGGTGGCGAACACCGTGGAGTTCGAGATGTACGCCTTCGGGTCGCTCCAAAGCGGAACGTCCATCCGTTCCTGGCTCGTCTCGTAGTGGCCGGTCTCGGGAAGTCCGGAGTTTCCGGAGGAGTAGCCGTACATCGAGATGAGATCCGTGAGCGGTGCGCCCGCGATGGTCGCCGCGAACATCCCGTGGCCGTGCACGGCGTAGAACGCCGACTGATATCCTCCCCACGAGTGTCCCATGTTGCCGACCTTCGCGGCATCGATCATTCCGGTCGCGAGCGCCGTCTTCACCGCCGAGGTGACGCAGTCGAGCCCGCTCCACCCGGGTGAGCGTGCCTGGAAGCGGATGTCCGGGCGCAGGACGAAGTATCCCTCCTGGCTGAACACCGTCGTGTTGTAGACCGAGCGCTCCGATGGCACCACATACTGATGGTGCGTGTTCGAGAGCGTCTCGTAATAGTAGACGACCATCGGGTACTTCTTCCCCGGCTGGTAGTTCGCCGGGTAGGTGAGCATCATCTGCAGCTTGTCGCCGCGCGCGTTGGCGTACGGGAGGAGCACCTGCTTTCCCCATGCGTAGTCGGCCTGGAACGCATTCGTGCGGGACTGGGCGCGCGCGCTCGCGAACGAAGCGCCCGCGGCGGCAAATACGTTCGGTGATTCCTCATACGACTGTTCCACGAACAGGTACGTGTCGGCGCTCTTCGCCTTCACGAGGCGCGAAACGCCCTTGTCGAGCCACACCAGGCGCTCTACGGGATGGCCGGCGCTGATCCGCGCGTAGCCGCTCTTCTTGCTCCACTCGCCCGTCGCTGAGAGCATAAGCGGCTGGCTCATATCGATCGTCCGCACATCCGCGTCGAGCGGCACGTAGCGATAGACGGTCGAATCCTCGCGGCCCCTTGTCAGGCGCAGGGGGTTCGACCCGTCGACGTTCACCTGCCAAAGATCGAACCGGTCGTAGACGATCACGCTCTTTTCGTTCGTCACCCAACCGGCGAATCCATAGGCGCGGCGCTCCGGAACCGGGTGGTCGTCCTCCGCGTCGACGAACCCGCTCCGGATTTTCCCTGTGAGGTTCACCGGCGCTCCGCCCGCGAGATCTCGATACCACCACTGGCTTCCCTCAACGGTCACATATGCCCGACCGGACGGCGCGATCTGCGGCCCGAAGGGAATCTTCGTCGCGAGCTTCGCGCGCGCGCCGGTGGCGAGATCGATTCGGTAGAGATCGCGATACTGGCGCCCGGAAATGATCTCCTTGAAATACGGGTCCTCGTCGGATGCGAGGGCCGTCTTGTGATTCTCCGAGAACTGGATGATCTCGAACGGATTTTCGGATAGGCGCACGATCGAGTGCTGCGCGAGATGCCAGGCGACCGGCTCCGTCCGCTGCCGGTCCTGCGCACCGTTGACCTGCTGCGTATGGAACTCGCGCAGATCTTTCCAGTGCCACACTTCGACGCGTGCGGGCGCCAATGCGCCCGTCGCATGGATTGGTGCCGGCGCCTTGGCCTCGCGCTCCGTGATGCCGAAGAACAGCGTGCTGCCATCGTCGTCCCATTGCGGGCGCCGGTACGATGCGACGCGCATCCCCCGGGGGAACGCCGCGTCGGCGCTGAAATCGTAGACATTCGGCGCGGTCGTCCCGCCCGCGAGTCCGTTCCACGCGAGGACAGCATAGCTCGTGTCGGCGAACGCGCTGTCCGGACGGCTGCGGAACACGACGAGGTCGGTGCTGCGCGCGCGCCACACGAGGTTCACGTACTGCGCGTCGCCCGCGTCGAGGGGGCGGATCCGCCCGGTTGACGCCTCGAGGAGCTGCACGCCGTTTCCCGTCTTGCCGTCCACGTCGATCGTCATCGCGAGCAGTGCGCCGTCGTCGCTCCACGAGTACTCGCTGACATTGCCCAGCGTGATGTCGGTGCCCGCGCCAAGGTCGCGCACGACGAGGTCTGCGCCGTGCGCCGCGCGTCCGGACGGTGAGTACCGGCGCAGCGCGACGTGGCCTCCGTCCGCGCTGACGACGAAACTCTGGATGTCGTCGAAGACCGCGGTGGCGCCAGTGCGAAGGTCGACGATTGCGGCCTTGTTGTGATTCGCGGCCGGCGTGGCGGTGCCCGCCGTGCCGCCCCGTCCGCCGCGACCCCCGCGTCCAGCGCCGCCCGTCGTGTCCGCCAGAACTGTATAAACGAGGTAACGGCTGTCGCGCGTGAATACCGCGCCGCTTCCCATTTTGACGGCGTGCTCGCCGTCGGCGTCGATGGCGTGCCACCGCAGTTCGTTGGCCCCGCTGTTCCGGCGGATGTCGTACGCCACCCACTTGCCGTCCGGTGAGACGATCGATGCGCCGAGGGTCTCCCATTTGGCGTAGTCGGCCTGCGTAAGGGCCGGCTTCTGGGCGGCGAGCGGGGCGACGGCGACAGCGGCGGCGATCGCCGCCTGGTGAAAGCGATGGGCTGCGGTGCGGAGCGGCATCGAAACTGGCCTGGGAGAGGGAAGGGTGCGCCGGCTGAAGCTGGGCGGCCACCGGAATCGCGTCAAGCGCGCCGCGCCGGCGGCGTTATTCTTCTGGTATCCCCAACCAGAGAGCACGAGCGTGTCAGAGATCAATCCGCGTGGCCGGTTCGTGTGGCACGAGCTGATGACCACGGATCCCGAGGCAGCGATCCGATTCTATCCGAGTGTCACGGGATGGGGCGTGATGCCGTTCGACCAGGACCCGTCGTACCGCATGTGGACGGTAAATGGTGCACCGATCGGCGGCGTGCTGCCGATCCCGGAGGAGGCAAAGGCGATGGGGGCCAGGCCGTACTGGCTTCCGTACATTGGCACGCAGGACGTCGAACAGTCCACGAGCGACGCAGTCCGGCTTGGGGCCACGCTGTTCGTGCCGCCGACGCCCATCGCGGTCGGGATCTTCGCGGTGTTGCGCGATCCGCAGGGCGCGACGTTTGCGCTCTTCGAGTCGGCGGGTCCCATGCCCGGACACGAGGGAACCGCGGAGGTTGGCGAGTTTTCGTGGCACGAACTTCGCACGACAGACGGCGAGGCCGCATGGAATTTCTACCGCGAGCTGTGCGGCTGGAGCGAAACGTCGACGATGGACATGGGGCCGATGGGCAAGTACCGGATGTTCGGGCGCAACGGTGTCGAGCTCGGCGGCATGTACACCAAGCCTGACCGCGTAGCCGCCCCGCCGGCGTGGCTCAGCTATGTGCGGATCCCGAGCACCGATCACTCGGTCGCTCGCTCGATCGCGCTCGGCGGACGAATCATGAACGGGCCGATGGAAGTCCCCGGTGGGAACTACATCGCGGAGCTTTGCGACGATCTCGGGATCGGGTTCGCGGTGCACGAGGAGCGCGAAAACGTACGCGCGGCCGCGCCGGGCGCGAGTGCCAAGCCGAAAGCGAAAGCAGAGGCGAAGCCAAAGGCAAAGGCAAAGGTGAAGCCAAAGGCCAAGGCTGTCGTGAAGGCCAAGGCCAGTGCCAGGCCAAAGGCGAAGGCGAAATCCAAGCCTAAACACAGGCCGAAGTCCAAGGCGAAGCCCAAATCCAAGCCGAAGTCCAAGGCGAAGCCGAAATCCAAGGCGAAGTCCAAGCCAAAGGCGAAGCCGAAAAAGAAGAGCCGTGCAGCGCGCCGGCATCGCTAGCCGGGGTCGCGAGACCGCGCCGATCCAATGCTCTCCCGCGGATTCGCACCGAGAACTGCTGCAGGATTGCACGGCCTGATCAAGACAAAACACTTGGGGGAACTGCGACTCCGCATGATGCGGAGCGCAGTTCCCCCAACGTCTCTTGCTTGATCCGCGCTGTTCAATCCTGCAGGCTGTTCTCCGCGATTCTCGGTGGCAATGCAGTTGCAGTAATTACTTGGCCGGCTTTTTTGCCGCGGGTTTCCGCTCCACAGCGGTTCGCGGATGCGGTGGCTCCGGATCCCTGTGCGGACCCGCAGGACGTCCCGCGCGCAGGTTTTGCACCTGCTGCGGCTCGAGCGGTCTACCCGGATGCTCGGCAATCGCTTTCTGCCGCGCGGCAAATGGCACCGACGCCGGCGGCAGCGGAGCGCGATTGACCAGAGGCCGCGGGCCGGGTCCGACCGATCCCCTGGCCGGTGGCTGAACCCTCGGCGTGCCTGGAGACCCCGGCGCTCCGCCGCGGCGCGGCTCCGGAACCGCCGTGCGCTCCACCGCCGCGTGCGGGCGCTGGACTATCGCACCACCGCCGATCGCCGCCTCCCGTGTCGGCACGACGCCCGGGTGTGGCGTGACGCGCGCGAACGAAATGCGCTCCGGCGCAACGTGCACGACCTCGTGCGCGATGGGCCGTCCAGACGCGAATGCCGTGGTCGGCACGACGGTCATCGCAGCCGTGCGATTCGCGTAGTGGAAATGCTCCACGTCGCGAACGTGCACGAACACATCGATGTTGGTGACGCCGCGCACGTTCGCGCGGTTCACGGCGCGCAAGTAGCGGTCGTCGTGATGGTACCACGGGATATATGGATCGCGCGGGCCGAGCGGGAACCATGCCGAGACACCGACGCCAACTCCGAATCCGCTGCCGTCCGCGAACGCGACGAGCGCGGGCGAATAGTATGGGCGGCCCATGCGCGGACCAGGCACCCACCCCCAGCGATTGCGTACGAACGCCCAGCGTCCGTAGTGAAACGGCGCGAAGCCCCACGGTTCGTCCGAAATCCAGACCCACCCCCATGGTTCGACCCAGCCCCAGTGCCCGTAGCGATACGGCACCCAGCCGACCGCGACGGTAGTCGGATACCAGATCGGCCCATCGTCCGCATCCGTTTCCCACCGCCCGTTCGCATCGAGGTCCTGCACGCCCGGAACGTCCGGATTGACGTACGCTTCGGACTGCGACGCGGTATTCGTGAGCTTGCCGTCGCGGTACGAACTCCATGCGTCGAAGGTGTCCGAAGCGGGGTGTGCGGCGCTCACGATCTGCACGCCGCCGTCGCGCGCCGCGAGCTGCACGGTACGGCCCGCGTCGAGCACTTGCGAGAGATTCGGGCCGTTCAATTCGACGCGGCCGCGTTCGACGCTGACCAGCGTCTGCGTTCCCGCGCTGTTCGTCTCGATCCTGACGTTCCCAGGGGTGAGCATCGTCACGGCGCCGTTCGGGGTGTCCACCTCGATTGTGTCGCCCGCATTCATCCGGTACACGCTCAGGCGCAGTGTGCCCGCCGCGACGCCGAGCTGGAACAGGCCGTCAGTGAGGCTCGTAACCGTGACGTCGGCCGACGACCCGAACCGGGCCGCGACCCCGCCGACCTCGAGTTCCGCGCGTCCGTCGTCATCCGAGACCAGACGGTCCCCGGTCGTGAGGCTCGAGTTCAGCATCGCCGTGCCCCACTCGGCCGACCCCGCCGCCTGGAACGAGACGCCGCCCTGCATCGAACTCAGGCGTGCCACGCGCGATGGCGGATCTCCGGCTGCCTGCGGGGAGGCGTCTGCGGACTGGCCGTCGAGTGGCCGCACGACGACCATTGGCGCGTCGGGCGCCGTCCCCGACGCGTTTGCCGCGTCGCAGGCCTTGGTTCCCTTGGGTTCGGTGGCGACGACCTTGCCGTTCACGTACAGCTCGACCGCGTCATTCGACGCGGAGGCAATTTCACGCGACTCGTTCGCGCCCAGGTGCAGCTGCGAGCGGTCGGCACTGCCGGTCGCCTTCCATTCGAGGGTGACAGGAGCGCTGCCGTCATTCTTCACGAGGAAGCGGTCGCCGCACTCGAATCCGAAGGCGAGCTGAACGGCCGGCGCCTGCTGGGCGCCGAGCGCCGTCGCGGCCGCGAGGAGCACGGCGAGCGCGGCAAGGCGGGCTGCAGAGGGTTTTTTCATGATTGAATCTACACCTTAAGGGGGAAATGGAGCCGTCGCTTCCGTCCGCGAGCGTCGCACGTCATTCTTTCATGTGTCGTTCCGCTGTTTGGACCCCGTAAACCCGGAGTTGTTAAAATGTGCAGCACCTGCACTCGTATTTCACGCCGGCTGCTCGTCCTTGCGATCGCCGGATTCGCCGTCGCCGCGCCGCTGGCCGCGCCGCTCGCCGCGCAGGAAAAGGTGGACGTCTCGACGATCGAAAAGATCAAGTCCGAAGAGATGAGCCGCTCACATGTGATGGAACTCATGAGCTGGCTCTCCGACGTCTACGGTCCACGCCTCACCTGGTCGCCCAACGCAACGCGTGCGCGCGACTGGGCGATGGGCGAAATGCGCTCGTGGGGCCTCTCGAATGTGCACAGCGAAACGTGGGATACGCCCGCCGGACTCGGCTGGGAAAACGAGCGCTTCTCGCTGATGGCGCTGACCGCGGCGCCGTTCATCGTGGAGGCGGTGCCGCAGGCCTGGTCCATCGGCACGAACGGCGCGGTGAGCGGCCACGCGGTTCGCATCGCATCGGGGTGTCTCGCTGAACTGAAGGAACAGTACGCCGGGAAACTCCGGAATGCGTTCATCATGACCGCACCCCCGCTCGACCGCCCGGTCAACGCGTTCACCGCCACCGCAACACGCCTCAGTGATTCGGCGCTCGCCGTGATGGCGGCGGCGAAACCCGCTGAGCCGCGCCCTGCCGGTGCGCCGGCCGCGCGCCCCGAGCCGGAAATGTCGCGGACGTGCCACGTCGAGTATTCCCGCGACTCCGCCGCCGCCGTTGCGCGCGGCGCCGGCCTCCGCGGTGTGCGCCCCGGCCTGAACGTGGCGGACACCAGCACCCTGCGCTGGATGGTGTCGCAGGGCGTGGGCGCGATCCTGCTCGGCGACGCGACGCACGTCGGCGGTGACATCGGCACGAACAATGGTGCGTCGCGGGTGCGCGGCGTTGCCGCGATTCCGACGGTGCACGTATCGCAGGAATCGTACGGACGGATCGCGCGCATGCTCGAGAAGCACGTCGAGGTACCGCTCGAGCTCACCATGCGGAACAAATTTTTCCCGGAGAACACGAGCTCCTTCGATATTGTCGGCGAAATTCCCGGGACCGATCCCGCGCTGAAGCACGAAGTCGTGATGATTGGCGCGCACTTCGATTCGTGGCACTCGGGCACCGGCGCGACCGACAACGGCGCGGGTTCCGGGGTCATGCTCGAGGCGATTCGGCTGCTGAAGACCCTCGACCTCAAGCCGCGCCGCACGATTCGCATCGCACTCTGGACCGGAGAAGAGCAGGGGCTGCTCGGGTCGCGCGCGTATGTGAAGCAGCACTTCGGCTACAGCGACAGCACGGGCGTGCACCTCACACAGGAACAGAAGGACTTTGCCGCGTACTTCAACGTCGACAATGGCAGCGGAAAAATCCGCGGCGTGTACCTGCAGGGGATGGAGGCCGAGCGTCCGATTTTCGACGCATGGATGGGCCCGTTCAAGGACATGGGCATGAGGACGCTCACGATCAGCAATACGGGCGGCACCGACCACCTTTCGTATGTCGCGGTGGGGCTGCCCGGCTTCCAGTTCATTCAGGATCCGCTCGACTACGGCAATGTCACCCACCACACGAACCAGGACGTCTACGAGCGCCTGCAGCCGGACGACATGAAGTTCAATGCGGCCGTCGTCGCGAGCTTTGCATGGCAGGCGGCGCAGCGCGACGAGAAGCTGCCGCGGCCGTCCGCGCCGTAAGTCAGCGGTCGTGCGGCGCGGGCTCGAGGATGTCCGTGCGGTGGAACCGGTACGATTGGTTCACCACCCACGGCTTCTCGCCGCCCTTGTACGTCACCGCTCCGCGGAGTTCGCCGCTCCGCTCGCGTGAGAGCATCCGCCCGTCGGTCACGCTGAACAGCGCCGTGGCGTCCTCCTCTCCAGTGAGCGAGAGGTCGGTGACGAACGGCTGCTGCTGCATCGGGGCGGAGGTGGTGATGCGCACTTCGGTATGCTGCGTGATGACCATCGCGGCCTTGCCGTCGACGATCGAGTCCCGCGCCGCCTTGTAGTGGCTGATCCGCCGGATCGACACATGATGCCCATCGGGATCGTTCTCACTTCTTGTGACGGTGTCCGTCCACGTTTCGCCGACCGGCACCTTGCCCGACACCGGGAGCCGCGGGAAGAAGTCGTCGAGCTGCGGGGACAGCTCGGCGATCAGCCGTGCCGTGCGCGGCAGCGTGGGCGACTTGATCGTCACGACGCGGCCGTTGGGCTCTACATGCAGATGGTACGGCAGATGGAGCAGTTCCTGCGGGTTCGGCTTTTCCCCGCTGAGCGCGCCGGATGCGTCCACTGCCAGCGATTCGTACCATGCGGTCAAGGAGTCGCCGCTGGCGAAGGCGAACGCGTAGACGGCGTCACGCGAGAGGGTGAACGGCGCGTCGCCGGCGGCACCGTGCACCACGCCCTCCATCTTCGTCGTGTTGTGATATCGCAGCGTATCGCCCGCCGACCAGTGGTAGGTCACGGCTTGCGCGGCAAGCGGCGTGGTGCCGGCGCACGCGAGCACCGAAAGGGCGGCGAGGGCGAGCGGTCGCGCCATCATGAGTCCACTCCAAGCAGTTCCTGGAGCCGCGAGAGTTCGACGGGCTTCACCAAGTGGTGGTTGAAGCCCGCGCGCTGGGATCGCTTGAGGTCTTCCGGTTGTCCCCACCCGGTGAGCGCGATGAGATGAATGCGGGATCCCCACGGCCGTTCGCGGACTCGCGCCGCGAGTTCGAGTCCGTTGAGGACCGGCATTCCGATATCGAGCAGCATGATTTCCGGCCGGAAGAGTTCGGCTTGCGTGAGCGCGTTGACGCCGTCGTAGCACACGCGGACGTCATGGCCGACCATCTCGAGCATCGCGGCAAGCGTGTCCGCGGAGTCGCGGTTGTCGTCGGCGATCAGCACGCGGCGGCCTTTCGGCAGTGCGAACGTGCGCGGCGCCGCGGCGTCCCCGACCGGGGCGTCGTTCTCTTCGGCGCGAAGGCGGATCGTCAGCGTGCTCCCCTGATCCGGGCCATCGCTCGCCGCGTCGATCGTCCCGCCGTGCAGTTCGACGATCCGGCGGGAGAGCGTGAGACCGATGCCGAGTCCGCCCTGCGAACGCTCGAGCGACGAGTCCACCTGCGTGAACATCTCGAACACGCTCTGCAGGTTCTCGCGCGCGATGCCGATCCCGTTGTCGGAGACAGTGATCACCGCGTCCGCGCCGTCGCGCATGGCCCGGACGTGGATCCGGCCGCCGGGGTGCGTGTACTTCGCGGCGTTTCCGAGCAGGTTGTACAGCACCTGCGCGAGGCGCCCCTCGTCGGCGTTCACGAACAGCGGGATCGTGGGAAGCGCGAGCGTGACCGTATGCCGGCGCTCCTTCAGCAGCGGGTCGGAACTTTCCATGGCCTGATGCACCACGACGGCGAGGTCGACCGGCCGCCGCCGCAACTCGAGCCGGTTGCGCGTGATCCGGGAGACGTCGAGGAGATCGTCCGTGAGCCGCACCATGTGATCCACCTGCCGTTCCATCGTGCCGCGCACGGTCGACATCACGGCCGGGTCGTCGGCCGAGAGGCGCACCATCTCGAGCGCGTTGCGCATCGGCGCCAGCGGATTCCGCAGCTCATGCGCGAGCACCGCGAGGAACTCGTCCTTGCGGCGGTCGGCGTCACGCAGCGCAAGTTCGGCGGACTTGCGCTCGGAGATGTCGCGGAAGATGAGCACGGCGCCCGTCATGATCCCCTGTGCGTCGCGAATCGGCGCCGCGCTGTCGTCGATCGGCGTCTCGCTGCCGGATTTCGCGATCAGCACCGTGTGGTTCTGGAGTGCGACCACCGCGCCGTCGCGCAGCGCGCGGAGCGCCGGGTTCTGCACGGGCGCGCGCGTGTCCTCGTTCACGATCTCGAAGACCGAGGCCAGCGGTTCGCCGCTGGCCTCGGTCGACGTCCAGCCGGTGAGCGCCTCTGCCACGGGGTTCAGGAAGGTCACGCGCGCGCCCCGGTCGGTCGAGATCACCGCGTCGCCGATGCTGGCGAGGGTGGTGCGGAACAGCTCCTTCTGCTCGAACAGCGCGCCTGCGGCGAGCGCACGCGACCGGATGCTCCGCTGCTGCAGCACGACGAACGCCGTGACGAGCACGAGGGCGGTGAAGCCGGCGGCGAGGCCGACGCTCACCGCCCAGTCGCGGCTCTGCACGTAGGCCTCCGCCTGCTCGGCGATGGTGCCGCGCTCACGGTTCTCCATTCGGCTCACCACCGCATGCAGCGAGTCCATCGCCAGGCGCCCGCGATCGGTGAGCACCAGCGCGTTCGCCGCGTCGGACCCGTTCTCCTTGCGGACCGCGATGATGAGGCGCAGCTCATCGAGCTTCTGGACGACGAAGCGCTGCAGGCGCGGAACCTCGGCTTCCTGCTCGGCGTTGTCGCGCGTGAGTTGCGCAAGCCGCGACACTTCCGAGTCGATGCGATGCTCGGCGGCGGTGAACGGCTCGAGATAGCGCTCGTTCCCCGTGATCAGGTAACCGCGCTGACCGGTTTCGGCCTCGGCGGCGGAGGTGAGGACTTGCTCCAGCGCGGCCTGCACACGCTCGCTGTGGGCGAGCCCGTCGGCCGCCGCATACAGCTGGACTGTATTGCGGTAGGAGAGCGCCGTGTTCGCCAGGATTATGGCGACGACCACAGCGATGCCGACTGGAAATCGTTTTTCAAACGCTCGGGTCACACGGCCTCGTGAGGTCGGGGCGCGCGATTGGTCCTCTGGTCCAGTACTCAAATCCTCTCGAAGTAACCGCGGGAGCATGCTCCGCGCAACGTGTTGCCGAGGCGTGATTCGGTCAGCGGTGCGTGCGGTCGGTCGAGTCTCGCCTCGTGATGAGGCTGTCGGTGAGCCAGAGGGCGACGCGACAGCGCGCGGGCGCTGGTGCGGTCCACTGCGCCGCGAGCGCGGCGCCCGCCATGCGTCCGGCAACGGTTTCCGAGATCTCCTCGTGAAAACGCTCTTCGGCTCCGCTGCCGCGGGTCTCCGAGGTGGTGAGTCCGATGCGGCCTTCGAGATGCGACCCGCTGATGAATCGCACGAGTTCGCGCTGGGCGCGCAACCGGGCGACCGCGCATGCCCCGGAGGGAGCGGCCGGGCTCACCGCGGCGCTGCCGACTGCGACGACGATGCCGGCGACGGGCGAGAGCGCACCGTCGCCGTCGGCCAGCGGCGCCCGCGACAGCGCGTTCAGCACCGCCGCAGGCACGGGCGGCCCGGCGTGCGTCGTGCCCTGCGCGGTATTCGCGATGGCCGACATGCGCGGCGCGGGAATGACGGAACGCGTGACGGGAACTTGCGCCGCGCCCCGCTGTGGCACGCCGAGCGGTGAGATCCCGAACGCGGTGATTCCCGCCAGCTCCGCGGGCGAGACCAGGAGATCGACGTACGCCGTGTCAGCGCGGACGTCGTCGGCAGCGGGCACCGTCAGCACGACGTACGGCGATCCGAGCGACGTCGGCGCTCCCGGTCCTCCGGAGGTGCGCGGCGTGAACCCCCGCGCGAGCGCAAGCGGTGCGCTGCCGGCCGCGGCGGAGGCCTCGAAGCGCGGCGCGGGCTGTCCCGTGCGAGGTGAACGGAATGCCTGGAGCACGTCAACCGCGCGGTCGCCTGCCTCGAGCCTGAACCTGGCGTCGTCGAATGTCGCGCGCAGATAGCCGGCGACGGCGAGATAGCCGCGCGTGGATCGCACGTGCACGACAGTGCGGCGATGGTTCGACGAGTCCGTGAACGCGACGGCGAACCCGCCCACGGTCGGCAGCGCCGGGAAGAGTGTCGGCACCGGCGTGGCCCCGGGCGCGGTAATCACGGGCGGGTCGAACGCGCCGAGGGAATCGGTGTCGTCGAGTGCGGCACGCGCGTTGAGCAGCCGACGCTCGCCCCGTGCGCAGTGCGACACGCACACCCGCACGTCAGCCTGCTCGTCGGCGACCGGCGGCAGGTGCCCGGTGCGCACGCCGGCGGGTCCGGCGATCGCCGCGAGCAGGGCGCGGGCCCGGTCCCGGAGCGCCGAATACGCGGGCGCAGGCGACCGTATGAGTCGGAGGCGGAGGCGCAGCTTCGGACCGTCGGGCACCGGAGGGCCGGTTTCGATTTCGTACCGATACGGGCTCGGTAGGCTGTCCGTCGCTCCGAAGACCTGCGCGAGCATGTTCCCTTCATCCCTCCGCCGGGCCGCATCGAGCGCCGCGTTGACACTCCACAGGTCTCCTTGCGCCGCGACGCGTGAGGCGCGGGCGCCGACGGCGTCGCGTTCCGCGATGGGCGAAACCATCGCGAGAATACGGACCCGCACGCTCCCGTCGCCGCGCGAACTGTCGATCAGCGCGTACCGGGTCACCACACCGCGGCTCACAGTGCGAACCGAGTCAGATACGAGGCGCTCACCGCTTGACGATGCGGCGCCGGCCACCGTCGCGCCCGCGCCGGCTTCGACCGCCATGCGGACCGCCGACGACAGCGCGGCCGTGAAGGTGCGGCCCTCGCCGACCGCGACGACCGGCACGGGCGAATCCTGCGCAGCACCTGTGTGCGACACGCTGCAGAACAGCGTGGCGGCCGTCGCGGCGAGTGCACGCCGCGTATGCGCCGACCTCATCGCAGCGTGCGAAACGCGCGGCGCGCGACGACGGTCACGGTGCCGGCGGTGCGGCGGTCTGCGCTTCGAGGTCCCTGAATGCCTGGGTCGCGCGAAGGCGAGTATAGAGTGCCTCGTTCGCCTTGAGTTCCTTCAGCAGGCGCGCCGCGATGTCGTCCCGCGCCACTGTGACGAGCACGAAGGCGCGATATCCCGCGCCTTCCTGCTGGAGGTACTGCCGGCTCAACGCCGTGTTCACGAGGTTCGCATTGACGACGGATTCGACCGTGCGCGTGAACTGGTCGAGCAGACGATTGGAGTCGTCGCGGCCCACTTCCTCGGCGAACTGTTTCGACAGGACCTTGTACGTCGCCTGCATCTCTTCCGCGAGCGTCGCGCGCGCGACGGTCTGGGCTTTCGTGAGCGCGAGCTGCATGTCGCTCGACGTCGCCGAACCCGACGCAGCGAGGAGCTTCGCGTCGCGCGGCGGATTCACATACCAGTCCGGCACCACGCGTCCTGTTTCAGCGCGCGAGAGGCGGGGCAGCGTGGTGACGCGCGTCCCGCCGCACGCCGCACCGAGCGCGATCGCGCCGGCGGCGAGGAGTCGAAACGCGGGGTTGGATCGGTTGCGCATATGCAGCTCCGAAAAAGGCGGGGCGGGGTACGGCGTTCCCACGAGTCTCGGCATGCGCACGCGCAAACTTTAGGGCGACAATGCCCCGTCCATTACTTTGATGCATGATTGTCGGACACATTGGCATCGCCTATGGCGTGCGGGCGCTCGATAGGCGCGAACCGGACGAATGTGTGTCGCTCCTGTGGCTGCTCGCCGCCGCGGTGGCGCCCGACGTCCTCGACGGCGTGTTCGCCCTGCAGAAGTACTGCAATCCCGACGGCGTGCTGTCTCATTCACTGCCCGCCGTGGCGATGCTCGCGGTGGTGTTCGGCCTCGCGTCCTTCCTGCACACGCGCAACACGACGACGGCACTGCTGGTCGCGGGCATGGTGGTCCTTCACCTGCCGCCGGACTATCTCACGGGGCGAAAGGGACTTTGGCCGGGCGGGCCGGTGGCCGGCCTCTATATCTACCGGTGGAGCTGGCTCGACCTGCTCGTGGAAGCCCCGGTGATCCTCGGCGGATGGTGGATGCTCCGGCGCACGCGCTTCACGCCGAGGCTGGCCGTTTCAGGGCTGGCGCTGGCCGCGATGCTCACCGTGCAGTGCGCGCTCGACCTGCACACGCAGATCAGGGGGCCGAGTCCGGCGCGCGCCTGCACGCGGTGATCCCGCCACCGGTCAATGCTGGGGCTTGAGCGTCATCTTCGAGACCGTCCACACGATGACTGCGCCGCAGAAGTCGTTGCCGAGCAGCTGCTGGTACGCCGCGGGAATCTCCGTCGCGTGCGCGTAGGTTTCGATCGCGTACACCTCGTTGACGGTGAAGAACATGTCGAACGTCTCGCCCGCCGTCAGTTTTACGGGTTGCCCGTTCATGAGCAAGTTCATCACGCAATCTGCGCCTTTCGCCGTCTTGCCGAGGACGAGCGCACCACCGCCAGCGCCGCCGCGTCCCGTGCCGTGCCGGCTGCCCTGCCCGTGCGCGACCTTGATCCCCACGATGTCCTGCAGGAACGTCGACGCGCCGGGAGCCGAGCCTCGCTTCTTGTCGATCTCCTCAGGCGTGACCATGTGGCCCCACCCCGCGCGCATGCGCTGGTAGAATCCAGTCTGCGCCAGCTGCGGGTGGGTGGCCTCCGCTCCAGCGTCGACCTCGACCGCCTGGAGCAGCTGCGCCGTGGGCAGCAGCCTCACGCCGACACTCACGGTGGAGTCGGAAAGAAGGCGAAGCTGGAATTCAATTCCTTCGAACCCGATGCGCCGTACGCGTACCGTGATCGGTCCGGCTGGAAGTTCGGTGAAGCGGAAGTACCCCGAATCGTCGGAGACGACGGCCCTGGGCGGATCGTCGGTCTCGACGATCGCCGAGCGTACGGGGCGACCGGCGCTGTCGACGACCTGACCCTGAAAGTGCGCCGGCTTCGCCGCAGGCGCGGTTTGGGCAAGGAGCGGCGTGCAAAGTGCTGACGACGCGAACAAGAGGCGGCGAAGCATGGCGTAGACTAGGGCTTCAGAACTAGTCAAGCAAGTCCTTGCGTGGCGAGGCGCGGCGGGAGCGTTGAATCAGTTCTCAACCCCGCTGTCACCGGAAAGGTTTCGTCGCGCCGCTCGCCCTCGTGTCACCGGGACGGAACTCCCCACTCCCCACTCGCCGCTCCCCGCCGGTAGTTTCACCCCGGTGATCACGGTCCATCGGGGAGACAACCTGCGCGTACTGGCGGCCATGCCGCCCGGCGGATTCGATCTCATCTATATCGATCCACCCTTCAACACCGGCCGCACGCAGAAGCGCATACGGTTTCGTACGACGCGCGACGCGGCAGGCGACCGCACCGGGTTCGGCGGACGCCGCTACGCCTCCACTGCACTCGGGTCGGAACAGTTCGGCGACGTGTTCGACGACTATCTCGCCTTTCTCGAGCCGCGGCTCCTCGAGGCGAAGCGGCTGCTGCGCGCGACCGGCAGCCTGTTCGTCCATCTCGACGCGCGGGAAGTGCACTATGTGAAGGTCCGCCTTGACGCGATCTTCGGCCGCGCATCGTTCATGAACGAGATCATCTGGGCCTACGACTACGGCGGCCGCAGCAAGACGAAGTGGGCGCAGAAGCACGACACGATTCTCTGGTACGCGCACGACCCCGCGCGGTACACGTTCCGCCAGTCCGAATCCGACCGCCTGCCGTACATGGCACCCGGGCTCGTCACGCCGGAGAAGCGCGCGCGCGGCAAGCTGCCAACCGATACATGGTGGCACACGATCGTGAGTCCGACGGGCAAGGAGAAGACGGGCTACCCGACGCAGAAACCGCTCGCGATTCTCGAGCGCATCGTGAAGGTGCACTCGAAGCCGGGGGACCAGCTGCTCGATTTCTTTGCCGGGAGCGGGTCGTTCGGCGAGGCCGCGGACCGGCACGGGCGCGACGTCACGCTGGTGGACTCGAATCCCGCGGCGATCCGCGTCATGAAGAAGCGATTTGCGGCGACGGAGGCTCGATTCTTGAAATAGCTCTTACTGATACTGGATATAGAGCGGCCGCGGATGCAGCCGCAGGATCTCGGCGATCGTCGTCCGCGGGAAGTCGTTTCGGGGCTTATAAAACTGCTTCCATCCGACGAACTCGACCGGCTCGGCCTTGATCCACCGCTTGAACGTTCCCCGCTTGAGGTCCGGCGGGCCGAACCCGTCCATGTCCATGACGATCTGCACCCGCGCGTCGAGCGTGATCTTCTTCGTGTTCGTCACGCCGTGCTGCGTGAAGCGATGGATGACGAGGACCTTGGGCGGCAGCGAGTACTTCGTCACAAGGTCGGCGAGAAACGCCGACGCGTAGTTCACGTCAGCCGCATCGATCGTGCCGAACTTCCTGCCGGGCGGCGTACCGTCCTTCATCGAGAACTCGGGGTCGATCCCGAGATGGAAGTTCGGACGCGAGAGAAAACCGGCCAACCGCGGCAGTTCCTCGCGAAGCGTGGAGAGGCCGACCTGGACGTCGAGAAACACGAGCGCGTTGCGCGTCGCGGCGAGCGCGGCGACCCGCTCGATGACGGCCGAATCCATGCGCAGTCGGTAGCGTCCGTCTTTGCCGGGCGTACTCTGCGCGACGACGGCAATCAGGTGAAGCGCCGGCTGCACCGGCGTCGTCGGATCGGCCTTCGTCCACGCCTCCACTTCGGCGTCGAGTTTGCGCAGCATTTCGTCGGGCGGGTACTCGCCCAGTACGCCCATGCGCTTGTTGATCAGGTTGCCGTAGTAGGCGACGATCCGCTTTCCCGGAAGGATGGAGCCGGGCAGCGGCTCCGGTCCCTTCACCGGCCACTTCGCATCGACGATCGAGTCCTCCCGCGCCTGCGCGATGCTGTCGGCGTTGGGGGGCGGAACTTTCTTTTTCTTCTTTGCCGCCGGTGCGGTCGCCGCCGCCTTGTGTTTTGGCGCCGCCGTGCCGGAATCGGCCGTCGACTGGGCAGCCAGCGGTGGCGCCACGAACAGGATCAGGGCGAGCAGGCTCTTCATCACGCGCGGAGACGACCCGCGCGGCTTCGCGGTCACGGGCCGATGATCTCGATGCGGTGGTCGGCACGCACGGTGAACTGCCCGGCCACGGTAATCTCGAGCTGCACGATGTACGCGCCCTTCTTGAGCGTCGAGATGTCGAGCTCGATCGCGCGCGGCGACGTGGTCGATCCGCGCGCCGACATGTCTTCCACCGATACGCTCACCGGCGTTGCCTGGCGCACCAGCTTGAGAGCCTCGGCCTTTCGCCGCAGGAATCCAGCCTCCTCGACTTCCTTCACGACCGTCAGCGAGATGTTCATTTTCTCACCGGCGGGATCGGTGCCGTACGACTCCCAGAAGACGCCGAGTTTTTCGTCGGCGCGCAACCGCTCGGTCGGGACGGCATGCGGGGCCGCCTCTTCCGCCGTCGTCGGGAAGGTACCATACGGTTTGTAGAACAACAGGTCCGAAAGCGTGACCCTCGTTCCGACTGCAAAGGGCGGACGCACGCCGTACCGCGCCCGCGCGACGGCGTGGTGCTCCGGTGCGGTGACCTCCGCGCTCATGAGGAGCGGACCCCATGGCGCTTTGATTGTCAGCACGCCGACCGGCGGCGCGTTCGCGACGGATGTCATGTACTGCACCGGCGCCGTGCCCGGAGTGACAACGACGGCCGCATTGATCGGCCCGCCCGCAAGCTCGGGCATCGTTCGCGAGTCGTATGCGAGCACCACGAGCGCGCTGTCGCCGCGGTGGAAGACCGCCTTCTGGTGCTCGAGGGGCTTGAGCACGGTCGCGTACGGCGGGCTGTACCGCGCGATCACCGGCGGAAGCTGGAGGCGCCAGTTCGCGGAATCCGACAGCGAGGGTTCGTCGATGACGAAGCCAGCGGGAATCATGCGGTACGCGGGGACCGACTCTGCGCCCGTGATCCCGTCACGCGTCATGGCCCACGAGCGTTCCCAGCCGAACCGGAGCATGAGCTCGCGTTCGTCGTCATCGAAACCGAACTGGTATTGGCTCGGCGCATCCTTGAGCAGCTCGGCCATCGTCATCCGCGCGTACCACTCGGTGCGCGTGTCGTTGCCCGGCATGGAGTACAGCGTGCGCCCGAGGAACCAGACGCGGTTCTCAAACGCCGTGCGCTGCGGATCTCCGCACTGGTAGCGCCGGTACTGCTGTCGCGCGTCGTCGTCGATGAGCAGCGAGACGTCGTGCCACGCACACTGGTCGCGGTCCAGCATTTTCCCGATCCCCGTCTCGAACGCCTTGCCCGCGTCGACGTAGTTGCCGAGTTCGTGCTGCGCGAAGCCGACGAGAATGCTGCACCACCATCCGCCGACCGTGCACGCGCGCGCGGCGCTGAGTGCCGCCTGGTGCTGGCCGGCCTCGTCCAGGTAGCGTACGCGCTGGCCGGTGATCCAGCGGCTGTCCGGGGCGACTTTGACGAGCGAGTCGAGCGTCGTGAGGAACTGCAGCCGCGCGTCCGCGATGACCTTCGGCTCCGACGGGATGGTTTGCTTTTCGTTGTACCAGTAGCAAAACCGGCCTACGGTCTCGTCGCAGTTGCTCGGGCGCCCCACGCTCGCATTCGGGAGATGCTTGCGGCGGAAGTTCTCGAAGTCCTGCTGTGCGCGTCGTCCGGCGTCGACGGCGGTGCTCAGGTCGGCTGGCGACGCACTGCCGACATTCCCCGGATCGCGAAGGACCTGGGCGTGGATCGCCGCGAACGGCGCAGCGGCCAAGGCGAGCACCGTGACCAGACGATGGATGTTCATGACACGGATATACACACAACTACAATAATAAGAGCCAATGAGTCTGCGGGATGCGCAACTTCGCTACAGTCGTGGGTGGTGAGGGTCCGGTGATCAGGAGTCAGTGACTGAGGGTGAACGCGTCACCCAACACGGAACACTTCCACCTCCACACCCACCACTGCAGCATCCTCCTGTCTCCTGCGCCCTGCGCCTATTTTGTGACATGCCATCCATCGTCTTCGAAGCGTTACATCCCGACGTGCGTCCGCCACAGCGCGGGACCGCCGGCAGCGCGGGCTACGACCTCGCCGCGTACCTGACGTCGCGCGTCGTGCGGATCTTCCGCGACGGCGCCATGCGCGACCGGCTGAGCATGGAGAACGATGCCGGTGTTTTCTGCCTGACACTCGCTCCGGGCGAGAAAGCGCTCGTGCCGCTGGGATTCAAGGCGCGCCTGCCCGAGGGGTACGAAGCGGGAATCCGCCCGCGCTCCGGGACGAGCGTGAAGACGGACCTCGTGATCGTCAATGCACCGGGGACCGTGGATGCCGACTACCCCGAGGAATGGTGCGTGCCGGTGAAGAATGGCGGTCCGGCGCCGATGGTGATCGCGCACGGCGATCGCATCGCGCAGATGGTGGTGGCGAGGTTCGAGGTGATGGATTTCTCGGCGGGCGTGGTGGCGAAGAGCACGGAACGGGCGGGCGGGTTCGGGTCGACAGGACAGTGAAAAAATGCAAACAGCGGGTTATCCGTCATTGGTCATGCCGCAGCGCCCTCCCCGCCAGCACGTTGGTCGGCACCCCATTCTCGACCGCCGCACGACCGTTCACGAACACCCACCGCATCCCCGCCGCCAGTTTCTCCGGCTCGGTGTAGGTCGAGAGATCCCGGATCGTGTTCGGATCGAACACGATCACGTCGGCGAACCACCCCGGCTGGACCTTCCCGCGCTCCGCGATCTGCAGATCGCGCGCCGGCTGCCCGGAGCTCGATGCGATCGCGCGTGCCATGCTGATCACCGGGCGGTCGAGCACGTAGTCGCGGATTTTTTTCGGGTACGTCCCGAATTTGCGCGGGTGCCCGCCGGATCCATCGGAGCAGGTGGTGACGAAATCGGCGCGCATGAACGTGTCGATGTCCTTCGCGTTCATGTTGAACGATGCCACGCTCTGGTCGCCGACCGTGCGGATGATGTCGAGTGCGGTCTCCACCGGGTCCGCGCCGCGCGCCGCCGCGATCGCGTCGAGCCGCTTGCCCTCGAGGTCCCTCTGGCGGCTGCCCACGATGAGCATGGCCGGCGCCCCGCCGCGCCGCCGCATGTTTTCGCGCATCTCGGCGGCCAGTTTCGCATGCGTGGCCGGCGCCGCGATGCGCGCGAGCAGTGAGTCCCGTCCGCCGACCTCCGCCCACCGCGGGACGAGGGCGGAGACGAGACTCGTCCCCGACGCATCGTACGGGTACTCGCACGCGGCGACGGTCAGGCCGTCGCGCTGCGCGGCGTGGATCATCGCGATCACCGTATCCGCGTCGCCCCATACGTCGACACCGAGCGCCTTGATGTGCGAGATGTGGACGGGAATGCGTGCTTCGCGCCCGATGCGCAGGACTTCGCGGGTCGAGGCGAGGAGCCCGATGGTGTACGAACTCTCATCCCGCTGGTGCGTGTCGTAGATGCCGCCGTGCGCGGCGGCGACCTTCGCGAGCGCAATGACTTCTTCCGTGGTCGAGTAGCTGCCGGGAGCGTAGTAGAGGCCGGTCGACATGCCGAACGCGCCCTCGCGCATGCCCCGCTCCACGAGCGCCTTCATCGCCGCCAGCTGCGCCGCGGTCGGTGCCTTGTCGGACATCCCCATGACCGTTCCGCGCACGCTTCCTTGCGGCACGAACAGCAGCGCATTCGTGCCGATCCCGGTGGAGTCCCACTGCGCGAGAACCGCGCCGATCTCCACCGGGCCGCTCCCGTCATTGTTGGTTGCGACCGTGGTGACACCCTGCATGAGGTAGGCGAGGTTCGTGCGCCGCGCGGCGCTCGACAGATCCGTCTGTGTGTGCGTGTGCGGATCGATGAACCCCGGCGCCACGATGAGGCCCGTGGCGTCGATCGTGCGCGCCGCGGTGACCCCCGCCGCCCCCGCGTCGCCGACGTACACGATGCGATCGCCTCGCAGCGCGACATCCGCGCGCCGTCCGGGTGAACCGGTGCCGTCGTAGAGTGTCCCGCCGGCGATCAGCACATCGGCGCGCGTTGCCTGGGTTGCCTGCGCGCGCAACGGGGCGGCGGTCAGGATCACAACCGCGAGTCGCTTGATGAAGAGCATCATGGCTGTCTCAAAGTGCCGGCCGCGGGGGCGTGCCGCAACACGGCGGCTGTGCTGCGCGCCTCAGTGCCGCGGCCGCTTGGCGCCCTTCTCGCCGATCGGCACGCGGCGCGGCGGGCCGGTGCGGATTGCGTCGTCGCCGAACTTCTCCCGCACGCGGTCGACGGCGCGCGAGAGGTCGCGGTCGCGTTCGCGTTCCGGCGCGGCGCCCTCCGCGGACGGCTGCTCGAACATCGCGAGCTGCTCGGCGGCGCGGGCGGGTGTGAAGTTCGAGAGGGATATGCCTACCAGCCGCGCCGGCGCCCGGTGTTTGTCGCGGAGCTTTGCCAGCAGGGTGAGTGCCGGCTCGGTGACGCCGCGGTCGGACTCCACCGGCTCGCGCAGCGTGCAACCCGCCGTGTGCGTCGTGAAGTCGTTCGTGCGCAGCTTGACCGTGATCGTGCGCGCGGACAGTCGGTCGGCGCGCATGTCGCCGGCGGCCTTCGCCGCGAGGTGACGCAGTTCGGAGATGAGGCGCCCGGCGTCCGCGATATCGCGGTCGAACGTCTCCTCGCGGCTCATCTGCCGCGCACGGTCCCGTGCTTCGACGGTGGTCGCTCCCACGCCGCGCACGCGATCGCGCAGCATCGCGGCGGTGCCGCCACCCACCCACCGCTCGAGCGTGGCCTGATCCTGAGCCATCACATCGCGCACCGTGACGAGTCCCACGGTGCGCAGGCGCGCCTGCAGCTTGGGCCCAATGCCGGGGATTTCGGCGAGCGTGACTTCGTGCATGAACTCGAGTTCACCACCCTCGGCCACAATGCACACGCCGCCAGCGCCGGGCGCACGCGACGGCTTCGCGCGCTCCGCCGCGAGTTTCGCGATGAGCTTGTTCGAGCCGCCGCCGATCGAGAGCGAGTAGCCGGTCTCGGTGCGGACCGCCTCGCGAATCCGGCGCACGGTGGTTTCGAGCGGCTCGTGATGGTACAGCGCCTCGGTTCCCGTCAGGTCGAGGTACCACTCGTCGATGCTCGCCCCTTCGACGACGGGCGTGAACCGCTCGAGAACGCGGCGGATCGCGCGGCTCGCCTCGGCGCATGCGTTGCGCGGCACGGGGACACACATCGCCCGCGGACACAGGCGCAGGGCCTGCGCGATCGACATCGCGGAACGCACGCCGAATGCGCGCGTCTCGTACGAAGCGGAACAGACCACGCCGCGGCTGCCGGGGCGACCGCCGACGATGAGCAATGCCGCCCGTCCCGCTCCCTCGGGGTCGACCGCGCGCGCGACGGCAACGAAGAAGGCGTCGGCGTCGGCGAGGAGGATGCGCGGCATGGTGAATAGTTATCACGAAAGGCCGGTTCTCGCTTTCCCTGTCTCCCACGGCGTAAAATTCAGGATGTTACGCTTCTTCGAAGCCGTTCGCGCAGCGCATTCGTCCGCTCCGGCGCGGGACGCGGCGTATTCGGAGTGGCATGCCTGGAGCTGCACCCACCCGGCCGAGTTCTGGGCCGCGGTCTGGCGCTTCACAGGCGTCGTGGCGGATGCGCGGCCGGGCGGCGACCCATGGGAGGCGGTGGTGGACGGGTTCGAGCGGATGGCACCGCCGGAGCCGGTTGCCGGGCCCCGCTGGTTTCGCGGCGCGAGGCTGAACTTCGCGGAGAACCTCCTGCGGGAGCGGGACAGCGGCGTCGCGTTGATTTTTCGCGGGGAGCGGGGCGAACGGCGCGAACTCGATCGCGCTGCGCTGCATGCGGAGGTCGCGCGTGTCGCCGGCGCGCTGCGAGGGGCCGGCATTCGTCCCGGCGACCGCGTGGCCGGCTTTCTGCCGAACATCCCCGAAGCGGTCATCGCGATGCTCGCCGCGGCGGCCTGCGGTGCCGTCTGGTCTTCGTGTTCGCCCGACTTCGGAGCGACCGGCGTGCTCGACCGTTTCGGGCAGATCGAGCCGCGGGTGCTGTTCGTCGCCGACGGCTATCGGTACGCAGGCGCCGAGATCACATCGCTCGACCGCGTGCGCGACGTCGTCGGCGCGATTTTGTCGATCGAGCGGGTAGTCGTCGTGCCGTTCCTGCGCAGCTCGGTTGCCACGGCCGAGCTCTCGTCCATCCGGGGCGCAGAGACGTGGGCCGCATTTGCGGCGCGCGGCGCCGGCGTGCCGCTTGCGTTCGAGCGGCTCCCGTTCGACCACCCGCTGTACATCATGTATTCGTCCGGCACGACCGGGCTTCCCAAATGCCTCGTGCACGGGGCAGGCGGCACGCTCGTCCAGCACCTCAAGGAGCACCAGCTGCACA
This sequence comes from Gemmatimonadales bacterium, assembly GCA_044449085.1. Lineage (GTDB taxonomy): Bacteria > Gemmatimonadota > Gemmatimonadetes > Gemmatimonadales > Gemmatimonadaceae > Fen-1231. The sequence goes on along the minus strand of JBIOHR010000007.1, from coordinate 9,787 downwards.
CGGGCATCGTGGCCGGGGACCGCGTTTTTTATTTCACCACCTGCGGATGGATGATGTGGAACTGGCTCGTGAGCGCGCTCGCGAGTGGCGCGGCGATCGTGCTCTACGACGGGTCGCCGATGCCCCCGGGTGCGCCCGACGCGCTCTGGCGGATGGCCGCAGAGGAGCGCATCACCGTGTTCGGGACGAGCGCGAAGTATCTCGCGCTTTGTGAGAAGCACGCGGTGACACCCGCGGAGACGCACGACCTCGGACCGCTGCGCGCGATCCTCTCCACCGGAAGCCCGCTCGCGCCCAACAGCTACGACTACGTCAACCGGATGGTGAAACCGGGCGTGCATCTCGCAAGCATTTCCGGAGGCACGGACATCATCTCGTGCTTCGCGCTCGGGAACCCGCTCCTGCCGGTGCACCGCGGTGAACTCCAGTGCCGCGGACTCGGGATGGCGGTGGACGTATTCGATGCGCGGGGCGAGCCGCTGCGCGGCGCGCCGGGCGAGCTCGTGTGCACCCGCCCGTTTCCGTCGATGCCGGTGGCGTTCTGGAACGACCCCGGCCGCGCGAAGTACCACGCTGCGTACTTCGATTTCTTTCCGGGCGTCTGGCGGCACGGCGACTGGGCCGAGATCACGGCCAGTGACGGCGTCGTGATCTACGGGCGGAGCGATGCGACATTGAATCCCGGGGGCGTGCGCATCGGCACCGCGGAGATCTACCGGCAGGTGGAGTGGTTCGATGAAGTAATCGAGAGCGTCGTGGTGGCGCAGCAGCTGGCGTCCGCGGCGGGCGGGGACGAGCGCGTCGTGCTCTTCGTGCGGCTCCGCCCCGGCCTCGTGCTCGATGACGGGCTTCGCGAGCGTATTCGCCAGCGCATTCGCGTACATTGCTCCCCGCACCATGTGCCGCGTGTCATCGTCCAGGTGGCCGACATCCCGCGCACGATCAGCGGCAAGATCACCGAGATTGCCGTGCGTGACGTGATCCACGGGCGCACAGTCTTGAACACCGATGCGCTCGCCAACCCGGCGTCGCTCGAGTTGTACCGTGACCTCCCCGAACTCAAAATTCCGCGAACCGTATGACTGACCGCCTGCTCGTCACCACTGCCGACATCGCCGCCGCCCACGAAGTCATCGACCGCCGCGTCCGCCGCACCCCGATGATGCACTCCGTGCAGCTCAGCGACCGGCTGGGGTTCACGCTGCACCTCAAACTCGAGAATTTTCAGAAGACGGGCTCGTTCAAGGTGCGCGGCGCGCTCAATCGCATCGCCGGCCTGACCGCCGACGAACGCCGGCGCGGCGTGGTGACGATGTCCGCCGGGAATCATGGACAAGGCGTGGCGTTCGCGGCGCGGGAGATGGGGACACGCGCGACGATCGTGATGCCGTCGACGGCGGTCAAGAGCAAGGTCGAGGCCACGAAGAACTATGGAGGCGAGGTTGTGCAGACCGACGCGGACCTGGTCGGGACGATGCAGGCGATTCAGGCGAAACGAAACCTCGTCGCCGTGAGCCCATTCGACGACCCGGCGATCATCGCAGGCGCCGGGACCGTCGGCGATGAGATTCTCGACGACATGCCGCAGGTGGATGTGATCCTCGTCGGCGTCGGCGGCGGCGGGATCCTGAGCGGCCTCGGTGTCGCGGCGCGAGCCCGGCGTCCGGAGATTCGCGTGATTGGCGTCGAGCCGGAGGGCGCGAATACCATGCGCCTCAGCGTGGATCGGGGCTCAGCACAGAAGATCGCAAAGGCCGTCACGGTCGCCGATGGCCTCGCCGCGCCAATGGCGGGAGAACTGACCTACGCGCATGTCCGCCAGCTGGCGCTCGAGATCGTGACCGTGCCTGACCGCGCGATCATCGATGCGATGTGGACCATCATCGAGCGTTGCAAGGTGCTCGCGGAACCGGCTGCCGCTGCGGGACTGGCGGCGCTTCTGACGGGAGCGATCACGATCGAACCGGGGACGAGCGTCGTTTGCGTCGTGACGGGCGGCAACGCGGACCGGGAGAAGCTGAGAGCCCTCGCCTGACCGCCGACGCCGATGGCCCATCGTCGCGGGGTCTCGGTGGCCTGTGCGGGGTTCCACCATTCACAACCACCAGGAAGCTGTTAACCACAAACCACAGGGGTGTATATTCCCATAGGCACCCGCACCGGTTTGAGGGATCCAATGGCTCCACACCACTCGCACGAGATCGTCCCAGGGCAGGGCCTCACCACCACCAAGGCCCCGTATATCGAGAACGCCGTGCTCAACGGCGAGATGTATATCGAGCAACCCTACGAGGTCTACTCGGCCGAGAACCATGATGCCTGGCAGCGTCTCTATGCGCGCATGCAGGACCGCTGGGCGCGCTACGCCAACCCGAGATTTCTCGACGGCCTCGCGACGCTCTGTTTCGAAGCGACGCACGTTCCGCGCCTCGACGACGTCAACAAGTTCCTGGCGCCGCGCACCGGCTTCAAGGCGAAGGCCGTCAGCGGGTTCGTGCCGGCGTTTCAGTTCTTCGACTGCCTGAGCCGCCGGGAGTTCCCGACGACGATCACCATCCGCGACGGTGCGTCGCTCGACTACCTACCCGAGCCGGACATTTTCCACGACATCGCGGGTCACGTGCCGATGCACACCGATCCGGCGTTCGCGGACACGCTGGTCCGCTTCGGCCGGTGCGCCCACACGGCGGCCGAGCTCGTGAGCGGTGAAAAGGACGAAGCCGAGAAGATTCGGCGGTTGTCCAGCATCCAGAACGCGCTCCAGCGCTTTTTCTGGTTCACGATCGAGTTCGGCCTCATGCGCGGCGACAAGCCGGGCGAGCACAAGGCGTACGGCAGCGGCCTGATGTCATCATACGGCGAAATCGTGCATTGCATCGAGTCGCCGTCGGTCCAGCGCCATCCGATCCAGATGGAGTGGGTCGTCAACCAGCATTTCGAAATCGACCACTACCAGCCGCTGCTGTTCGTCGTGAACGATTTCGAACACCTGTTCGAACTGCTCGGCCAGCTCGAGCAGTGGATGAAGGACGGCAAGCTCGACAATGTCACCCCGGGAAGGCGCGACATGAGCGACGCCGACGTCAAGAGCTTCCTCGAGGCCAGCCTGAACAAGTGAGATGACGCCATGACGACCATCGCCTCGCCCGTGCCGTCGGTTGCGCACGACACGTTCCCGATCAACGGCACCGACTACATCGAGTTCTTCGTCGGAAACGCCAAGCAGAGTGCGATGTTCTACCGGGCGGCGTTCGGATTTGAGCTTCTTGCGTATCGCGGCCCCGAGACGGGCGTCCGCGAGAAGGCGAGCTACCTGCTCCAGCAGGACAAGATCCGCTTCGTGCTGACATCACCGATCGGACCCGAGGGGCCGATCGCCGACCATATTCGCCTGCACGGCGACGGCGTTCGCGATCTCGCGTTCTGGGTGGACGACGCCCGGGATGCGCATGCGAAAGCGATCGCGCGCGGCGCCCGCTCCGTGCAGGAGCCGACCGTCACGAAGGACAAGGACGGCGAAGTGGTCATCGCGGCGATCGCCACGTACGGCGACACGATCCACTCGATCGTCGAGCGCCGGAACTACAAGGGACTCTTTCTTCCGGGCTTCGTGCCGAAGTCGTCGCCGTTCGAATCGGTCTCCACCGGGCTCAAGTACGTGGACCACTGCGTCGGCAACGTCGAGCTCGGCACGATGAACGAGTGGGTGGAGTTGTACTCGCGCGTGCTCGGCTTCTTCAACCTCCTCTCGTTCGACGACAAGGATATCTCGACAGAATACTCATCACTCATGTCCAAGGTGATGTCGAACGGAAACGGCCGGATCAAGTTCCCGATCAACGAACCCGCGCCCGGGAAAAAGAAATCGCAAATTGATGAGTACCTCGAGTTCTATCGCGGCCCGGGCGTGCAGCACATCGCGATGGCGACGGACGACATCGTGAGGACCGTGCGCGACATGCAGAGCCGCGGCGTCGAGTTCCTTTCGGTGCCGCATTCGTACTATGAGGGGGCGAAAGCCCGTGTCGGCAAGATCGACGAGAGTTTCGCCGCGCTGGAGGAACTCGGGATCCTCGTGGACCGCGATGACGAAGGGTACCTGCTCCAGATCTTCTCGAAGCCCGTGCAGGACCGCCCGACGCTTTTCTACGAGATCATTCAGCGCAAGGGCGCGACGAGCTTCGGCAAGGGAAACTTCAAGGCGCTCTTCGAGTCGATCGAGCGCGAGCAGTCGGCCCGGGGCAACCTCTAGTGCCGATCTACCACACGCTCGGCAAGATCCCGCGCAAGCGCCACATCGCGTTTCGCGGGCCGGACGGGAAACTGTATCCCGAGCAGCTCGTGGGGAACGAAGGGTTCACCGGGCCATCATCGCTGCTGTACCACATCCGGCCGCCAACGACGGTCAAGTCGGCGCGGCGCATTCGCGATGTGATGTACGAAGCGGACACCGACCGCACCCTGAAGCACCGGCATTTTCGCACGGCGAGACTGCCACGAGGCGGGAGCCCGACGCTCGACCGCACGGCGCTGCTGTTCAACGACGATATCGCGATGCTCTACGCGCAGCCGGACAAGCAAGACGAGCACTTCTATCGCAACGCGCAAGGGGATGAAGTCGTCTACGTCGCCGAAGGCGAGGGCACGCTCGAGACGCAGTTCGGCAGCATGCCGGTCACCCCGGGCGACTATCTCGTGATCCATCGCGGGATCCTCCACCGGTATGTGTTCACCAAGCCGGCGAAGCTGCTGATCTTCGAGAGCCGCGGCTACGTGCGCACGCCGTCACGCTACCGGAACGACTACGGCCAGATCGTCGAGGGCGCGCCGTACAGTGAGCGGGATTTCCGCATCCCTCGGCAGCTCGTGACGCACGACGAGGCGGGCGACTTCAAGATCGTCGTCAAGCAGTACAACGGGCTGAACGAGTTCATCCTCGACCACCATCCGTTCGATGTCGTCGGCTGGGACGGGATGTTCTATCCGTGGGCGTTCAACATCAACGACTTTGAGCCGATCGTCGGGCGCGTCCATCAGCCGCCGCCGGTGCACCAGACGTTCCAGGGCGACGGGTTTGTGATCTGCTCGTTCTGCCCGCGACCGTTCGATTTTCACCCGGAGGCGGTGCCCGCACCATACAACCACAGCAACGTGGATTCGGACGAGGTGATCTTCTACGCCTCGAGCGAGTTCATGAGCCGAAAGGGGATCGAGTACGGCTCGATCACGCACCATCCGGACGGTATTCCGCACGGGCCGCACCCGGGGCGGGCCGAAGCCTCGATCGGCGCAAAGGGGACCGACGAACTCGCGGTGATGATGGATTCGTTTCGCCCGCTTCGCGTGGCGAAGGCGGCCCTGCCGGTTGAAGATGCGGGGTATCAAACCAGCTGGTTCAATGCGAGCGGGGAAGGGTTCTCGCCGCCGACCAGCTGAGCCGCGAATACTGCGAGTTAATCCGTTTCTCGTTGGCTGGTTAGCTGAAGTAGACAATTGGCGAGGCGCGTCGAAGCTCTAGCTTCTGCGAATTGGTTCACCGCAGTTAGCCAACAAACGAGTAACAGCCATACCCGCTTTTCCTAAACCAAGTCGCGGATCATGCCGAAGCACACTGACCGCCTGAAGTCCTTACCCCCTTACGTCCTCGCCGCCATCCCGCAGCGCAAGCGCGAGTTGCTGGCAAGGGGTGTCGACGTCATCGACCTGGGCGCCGGCGATGCCGACCTCGCGCCTCCCCCCGCCGCCATCGAGGCGCTCGCCGCGGCGGCGCGCGAGCCGGCGATGAACCGCTATGGGTTCGGTCTCGGGCTGCCCGCGTTCCGCGAGGCGGTGTCGTCGTGGATGCATATGCGCTTCGGGCACACGTTTGATCCCCTCCTCGACATCGTCCCGCTGATCGGCTCGAAGGAAGGGCTTGCCCACCTCGCGCTGGCGTACGTGCAGCGCGGCGACATGACCATCGTCCCCGATCCCGGCTACAACGCGTACCGGGGCGGCACGCTCCTCTCGGACGGCGACGCGTACCTCTATCCGATCACGCCGCGCACGAACTTCCTCGTTGAACTCGACGATGTGCCGGCCGATGTCCTCAAGCGCACGAAGATTCTCTACCTGAACTATCCGAACAATCCAACCGGCGCGATCGCGCCGATGGAGTACCTCCAGCGCGTGGTGCAGCGCTGCGCCGAACTCGACATCATGCTCGTTTACGACAACCCGTATTCGGAAATGACGTTCGACGGGTACGTCGCACCGAGCATCTTCGATGTAGAGGGCGCGCGCGAGGTGGCGATCGAGTTCCACTCGCTCTCGAAGACGTACAACATGACCGGCTGGCGCTGTGGCTGGGCATGCGGCAATCGCGACATCGTTGCTGCGCTCGCGAAGGTCAAGAGTTTCACCGACACCGGCCAGTTCATGGCCGTGCAGCGCGGCGGCATTGCGGCGCTCGAGAGCTGGAAGACCTGGCTGCCGGGAAACATCGCGGTGTTCAAGGAGCGGCGCGATGCCGCGGTGGCCTCGTTCCGCGCGAATGGGTTCGAGTGTGAATCGCCGAAGGGCACGATGTATCTCTGGCTTCCGCTTCCCGACGGGATCGCGAGCGCGGAGTTCGCCGACCGCCTGCTCGAGGATCAGGGCGTCATCGTGCTTCCGGGCTCCGGACTCGGCGCGGGTGGGGAAGGGTTCTTCCGTGTGTCGTTCATCACGTCGCCCGCGCGGTTCGCCGAGGCGGCGGTACGGGCGGGGAAAGTGTTGTCGGGTTTCGCGGCGACGGCCTGACGGAGGGTAGTCGGTATTTGGTCATTGGTATTTGGTCATGAGCAGCCGAGAACCAACGACCAATGACCAGTGGCCTATTACCGATGACCGCCAGTGGTTTTGAGCACCCGCTCGACGTCTGCCACAGTCGCGCCTATTTCCACCGGTCGATTCGCCCGCGCCGGCCGCGGCTCCGTCTCCTGATGGTACCGCTGAATGATCCCCGGGTCCTTGAGCACGTGCCCGGTGAGGATCGCCGCTACGCGCTCATGCTCGCCGATCACGCCGGAATCGCGCAGTTGCCGCACGCCCGCCACGCTGGCCGCGCTCGCCGGCTCGCATCCAACGCCGCTCCCGTCGATCACCGCCTTTGCGTCGAGGATCTCCGAGTCGGTGACTGACGCGACCGCGCCGTTGGTCTCGGTGATTGCCCGCACGGCGCGGTCCCAGCTTGCGGGATCGCCGATCTTGATCGCCGTCGCGAGCGTCTCCGCGTGCACCGGCTCGCGTGTCGCGAACTGCGCGGCGAACGACGCTGCAAACGGCGCCGCGCCGGCCGCCTGCACCGCCAGCAGGCGCGGTACACGCGTGATCATCCCGAGCGCAAATGCCTCGCGCAGCGCCTTGCCGAATGCGGACGTGTTGCCGAGGTTGCCCGCGGGCAGCGCGATCCAGTCCGGCGCGTCGTAGCCGAGCTGCTGGAGCAGCTCGAACACGATTGTCTTCTGCCCCTCGATCCGCCACGGGTTGATCGAGTTCACGAGGTAAACGCCAAGCTCGCGCGACGCCTCGCGGGCGAGGCGAAGGCAGGCATCGAAGTCGCCGTCCACGAGGAGCGTCCGCGCCCCATATGCGAGCGACTGCGCAAGCTTGCCGAGCGCGATTTGCCCGCGCGGCACGAACACGAGCGCCGGAATGCCGGCGTGCGATGCGTACGCCGCGAGCGATGCCGATGTGTTGCCGGTCGACGCGCACGCCACCGCGCGCGCGCCAATGCGTTTGGCCTGCGTGACGGCGACGGTCATGCCGCGATCCTTGAAGCTGCCCGTCGGGTTGTGCCCCTCGTGCTTGAGGATGAGCGACGCCGAGCGGGCGAATGTCTGCACGGTGCCTCGCGCGAGCAACGGCGTGTTCCCTTCGGGGTGGCTCACCGGATCGGCGGCCGACGGCATCACCAGTTCGCGGTAACGCCAGACACCGCTGGGTTCGCTCCCGGGTTTCATTCCACAGCGGAGCCCGAACAGCGCGAGGAGCGCCGCGCCGTGGGCATCGGGTGCCGCGTGGACGATCTCGAGGAGACCGCCGCACGACGCGCAGTCCGCCGCGACACCTGTCTCCGGTGTGGCCGCGCCGCAGCGCGCGCAGCGCGCGATGCTCGCCGCCCCCGCCGCAAGGAACAGGGCATCGCGGACGGGTTCAGGCACTCGTCGCGTCGGGCGGGAGCGTGAGCGCGCCGCGCGTGGCGATGCGCTCGACGCGCGTGTCGCACGCGATGCCGCGCGCGGCGTACTCGCCGCGTACCGCGGCGGCGACCGCGTCGGCCGCGGCGTCGTCGCCGGCGAAATAAAAACTCGTCGGACCGGCACCCGAGATCGACCCCGCAAGCGCTCCGGCGCGCAGCGCCGCGGCCTTTGCTTCTGCGAATCCCGGCAGCAGCACGGCACGCGCCGGCTCTGCGATCTGATCGTCCAGCGCGCGCGCGAGCAGCGCGATATCGCCGCTTGCGAACGCAGCGACCATCGCGGCGACATTGGCCATTTGCGCGAGAGCGGCGTTGCGCTCGAGAAAGGCCGGCAGGACTCGTCGCGCGTCCGCCGTGTTCATTTTTTGCGCGGGGTGCGCGAGCACCACGCGGAGCGCCGCCGGCACGGGGAGCGAGATGATGTCCGCCGGTTCGAGCGCGCGCACCAGGATCACGCCGCCGAACAGCGCTGAGGCGAGGTTGTCGCCATGGCGTCCCGAGAGTTGCGCTTCGGCAACGAGCGCGCACTCGAACAGGCCCGTCGCGTCGAGTGGATTGCCGAGGAGGCGATTCACCGCAACCGCGCCCGCAACCGCGGATGCCGCGCTCCCGCCCTGGCCGCCGGAGAGCGGCAGCCGTTTTTCGAGCGTGAGCGTCACGCCGAGCTCGCTTGCGCCAGCGCGGGCGAGCACCGCGATCGCCGCGATCCCCGCGGCGTTCCGTGCCGCGTCGCGCGGCAGGTCTCCGAGGCCGGTGTCGGCCATCGTCACTCCGCGTTGGTCCGCGCGTTCCGCAATGACGCGGTCGCCCGGCCCCGTCACGGCCATCCCGAGAACGTCCAGCCCCGGACCGATGTTCCCGACGCCCCCGGGCGCGAGCGCCGCGGCGCGGTCGGAGACCGGGCCGTGCGTGTGCGCGCGGGAGTCCGCGCGCATCGGTGTCGAAGCATCAACGCGCATCGTGCATGGCAGGTTAGCATCCGCGCACTTTGCTGTCCATTGGATGACGGCGGGATTACATTCTCGGCGTCTGCGTCACACGCGATTCACTCCACCGGAGCAGCTGCGCCATGCGAGCATCACGCGCGATCATCACGGTTTTCCTCATCGCCCCATTTTCGCTCGGCGGGCAGGCCGCGCCTGGCGCGCCGCGGGCGTTCCAGCCGAACGACTGGCATCGCGTCACACAGCTCGCCGGCGCCGCGATGTCGCCCGACGGCAAGCGCATCGCGTTCACGGTGACGACCGTCGTCGAGGCGGAGAACAAGCGCCACTCGGAGATCTGGATGGTCAGCAGCGCCGGTGGAGCCCCCGTGCGCTGGACGTCACCCGGTTTCGAGAGTTCGAACCCGCGCTGGTCGGCTGACGGCACGCTGCTGTATTTCAGCTCCGATCGGCCGGGCGGGCGTGGCCAGACCTGGGCGCTGCGCATCGATGAGCCCGGTGGCGAGGCATTCCAGCCTGACTCGATTCCCGTGGTGGGATCCGAGCCGAAGGACAAGAGTTTCTCTGTGTACATGGCCGGCGAGGATGGCGTCGCAGGCGGGCGCGGTGGCCGTGGAGGACG
>JBIOHR010000006.1:0-42783 GCA_044449085.1 Gemmatimonadales bacterium | reverse complement strand
TGCCACTCCGAACTCCGCCACGCCTGTCGGTTGCACTTCATATAGAAGCACCCGCAGGAATCGCGTCGCGCCGAGCGCCGCCGCGAGTCCCGCAAGCGTACCGATCGCCACGAGCCTGACTCCATCGCCGAGCACCATGCCGCCAATGCGCGACGGTGCCGCGCCGAGCGCCAGCCGGATGCCGAACTCCCGCATCCGCCCGTTCGCCGCATACGCAACCACGCTGTACACGCCGATCACTCCGAGCAGCAGCGCGGCCGCGCCAGCGACCGCGATCAGCAGCAGCGTAAGACGCACCCGCGACGTCGCATCGTCCACCAGCGAGCCAAGCATGCGGATGTTCGCCGCCGGAACGCGGCGATCCAGTTCGCTGACCATTCGCTCAATCACGAGTGCGCCGGGCAGCTTCGATCCACGGATCACGTACCGCAGGGACGACGGGCGGTACGGTATCGCGTTGCTGTCCGGCGGAAGCCCGTCGCCATCGCGCAGCAGCGGAAAATACGCCGTCGGCGTGTAGCCGTCCTCAATTCTGTCCTGCTGGATGTCGCCGGCAACCCCGACGATTCTGAACTCCGTCGATGGATCCTCAGGTCGCGCCGGCAGTTTCACGATGCTGCGCCCGACGACGTCGGCCGTTCCGAAAATGCTCATCGCGAGGCGCTCGCTCACAATCACGGCCGGGCCTCCGCGCAGGTCGCCCGACTGGAACGTGCGGCCGGCGAGCAGCGGTATTTTCATCGTGCGGAAATAGTCACCGCTGGCTACGTTGCCGAACGCCGACGCCAGCGGTCGTGCCGCATCGTCGCCCGCACGGAGTTGCAGCTCGTACCCCGCCGTTCCGCCGCCGAGCGGCAGATGGAGCGCTCCACCGACGGACGTAACCCCCGGGAGCGCGGCGAGCCGGTCCATCAATTTCGCATGGAACGCAGCTACGTCGGCATACGACGTGATGCCGGTCGGCCCAAACGGCAGCGAGACCTGGAACGTCATCGCGTTCGCGGGCTCGAACCCGATGTGCGCGTTTTTCAAATTCCAGAAACTCCGGCCGAGGAGGCCGGCCGCAACGAGGAGCGCAAGCGCGATCGCCACCTGCAGCGCGACGAGCCCGTCCTGCGCGCGCCGCCATCCAAGGCTCGAGCTCGCCCTGGTCGCGCGGAGCCGGTCCGAAAGGCCGGCCATTCCCGTCCGCGTGAGGCCGATGAGTCCGACCGTGCCGCCGATGAGAGCGGCGGAGGCGAGGATCAGCACGATGGTGCCGGCCGTAAAGGAGACCTCATGAAGCCGCGGGATCTCGCGCTCGGTAAATCCGAACTTCGTCGAGAGCGCCAGCGCCGCGGCGGGGATGGCGACGAACCCGGATGCGAGCCCGAGCACGACGCCTTCAACGACGAACCGGCGGGCGAGAGTCAGCCGGCCCGCGCCGAGCGAAAGCGCGATCGCGATCTCCTGGCCGGTACGCTCCGTGCGCAACAGGAAGAGGTTGACGACGTTCGTCGTCGCGATGAGCAGAATGACGGCTACGAGCACACCAAGGAGAACGAGCTGTGCTCGCACACCCGCGACCGTCGCGGACTTGAGCGATTCGACCGAGACTCGGGCACGACTGTCTTTGAGCAGTGCCGGAGTGATGGACGGGAAGCGCACCGGAAGTGACGGGAGGAGCGCGGTCAGCTCCGCTTGCGCCTGGTCCATCGTGGTGCCGTCCCGCAAACGTCCAAAGACCGTGTAGGTGCGCGAGGTGATTTGCGGGCGCTTGACAGGGAACGCCGCTGGATACCAGACGCTGACCGACGGTGAAGGGAAGTCGAAGGAGCGGGGCAGGACGGCGATGACCATGCGTGGGCCATGGTCGATGTCGATGTGACGTCCGATGATCGCCGGGTCGGCACCGTAGCGGCGTTCCCAGAGATCCTGCGAGATGAGGATCGGGAGGAACTGGCCGTCGGCCCGTGCGAACCACGATGTATCCGTGCGTGCGAAGAGCGCGCCGAGGAGCGGGCGCACGCCGAGCGCATCGAAGGCGCTCGGTGACATCATGGCGACGGTCACGCGCTCCGCTGCATCGCCGTCGGTGAGGGCCCAGGCGTCACTGGTCTGATACGCACCGAGGTTGGTGAAGGCGTGCGCGCTCTGGGCGAAGTGAAGGAAGGTCGCACTGGAGTGCATGTCGCCCGACCCTTCGAGTCCGTCGGTGTGAAATCCGACGTGCACGAGCTGGCCGGGTTTGTCGTATGGGAGATCGCGCAGGAGCACGCCATAGACGATCGTCCCGATCCCGACCGCGACCCCCATGCCGATGCCGAGCGTGGCGATGACGCCGGCGGCGAACGCGGGTGCACGGTGCAGCCGCCGGAAGGCGAAGCGGACGTCGCGCGTGAGGTTGTCGAGCATGACGACTCCGCGCGCGTCGCGCGTTTCCTCGCGGAACCGCTGCGTGCCGCCGAATCGGAGCATCGCGGCGCGATGGGCCTCGGCGTCGCTCATGCCGCGGCGGATGTTCTCCGCCGTTTCCATCTCCAGATGGAACGCGAACTCGTCGTCGCGCTCGGCGGCCGAGTGCGCGCGATGGCGAAACAGTTCGCGAATACGAACGAGTGCTGCGCGCACGCGGTGGAGCATCGGATCAGGTCTCGGCGGCGAGCACGAGGCCGACAGCGCCGACGAACCGGTTCCACGACGCGAGCTCTTCGCGCAGCGCGTGCCGTCCGGCGGCGGTGAGCCGGTAGTACTTTGCGCGCCGGCTGTTCTCGGTAATGCGCCAGTCGGTGTCGATCCAGCCGCGCTGCTCGAGGCGGACGAGCGCGGGGTAGATGGAGCCCTGGCCCACCTGCAGGGCGTCCTGGGAAAGCTGCTCGATGCGGTGGGTGAGTCCCCACCCGTGCATCGGCGTGAGCGAGAGCGTCTTGAGGACGAGCAGGTCGAGCGTGCCCTGCAGGACCTGTTCGTTGGCGGCGGGCTTGGCCACGGGCTTCCTCCTGAATGACGGGAGGAAGGTGCCGTCACTCCTCCCGAATGTCAAGAGGAGGCTGTTCGCCGCCGGACCCTGATCGGCGCTGGCGATCAGCCCGCGCTGCCTGCCTCCGCCACCGCTCGTACCCCGTCCACCAATCGCCCGATCTCTTCCGCCGTCGTATAGCACGAGCACCCCGCCCGCACGAACCCGTCATACGCCTTCAACCGTCGCGCGATCGCGGGCCCGTGGAAATTTCCGTGCGAGAGGAACACGGCGCGCTCCCCCAGCGCCGCCGAAACAGCCGCGGTCCGATGCCGCGCCACCGTGAACGCAACCGTCGGCGTCCGCGGCATCCCCGGCGGCGGCCCGTACACCGTGACGCCCTCGATCGCCGAAAGCCCGCGCCACAATGCGTCAAACAGCACCTTGCTGCGCTCCTCCAGCACCCCGTACGCCGACTCGATCGCCTGACGCCGCGTCTCACCGCCGCGGCCGAGCGATGCAATGAAGTTCACCGCCGCCGCCGCCCCCATGATGCTCTCGTGGCTCTGCGTGCCGGTCTGCATCCGCTCCGGCGATACACGCGACGCGGTCGAGAGCTGCGGCGGGTCGAGGGCCTCGATCAGCTCTCGCTTGCCCCAGAGGATCCCGATGTGCGGGCCGTAGAACTTGTACGCCGAACAGGCGAGGAAATCGCAGCCGATCGCCTTCACGTCCACCAGATGGTGCGGCGCCGAATGCACTGCGTCGACGAACACCTCCGCCCCAACTGCACGCGCCATCCGCGTCGCGCGGGCGACATCGGTGATCGTTCCGAGCACGTTTGACGCGTTGTGGATCGCCAGCAGCTTCACGCGCGGCGTGAGCGCGGCCTCGAGGTCGTCCCAGTCGAGCTGGCCGTTCTCGGGGCACATCTTCACCGTCCGCACCGTGATCCCGCGCTCCTGCGCGGCGGACGTCCACGGCGCAACATTCGACCCGTGATCGAGTTCCGTCAACACGATCTCGGTCTCCGGGCCATTCCACTGGCGGCAGAATGCGCGCGCAAGATGAAAGGTCAGGCTCGTCATGTTCTGCCCGAACGCAATCTCATCAGGCCGGCCGTTCACGAAATCGGCGATCGTCTCCCGGGCCGTGACCAGCATCCGATCGGTCTCGAGGCTCGTCGGAAACGACCAATGGGTGTTGGCCATATGACCGAACAGGTACTCGGTCATCGCGTCGCCGACGCTCCGGGGAACCTGGGTGCCTCCAGGGCCGTCAAAAAAGGCCGCTCGGTGGCCACCCTGCACGCGCTCGAACGCTGGAAAGCGGGCGCGGATCGCTTCGACCGTCGGCGGTTCGATACCCTTCTTGGTAAAGGTCGCTTTCATGCCACTCTCCGCGGCGTCGCGGTCCCCATGATACGGCTTCCCTCGAACAGGCTCCTCATTGCACCGAGGCGCTCTCGTAACACTGCACGAACTCGCCGACTGTGACCGGAAACCGCACATTGGTTGCGGCGAACGGATCGAACCCGAGCTCCTCCTCCAATCGGGCGACAATCATCGCAAAACAGAGGGAATCGAGCCCCGATTCCATGAGGGGCAGACTGTCCGTGAGCGCCGTCAGCTTGCGATTGTGGTCCTTTGCCGCCTGCTCGAACTGGGCCAGAACCTGCTGCCTGATGCTGGTCGACATGATAGGTCTCCGATTTCCGGTCCGGTTGTATGGGGAATATACTACCATGCCCGCCTGCGCCATCGATTTGCGTGCCATTTGGCCCTGACGACTCCGGTACTACCATTCCCCCAGCCACGTCCGCCATGGATGACGTACAGCACGCCGAGTCGTCACCCGCGCCGCACGTGCTCTGCAGGGAGATCGAGCCGGCGGACTTCGACGCCCTCCTCCTCCTGCTCCTGAAGGGCTTCCCCGAGCGGACACGGGCGCACTACGAGCGTGTCCTCGAACGCCTTGCCGCGCACGCCACTCCGGCCGGGTACCCAAAGTATGGATATCTCCTGGCGGTCGACGGTGCAATCGTCGGCGTGGTCCTGACCATCTTTTCCTCGATGACGGTCAACGACGAGAGCCGCCTCCGGATCAACGTCTCCAGCTGGTATGTCGACCCCGAGTTCCGTCTCTATGCAGCCATCATGACGTCTCGGGTCCGCTCGTACAAGCAGGCGACGCACTTGAATGTCACCCCGTCGCCGCACACCTGGCCAATGCTCGAAGCGCTGGGATATCGCCGCATTTGCAACGGCGGATTCTTCGCGCTCGCGGCGCTGAGCGGCCGGTCCGCAACCGCCAGGGTTCGACGCGTCTCAACCACTGTTGAACCGGGCGGCGGCCTCACACCCGCTGAAGCCGAACTGCTGCGCGCACACGCGAGCTTCGGCTGCATCAGCGTCGTGTGCGAATGGGAGAATCGCCGATATCCGTTCGTCTTCGCGCCGAGTTGGATTCGCTGGAAAGGGATCCGGCTTCCCCACGCGATGCTTGGGTATTGCCGTGATTTCGAATCGTACGTTCAGCTCGCGGGGCCACTCGGCCGCTACCTCCTGCTGCGCGGCATGCCGCTCGTGCTCAGCGACGCGAACGAGCCCGTGCCCGGACTGAAAGGGCGGTACGTTGACTGGGGGGTGAAGTTCGCGCGCGGACCGAACATCCCACACCTCGGCGACCTGTCGTATACGGAGCGCGTGATGTTCGAGCTGGATACACCGCACAGCTGAGCGGCCGCGCACTGCCTGCGGGCGCGCGGCACCAGCGCCGACCGTCAGGTCAGCAGCGGTTCCAGTTGCTCGGCGACCATCCGCACGAACGTGTCGTCGCGCATGCCCTGATAGTGCGAGCGGATGCGCGCAGAGAAGCACGCCGAGATCTCCCGCGTGCGCTCAGACTGCTCGCCGAGCCCCACCGCGTATACGCGAAGGTCGTTCACGTACGGGCGGAACTGTGCGGCGAGCAGTCCATGGTACGGGCCGAGCGGGTCGAACAGCACCGTTTTTCCGTCATACCGCTGAAGCCGGTACACGTGGTGCGACCGCACCTGCAGTTGGTATTGCACGACGATCCGCTCGATCATCCGGGGGTCGACTTCGGGTGCCACGCGCTGGATCCGCGAGAGCAGTGCATCCATATAGCCGTCCGGCGCCGCCGCGGCCATCTCCGCGTCCGTGAGCGCGAACGGAAGACCGGTATTCAGCTCCAGCAGCGCCGAAACCGACCGGATATGCGCGGCGCTGCGCCTGGCCGCCTCGGCGAAACGGAGGAAATCCGCGTGCGCGGGGATGAGATTGAAATCCCGCGCCGTACGGCCGCTCTCGCGGAGTCGAGCGGGAACCCACAGTCGCAGCCAACCGGCCAGGAGCACGACGCGCGCGACGACGCGGCGCTTGAACCTCGATTCCAGCGACCAGTAACCAAAGCGCCGCTTGCTGCCGCGATCGATCGCCAGCGGATCGATGAGGACCAGATGCGCGACCTGCTCGCCGGAGCGGCGCAAATGCTGCGCAATCTCGTAGCCCACCGCGCCCGCCGACGAATAAGCGACGACGTCGTACGGCCCGCGCGGCTGACGCTCGCGGATCGCGCGCACATACTCGGCGATCCACCGCTGGAAACCGAGCGTGGGATCGCGGCCGTCCCAGAGGAACGGATCGCGCACGCCGATGACCTCGCGGCCGGTCTTCAGCGCCTTGACGAGCTTTTCGTAGGCGCCGAGTGTGCCGCCGGCCGAAGAGATCATGAACACGGGCGGACGGCTTGAGTCGCTCCCGTGCTTCAGCGTGACCAGCGGCGACTGCGTCGACGGTATCGCCGGTGAGTGGCCGGCGAGCACGCTGTCGATGTACGTCGCAAGTGCCGCGGACGTCGGATACAGATACAGACTCTGATCGGTGAGCTGCGTTCTGTCGAGGCCGAACTCGTCGCGCAGGCGGTACACGGCGGAGAACGCCGTCAGCGAGCTGCCTCCCACCTCGAAGAAGCTGCTCTCGGGTGCGAATGCGTCGTGGTTCAAGACGGTCTGCCAGACGCGAGTGATCCTCTGCTCGGTCGGCGGTCGTTGTGGCCCGGCGGACACCGGCGCGGCGTGCTGCGCCCGGCCGCGCGCGAGCCGCAGGCGATCGATCTTCCCGCTCGGGGTGAGCGGGAATGCGTCGGCGCCGATGATGGCCGACGGCACCATGTACGCCGGCAGCCGCTCGCGCAGCAGGATGTACACCGCAGAGGTGTTCACTGTCGCCGGCGAGACGAACGCCATGAGCGAGGCCCTCCCCGGTTCGTCTTCAGTCGCGATCACCGCGCACTGGCGAACGCCGGCATGGAGCAGGATCGTGCGCTCGACCTCCTCGAGTTCGACGCGAAATCCCCTGATCTTGACGGTGTTGTCTGCGCGTCCGAGGAACTGCAGGGCGCCGTCGGGCAGCCGGCACACCCGATCGCGCGTGCGGTACAACGGCTCGCCGCTCGCTCCAGTGAAGAACGCCGCGGCTGTTTGCGCGGGTGACTTGAAGTATTCGGTGAACACAGGCGTCCCTGCGACGTGCAGCATTCCCGGCGCGCCCGCTGCCACCGGTACGCCATCATCACTCAATACGGAGTCGCGCACGTCGGCTGAAATCGGAACGCCCAGCGGGAGCTCCTCGCCCTGCCGCCACGACCGCCTGACATCGCAGACAAACGTGGAGCTCGCCTCGGTGCTTCCATATATGGAGTAGATGCTTGCGTGCTCGGGAAACGCTGCGATCGCCCGACCCGCCAGCTCCGGGTGCACATACTCGCCCATCAGCACCACCACCTTCAGTGGCGGGGCGACGAATCCCGGCATGTCCAGCGATGCCTGCAGCACCGACGGCACCAGGAGGAGCCGCGAGACCGCACGCGAACGGACCGTCTCCCAGAACGTCTCGAGCGCCCTCGCATCGTGATCGGACATGATGTGCACCGGGACTCCACGGAGCAGCGGCTCGAACAACTCGTAAATCGCATGCGTGGTGGTCATGTGCGCCTTCTGGCAGCACACTTCGCCGTCGTCGTATGGGTGAGTCTCCCACGTCCAGAAGAGCCGGTGAAAGAACGACCGGTGGCTCCGCACGATCATTTTGGGCTGGCCCGTGGATCCCGACGAGCAGAGCACGAACGCCGGCTGGTCGGCGTCTCCCGCGACACCTGCAGAGGCCGCTCGTGTTTGCGGCGATGCCGCATCGAACCGCACGATCGTTCCGCCCAGCGACGGATCGAGCGGCGTCGCCGCGTCGTCGACGACTGCGTCCAGCGCGGCGAACGAGAGGATTTCGCGCCGCCGTGCCTCGGGATACGAAGGCGGCAGCGGCACGACCGCGCCCTTCAGCTTCAGGATCGCGAGCACGCTGACGACGTACCCGATCGATCGCTCCATATGAAGCCCGACAAACCCGCCGTCGCGCACGCCGCTCGCGCGCAGTGACGCGGCGAACACGTCGGATCTCGCCTGCAGTTCGGCGAAGGTGACCGACGTGCCGTGGTCGTGGAGCGCGACGCTGCCGGGAGTGCGCCTCGCCTGCGCGTCGAATCGCTCGTCGAGCCGGAGCGAACCTTCTCGCGTGTTCATTGCCCTATCCAAACCATCGCTTGAGCAAACCGAACACTCCCGGGCCGACGGTCCGGCGCACGGACTCCTTCGCGTAGCTCCTCGCTGCGCCGAGGCTGATCCGCCGCGAGTCGCCGACGACGACCTCTACGATAGTCGGTCGCCCACACCCGATCGCCTCCGTGAGTGCCCCGACCGCGCCGTCTCCGGCGTAGCGATACCCGACACCCGCTGCCTGCGCGAAGCGTTCGAGATCCAGCTCCTGCAAGTCCGTCCCATGCGACACGCCGTACGCGCGAAGTTGCTGGAGGCGAATGAGGTTGAGCTTGCCGTCGTTGAAGACCACGACGATCACATGGATGCCATCACGCGCGGCGGTGAGCAGCTCCATTCCGGACATCGCGAACCCGCCGTCGCCCATTACCACGACCACGACACGGTCGGGCCGCGCAATTTTTGCTCCCATCGCGACGGGCAATCCAAACGCCATCGATTGCAGCTCGGTGGGGAAGAGGAGTCCGCCCGGGCCGAGCACGGTGAAGTGCCGGCGCACGAGCGCCTGATGCAGCCCAGAATCCGTGACGACGATCGCGTCGCGCGGGAGCACCGACCGCAGCTCCGAGAAAAACGTCGCGGCGTCGCCGCCGTTCACGACCGGCTCCGTCTGCTCCGTGCGCGCGGCACCCGCAAACTCTCGGCGCAGCTCGCCAGCCTCCGTCACGGTCCAGGTCGACGCAAACGTGCTGGCGGCAGATTCCAGCCGCGCGAGCACCGCGTCCACGGACGCGTGCAGCGTCGCGCTCGCCCGATACCCGTGCGGAAGTTCCGCGCCGCTCTCCGATACGCACACGACCCGCTCGGCCGGCAAGGCGAGCTTGAAGTGCCCAGTGGCGACGTGCGTGAGCCGCGTGCCAAGGACGACGATCACGTCGGCGCTCGCCAGCGCCGACGTGACGGCCTCGCGGCGCGTGCGCTGGTCGTCGCAACAGAGAAGCCACGGGTGGTCCTCCGGCATCACACCGCGACTCGGCGCCGGCACGAACACCGGCACGCGACCGGTCGATGCGAGCCGTTCGAGCCGCTCGCCGCTTGCCGCGCAATCCGCCGCGACCAGAATCGCCGGCCGTTTGGCGAGCGTCATCCGCGCGATGAGAGCGTCGAGCGAGCCTGCCGGCGTCACGGCCGCTTCCCCCGAGGCCGCGCGAGACGGCGCGTCGACGGCCGGCTCGTCCGTCGCCCGCAGCGCATCATCGGTCATCTCGACGAACACCGGGCCGGCTTCAGGTTGCCGCGCGGTGCGAAGTGCCTCGCGCACGATGCCGGAAAGGTCCGCGCGGCGCTCCACGCGGAAGACGGCCTTCACGAGCGGGCGCGCGATCGCCATCTGATCGAGCGCCTGGAATGCGAGGTCACCGGTCGGACCACGCGATGGCGCGAGCGTGAAGTGGACAACCGGCACGCCATCGAGGAGCGCCTCGGCGAGACCCGCGGGCGCAAACACGAATCCCGGCCCGGGGATCGTCAGCAGCACGCCCACCTGACCCGACGCGCGCGCGAACCCATACGCCATGAACGCCGCTCCGAGCTCGTGCGTCGGGACGATCGCGCGGATGGAACTGTGCCGCAGCGCCTCGTAGAGGTCGACGGTCTGCGTGCCGGGAAGCCCGAAGACGCACGTGACGCCTTCCTCCTCCAGCGCATCCACGAACGCCTGTGCACCCGTCCGAAGCGAAGTCACGCTGCGCTCAGCGCCTCTTCGCGAGGCCGAGCGTTCGCGCAAGACGGCCCATGACCAAGCCGACCGCTCCGCTCGCCGGCATCGGATCGCTCCAGCGTGCCACCGGTTGTGTCGAGGTGAGCCACGACGCCGCCCACTCGCCCATCGTGAGCCGGTTCGCCGCGCGCAGTGCCGAGCAGGCATGAAAGTCGTACGACGGATAAACGCAGGTCTTGCCGACGGTGAACTCGTGAACGGGCACGACCGGTTCTCCGAGCGCGTCGGCCACGTGCATCACGGGGAGATTGACGCCGCACTGGCCGGCGAATTCGACATACCACCACGGCCGCGCGTTCACCTCGATGAGCCGGCACACGCCGTCCCGCTCGTCCCGCTTGAGTTCCACGCTGAAGATGCCGTGGAACCGAAGATGGCTGAGAAGCCGCATCACCGTGTCCACGGCATCCGGAATCTGCGATGGGTGCACGCTCCTGAACAGCGTGCTGTTTCCGAAGTCGGGCGGGTCCATGCGCAAGCGCTGGCGCGTGAAGAGCGCCGACAGCTGCCCCGACTTGTCGATGAACCCTTCGACGTAGAAATAATTGTCCGGAGGTCCCGGGATGTACTCCTGCAATTCCACCGCGATCCCGAGCTTCGACAGCTCCTCGAGTCGCCGGCCGAGTTCCTCCCGCGACTTCACGTGGAACCCCTTGACCTGAAACTTCCGGAAGAATGGCGTGGATTCCCGCGGCTTGATGAAGCCGCAGGCGAGGGCCGAGTCCGGGATGTCCGCGAGTCGTGCCGCAGGATCGAGTGAGGTCGTGAGCGGTCTCGGCAGGCCAAGCTCCGTGAGAACCGCCGCGAGGCGCCACTTGTCGATCAGCGTTTCCAGCACGCCGGGACTCGACACGCTCGTGGGAAAGCGCTCGCGAAAAACGTCCGCGCAGCGCGCGACGCGGAGCACCCATTCGTCGGAGCACGCCAGCAGGATCGCGCGGTCGAGCGGCAGGCCGTCGAGCCACGCCCGGAGGTTGTCCTTGGGATTCTCGGTGCTCGCCGACCGGGGAGCGGGCCGGTACCAGCGCGACTTGGCGACCATCCCAGGCGTGTCGCTCACGACGAACGGCTTGAGCCCAGCTCTCGCCAACAGGCGGATGGTGCCGAGCGTCGTGAGTCCCGATCCGAACACGAGCACCGGCGGTCTGGACGATTGCACGTGCGAAAAGCTAGCGTGACCGTCAGTTCAACGATAGCGCCCGCACGGACTTGCGCGGTGTTTTCCTACGACATGGTGGTTACCATCCGCCGAGTGCCGGCGACGACTTCCCCCTGCCCGGCAGCGGCAGACCGAACGCTGCGCGCTCGAGGAGCGAGAGCGTTTCCGCGGAGTCGACGGGTTTGGAAAACAAGAATCCCTGCCCGAGCTCGCAGCCGAACGCGATCAGGCGCTCGCGCTGTCCGGGGGTTTCGATTCCCTCGGCGATCACGCGAAGGCCGAGCGTGGTCGCGAGGTCGATGATCGACCGAACGATCTCGACGTCCGTGCGCCGCGTCCCCATGCGCCGGACAAACGACCGGTCAACCTTGATGGCCTGAAGCGGAAAGCGCGGCAGGTAGCTCAGCCACGAGTAGCCGGTCCCGAAGTCGTCGACGTGAAGCTCGACATCGAGACTTCGCAGCGCTTCGAGCTGGGACGTCGCGGACTCCCCGTTCTCGACGAGTACGGTCTCGGTGATCTCCAGCCGCAACGTACGCGGGTTGAGCCCGGTGCTTTCCAGCGCGCGGCGGACCTCGTTCACGATTCGCGCATCGCTGATCTGCTTGGCGGACAGGTTCACGCTCACGCTCACGGGTCCCGCCGCGGGTACCTCGGTTTGCCATCGGCGCGCATGCGCGCAGGCATTGATGAGGACCCATTCTCCTATCGGCACGATCAGTCCGGTCTGCTCGGCGAGCGGGATGAAATCGTCCGGCAAGACCAGGCCGCGCGTCGGATGGTTCCATCGCACGAGCGCCTCGAACGATCGTACCCGTCCGGAAGCCAGGTCGACGATGGGTTGAAACACGAGCGCGAGTTCGCCGCGCTCGACGGCCCTGCGCAGGTCGGTCGTCAGGCTGAAGCGCGCATGGGCCCAGTCGCGCATGGCGACGTCGAAGACCTGGAAGCGGCCGTGCCCCGTGCGCTTTGCGTGGTACATCGCGATGTCGGCGTCGCGAAGGAGGTCTTCGGGCCGCTCGTACGTCGTGTCCGCCACGGCGGCGCCGATGCTGGCCGTGACTTCAACGCGACGGTCGCCGACCTCGAACGGCGCCGCGAGACAGCTGTGCACGCGCAGCGCGGCGATCTCGACGCTCTCGCGCGTCGACGGCTCCTCGAGCAGGATCGTGAACTCGTCGCCGCCAAGGCGCGCGATCAGGTCGCCGGGGCGCACGCAGCTTGGAAGCCGCGCCGCGATTCGCTGGAGCAGCTGGTCTCCGGCCGTGTGCCCCACGCTGTCGTTCACGACCTTGAAGTCGTCGAAGTCGAGGAAGAGCACCGCAAAGCGGTACCCCGGATCGCGTCGCATCCTCGCCAGCGCCTCGGCAACGCGCTCATTGAAGAATACGCGGTTGGGGAGGCCGGTCAGCGAGTCGTGCAGCGCGCCGTGCCGCAGCTGCTGCTCGACGGCGATGCGCTCGGAGATATCTCGCGCGATGGAGGAGCCGCCGATCGGCCGCCCGTGCACGTCGAGGATTGGCGAGACGGTCACCGACACGTGGATGCGCTCGCCGTCCTTGCGCACGCGGACGGTTTCGTAGTTCTCGACGCGCATGCCACGCTTGAGCGACTCGAGAATCCGCGGAAGCTCGTTCGGCAGGTGCGGCGGAATGAGCACTCCGATCGACTTGCCGATCATTTCCTCGGCCGGGTATCCGTATTGCCGAGTCGCGGCCGGATTCCAGTAGGTCACGATGCCGTCGAGCGTATTCCCGATGATCGCGTCATGCGCGGACTCCACCATCGCCTGGAATTGCGCGAGCGCTCCGCCGCTTGATGGAACGTCACCGAGATCGCGCGTCGCCACGCGGATGTGGACGAACCGCCCTTCCTCGAACCCGGCGCTCGCACTCACGAGGGCGCGAATGATCGCGCCGGTCTTGTGGTGAAGCCGTACCTCGACACTTCGAACGGCCTCGCCCGCCAGCGCGCGCTTCTCGATCTCCTTGGCCGCCGCGCGGTCGGCATAGAAGTCCTCCAGCTTGCGACCGACGAACTCCTCGGCTGAAAAGCCGAGCATGTCAAATGCCTCGCGATTTGCGCGCAGGATCGTGCCGTCGCGTGCGGTCCATTGCAGGCCGATCGGTACGTGCTCGAAGAAATCCTCGAGCGCGCGCATGGTGTCGCGCAGCGTCGCTTCATCCGGCGCGGAGGTCGCGCGGGTGGAGCGCTCCCGGTCGAGCATGCCGATGCACGCACCGGCGAGTTCGAGAATCATGCGCTCCGGGCTGCGTCGGTCG
This sequence comes from Gemmatimonadales bacterium, assembly GCA_044449085.1. GTDB lineage: Bacteria > Gemmatimonadota > Gemmatimonadetes > Gemmatimonadales > Gemmatimonadaceae > Fen-1231. The sequence goes on along the minus strand of JBIOHR010000006.1, from coordinate 29,052 downwards.
GCATCCATGACCGGCGGTTGCGGCGGGTGCTGGCGCACGGGCGCGATGCACCAGAGGTCGGGCCCAATGTGACTCGCCATCCAGCGCCGCCGCCGCGTGCGATCGACATTCCAGCGGCGCATCGCGCGCGACAGGCCGCGGCGTTCGCTCTCGGATGAATCCGTCGAATCGCTCGCGGCTACCCGCCAGATCCGGCCCTCGCCGTCCGACTCCCATACGCTGACTCGGCGGCCGCGCAGAGCGCGGCTCGCACTCGCCAGGACGTCGACCCAATCCGCTTCATCCGTCACGGAGTCGATGAAGGTCGGACGGAGTCCGCCAACCATGTCGGACTCCGTCCGACGGACGTTCGCAGTGGAACGCTGTATCGTCATTGTACGCTACTTCCATATCGCCGTGACCATGCCGCAATCAAAGACCATGCGCAGCAATCGATGCAATGCTTGCGCCGTGAGGTGCATCAGCCGCCCGCCTGCTGCTGCGGTAGCGGTCAATGGGAGTTCACGGCCCCGCGAACTCCGCTGCGGCGCAACAGCCTGTACACCGTTGTCCGCTCGATGCCCGCCGTGCGCGCGGCGGCCGCGATATTCCCCTTCGCGTGCGCGACGAGCCAGCGGGCGTAGCGCGCCTCGAACCACGCGAGCACACCTTCGCGCGACTCGTGGTAGTTCTCCGCAAACGGGGGCGCGTCGGGGGTCTCGCTTGGTGCGCTGGGCCGAACCGTTGTCTCAGTCATTGATCAAAGCTCCGGGAACGTTTGCCGGAACTACCATGCGCGTATCGTGCCACGGATCACACACGGTGCTGTCACTCAGGAAAAGTGCTTTCTGCCCGCACCGCTTTGAGTCGGCGGGGGCACTCCGCATCACTTTGGTGCGGGGCTCCGGACGGAACGAAACAGCGGTGCACACTGGTTTAAACGCTGTGCAGCACCGCGCGCGCGGCGACGTCGCGCCGCGTCGCGCGCGCTGGCCTTCCATTTGCATGTAGCGAGGGCACTACACCCGGCACCGCCCACACCCTTTCCGTCGCAAGGAGTCGCTCAGTGGCTGCGAAAAAAATCGAAACGCCGGCCCAGCCGCCGGTCCCGATCGGCGAAACGTCGCAACTGCTGCGGGAACTGGTCGCGCATCTGCGCCAGAACCGGACGCAGCTCCGCGAGGAATGGGCGCGCCGCATCACGCGCGCGCAGTTGCTCACGGCGATGACCGAAGCCGAAATCTTTGCGGAGGCGACGTCGGTGTACGACAACTACGTCGAGGCGCTCGCCACCGGAACGTTCGAGGCCCTTCAGGCGTACGCGCGAAACCTGTCCGAGCGCATCATCCCGCGCGGCGTCGAGACGCACGAAGTCGTCGGTATCGTGCTCCTCCTCCGCGACGTGCTGGCGCGCTCGCTGTTCGCGAAGTATCACGAGGACTTCAACAAGCTCAACAGAATTCTGGACGCGTACGAGCCGGCCGCGAACCGCATCGCCAACACGGTGGCGGTCGGCTTCGTCCAGGAACGTGAGCGCGTCATCAGGCAGCAACAGGAAGCGATCAGGGAGCTGTCCACGCCGGTGCTCCAGGTGCGCGAGCGGCTGCTGATCCTTCCGATTATTGGCGTTATCGATCCGCAGCGCGCCCGTCAATTGACGGAACAGCTGCTTCGCGCCATCCGTGCCAACCGCGCCAAGGTGGTCGTGATCGACATCACCGGTGTGGCCGCGATGGACTCGAACGTCGCGAACCACCTCGTCCAGACGGTCGAAGCCGCGCGCCTCCTTGGCGGCACCGTGATCGTGACGGGCCTCTCCCCGGAAATTGCGCAGACACTGGTCACCATCGGCGTCGACCTGAGCGAGATGGCCACGGTCGGCGACCTGCAGGGCGGCATCGAAGAGGCCGAACGCCTCCTCGGCTACACCGTGATCCCGTTGTCCGAAGTTCCGCAGAAGGCCTGACGGGCCAGAGGCGAACCCGTGGAAGTCCCGATCCTCAAGCAGGGCGACTACCTCATCGCCTCGATCCAATCGGCGCTCACCGACGCCGACCTCACGCAGCTGCGTGAGTCACTCGGCGAGCGCGTCGGACGGTTTCGTTCGCGCGGCGTGATCGTGGACGTCACCGCCGTCGACGTGATGGACTCGTTTGCGGTGCGTACGCTTCGCGACCTGGCGCACACCACATGGCTCCGCGGCGCCGAGACGGTGATCGTGGGAATTCAGCCGGATGTGGCGTTTGCGATGGTTCAGCTCGGGCTGACGCTGAAAGGCGTGGCCACCGCGCTCGACCTGGAAGAAGGGCTCGCGTTCCTGGATATAAAGGTGAAGCAGCGGCGGGGCCGTGTCTGAAACCATTTCGGTCGCCATCGCCTCCGACGTGGATGTCGTGACGGCACGCCAGAGAGGTCGGGAGCTGGCAGCAAAACTGGGGTTCTCGCCGGGCGATCAGACCGTGATCGCGGCGGCGATCTCGGAGATCGCGCGCAACATCCTCACGTACGCCGGACATGGCGCCGTGCGGATGGCGATCGAGCACGACGGCGACCGATCGGCGGTCACTGTCGTCGGGCACGACCAGGGGCCCGGCATCGCGGACATCGGTCTCGCGATGCGCGATGGGTATTCGACTTCAGGCGGACTGGGAGTTGGTCTCGGCGGGGCAAGGCAGCTCATGGACGATTTCGATGTCGTCTCCGCTCTGGGAGCAGGGACGACGGTCACGATGCGGAAGTGGCGCCCCCGTGTCCACATTGGCTAAGGCCGTTCGGCGGGCAACGCTTCCGCTCGAGTGGGGGGTCGCGGCGCGCGCCCTTCCGGGCGAAGCGGCGTCGGGAGATTCGTACGTCGTCGAGTCCACTGACGGCGGAGTGCTCGTTGGCGTGGTGGACGGACTCGGCCACGGCGACGGGGCCGCGGCCACCGCGCGCGTTGCCGCGGAAACACTCCGGATGCACGCCTCCGAGCCGATCCAGTTTCTCGTGAAGCGATGCCACGACGCGCTCCTTGGCACGCGCGGCGCCGTCATGAGCGTGGCCGCCTTCGACAGCAGTGACGGCACGATGGCGTGGCTCGGCGTCGGCGACATCGAGGGCGTGCTCGTATTCGCCGATCCGAGCGCCGTGCCAACGCACGTTGTGCTCACGACACTCGGCGGAACCGTCGGCGTTCGCCTCCCGTCGATTCGCCCTTGGGTCATCCCGGTCTCTCCGGGTGATACGCTGATATTCACGACTGATGGAATCCGTAGCGGACTGGCCACCAGCGTCGCGGTCATGGGGACGGCGCAGCGGCTCGCCGATCAGATCCTGGAGCGTGGTTTCAAGGGAACGGACGATGCTCTCGTGCTCGTCGCGCGGGTGCGAGGCAGACGCGAGGTGAAGCGATGATTGCACCGCACCGAGTGGACGTCAACGTGACCGCGCCCGATGCGGCCGCGCCCGATCACGTGAGGCCTGACGCAGCTGAGTCCGGGCAGGTCAAGGCTGAGGTCGCGACGCGCGTGCGCGTACTCGCGACGGGAAACGACGATGTGCCGCACGGCAGGGTGGATCTTCAGGGCCTCGAACAGTGGGCACGCGACGCGGGCGCGGACTACGAGTTTGCGCGCGACCTTCCGCGCGCGGCCCGCCACCTCGCGGGCACCCAGTGGGACATCGTCCTTGCCGTGCTCGGCGACCGACCCGAGGAGGAGCTGAGCTGGTGGGTCGACGCGCTCCGGAGCCTCCCCGGTTCGCCGCGCCTTGTCGCGCTCGTGCAGAGCCCCTCGATGCGGCTCGCGCTTCATGCCGAGAAGATCGGCGTGCTCGACTTGCTGTCGTTGCCGCTCCAGCGCGCGGATTTCAACGCGGTGCTGGAGCGCCACTCGATGTCGACGGGCGAAGAGACCGTTCCGCTGTCGCCGCCGGCCGCGCCGTCGCAGGGCGCGACCGTGATCATCGGACGGCACCGGACGATGCTCGGCGTCTACACGCTGATGGCGCGAGCGGCGCAGAGCACGGCGACCGTCCTGCTGCAGGGCGAATCCGGAACGGGAAAGGAGCTCGTCGCGCGCGCGATTCACGAGAACGGGCTGCGTGCGTCCGGGCCGTTCGTCGCGGTGAACTGCGCGGCGATTCCGGAGAACCTGCTCGAGAGCGAGCTGTTCGGACACGAAAAGGGCGCATTCACCGGTGCGGTCGGGCGGCGTACGGGCCGGTTCGAGCTGGCGATCGGCGGCACGCTGTTCCTCGACGAAGTCGGCGATATGAGCCTCGCGCTGCAGGCCAAGATCCTCCGCGCCGTACAGGAACGGGAGATCGAGCGGGTCGGCGGCGAGTCGGTCATTCCAGTCGACGTCCGTGTGATCGCGGCGACCAACCGCAACCTCCGCGAGTGGGTCGAGCGCGGATCGTTCCGCGAGGATCTCTACTACCGCCTTGCGGTGCTCACGATCACGCTGCCGCGCCTTGCCGAGCGAAGCGAAGACCTCATTCACCTCGCGTCGCATTTCGTGCGGCACTTCGCGCCTCGCTATGGGAAGGACATTCGTGGCATCTCGGACCGCGCGCACGCGGCCATGCGCGCGCACCGCTGGCCGGGAAACGTCCGCGAGCTGCGGAATGCCATTGAGCACGCCGTGCTCTCGGCGCGCGGGCAGGCGCTGCTGCTCGAGGATCTCCCGGAAGAGATCCGGGGGACCGTTCGCGATGCCGGCGAGTCCTCCCTTCCGGGGCGTGACCAGAGCGTGCTCGCGACGCTGGCCGAGACCGAAGTCCGGCAGATCTCGCGGGCGCTCGCTCAGACGGGTGGCGTGATCACGTCGGCGGCGGAGATCCTGGGGATCCACCGCAACACGCTGACGCGCAAGATCAAAGGGTACGGTCTGTGAAGATCGAGCGGGCCCTCGGCCTGCTCCCCGCGATCGACGCGATGCCGTCGGTCCGGGCGCTCCTGCTGTCGACCGACACGGCCGGCGTCGCCGGGGCGCTGCGGATCGGCGTGAACGACACGGTGGGAAAGCGCGATATCACCGCGGAGGAACTGCGGGAGCGCATGCGCCCCGAGTTCGAGCGGGTGGTTGCGCACCTCGCTTCGCTGTACGAAGCGTATTTCAGCGCAGTCGAAGCGCTCGACGGCGGCGCGCCGGAAGCCGCCGTGCGCAGTCTCGTCACCGCCGGCCAGGGCGAACAAGCGGTGGGCCGCGTCGAGCAGGCGGAGGTGTGGTACCAGGCCGCGCTCGGAGTCGCCGAGGGGCTCGTCGATCGAAAACCGGAAATCGAGACGCTGCTTGCGCTTGGAGCGCTGACGCGGTGGCTCGATTTCTACGACGACTCGACGCGCCGGTACCGCCGGGCGCTGGTACTGGCGGAGTCGGTGTTTGACATGCCCAGCGCGATATCCGCGTGCGTCGGGCTCGGTCTCCTGCTTGTCGAGCAGGGGCGTGGCCCGGCGCCGATGCGTGGCTCGCGCGCGCACTGCGACTCGCCGAGCGCGCCGAAGATGACGTGTTCATCGCGGACGTCCATCATCATCAGGCCGAGGCGGCGCGCCGCCGGGGCGATTTCACCGAGGCGACCACGGCCCTCGAGCGGGCCCGGAAGAAATTCGAGGAACTTGGGAACGCGCTCGAGATGGCGCGCGTCCTCACCACCCAGGGGCTCGTCTATGCCGATCTCGCGCTTCACGCGCGTGCGGAAGCGACGTATGTAGAGGCCCTGGCGTGGGTGCAAGTCGCGAAGGGGAACGACGCCCTCGAGGCGTTCATCCGGTACAACCACGCCAAGCTGCACGTGGATGACGGCCGCTTTCACGAGGCAGAAGCGGAGATCCGCCGCGCGGAACGGCTGGCGGTGAAGCACAACCAGCTCCGCCGCCTCGTTCAGCTCTACACACTGCTCGGCAAGCTGCGCGGCCGGCAGAACGACGACGCGGGCTTCGTGTTTTTCGAGCAGGCGCTGCAGCTGGCACGCATGATCAACCGGCGGCCGGCGATCGAGGCGCAGGTGTATCACGAGTACGGCGTGTTCGCGATGTCGATGCGGCAGACGGAAGACGGGCGCGCATACCTTCGGCGGGCGCGGGAAATATTCGAGGGACTGGGCCTGCAGGCCGAGGCGGAGCGCGTGGTGGTGGATATGCGGCGGTCGTCGGCGTAGGGGCGAGCTCAGAATCGCTGGGTCATCCGGTGTTCGGAGGCCGCGCGCACTTTCACAACGACTCGAGTGAAAACGCGTTGCGCAGCGACGTCAGGTGTCGCTCGGTATCGAGGCCACGCTTCACGGAGTCAGTGAGCCACTGCAGGGATTCGAGCTGCGCGCATACCCTCACCCGGTGGATGAAATCGTCGCGGACGGGCAGGCGGTAGGCGTCCAGCGCGGCGTGCATGAATTTCCAGCCGCGCCACAGCACCAAGGTCACGAAATCCATCGCCGGGTCGCCGATTGCTGCGTTCCCCCAGTCGATCACGCCAACGAGCCGGCCCGATGCCGGATCGACGATGATGTTGTCGGCGCGGAAGTCGCCGTGCAGAAAGCAGAGCGGCCCCGTGTTGTCATCGCCGCGGCGCACCCCGGCATTCGTCGCATCGTTCACGGAGACAGAGTGGATGCTCGTGAGCGCGCGGCCCAGGTCAGCGGCAAGCGGCTCAGAAGAGGAGATGGCGTGATCGGCTCCCACTCCCGGCACGAACTCACAGACGAGGAAATCGTACGGGAAATGCGCACCAGCCCTTCCTCGGCCTACGACCGCCGGAACGCGGAACTCAGAGACCAGCGAGGAAGCGACTAGGCCGAGTATCGCTTGGTCCGAGGCGACCCACCGGGCAAGTTCGGCGTTGCGTGGGAAGCGGGCGACGAAGCGCTCATCGAGCACGTAGACGTCGGACGCCCAGCCAGATCCGAGGTGTGAAGCGCGTCGACAGTCGAGCGATGGCAATGCCTCGCGCACCGCGGCCAGCGCGATCGCCGCATCCAGGTTGCGATCGCTTTCGGGGCGCGCCGGCATCGAACCCTTGCCGAAAACGTCGTCTGCTGCGCTCATACCGCCGCGCGCGCGAGCGCCTGCCGGATCTGCGAAAGCTGGTGCTCGGTGTGCGACGCAACCGTGTCGAACTCCTCATTCACCGTCCGCCATCCGCTCCTGGTGTGCACGAACCCGCGTGCACCGTCGCGCTCGGAGTGGCGGCGCGCGAGTTCGATCATCGCACCGCGCAACGCGGCAAACACTGGCTTGCATGACTCGACCGGGCGGGTCAAATCGTCGGCGCTAGTCATTTACGGGATGACGATGGCAAGTGACGATGGCGCACAATCCGATTCCTGCGGTCGTCGCGACTACAACGCCACCGCGAACCGCTCCCGCACTTTCGCAACCGCGTCCGCCAGCGCGTCCACATCACTCGAATCATTGTACACGTAGAAGCTCGCCCGCGTCGTCGCGTTCACGCCGAGCGACCGCATCAACGGCTGCGCACAATGGTGCCCCGCACGCACGGCGATGTGCTCGGCGTCGAGCAGCTGCGACAGGTCGTGCGGGTGCACGTCCCGCAGCGTAAAACTCACCACGCCGCCACGCCGCTCAGCCGGCGGTCCGAGCACCGCGACATCTTCGATCGTCGCGAGCCGCTCCATCGCATACCGCACCAGCGCGCTCTCGTGCGCGTGCACTCGCTCGATTCCAAGTGCCCCGAGGTACGCGACCGCCGCTGCGAGCCCCACCGCACCCTCGACGTTCGGCGTCCCGGCCTCGAACTTGTGCGGCAGCACGTTCCACGTCGTCGCGGCATCGCCCACCAGCGCGATCATGTCGCCGCCCATCTGATATGGCGGCATGTTTTCGAGAAGGTCCCGCTTCGCGATCAGGCCGCCGATTCCCATGGGGCCGAGCATCTTGTGCCCACTGAACGCGTACGCGTCCACGCCGAGTGAATCGAATCCAACGCTGGCATGCGGCGCGCCCTGCGCGCCGTCGCACACCGCCAGCGCCCCCGCGCGATGCGCGATTGCGGCGATGTCGGCCACCGGATTCACCGTGCCGAGTGCGTTCGACACATGGCCGAACGCCACGACTTTCGTGTTCGGCGTGACGAGCGCGCTCAGTTTTGCGAGGTCTATCTCACCCTCCAGCGTCAGCTCGCAAATCCTGAACTCCGCGCCGGTCGCCAGCGCGAGCTGCTGCCACGGGACGAAGTTGGCGTGGTGCTCCAGGCGCGTGACCACAATCCGGTCGCCCCTCTTCACGTTCGCGCGTCCCCACGCGGTCGCGATCAGGTTGAGCGACTCCGTGGTGCCGCGCGTGAAGATGAGCGTATCCGGATCGCTCGCGCCAAGAAAACGCGCAATCGTGTCCCGCGCGCCCTGATACGCCTCGGTCGCCGCTGCCGACAGCGCATACGCTCCGCGGTGCGGGTTGGCGTTCTCGCGCTCATAGTATTCTGCGATCGCGTCGAGCACCGCGCGCGGCTTCTGCGTCGTTGCCGCAGAATCCAGGTAATGCAGCGCCGGATCACCGGCGAGCAGCGGAAAATCGGCGCGTGGCGCGAGCGGCTTTGTGTTCATGACTCCATCGCCTCGGTGCGCACGTACACGCCGCCGTCCATCGCGCGCGCTTCATAGCGCACCAGCGGATCGTCGGCCGGTCCATCGAGTACGGCCCCCGTGCGGCAGTCGAACTGCGCGCCGTGCCAGCCGCATTCCAGTCGCGCGCCCGGCAGCAGCGTGCCGTTGGAGAGCGGGAACGCCGAGTGCGGGCATTCGTCGCGCACTGCGAACAGCTGGCCGTCCGCATTCCCCACGCAAATCGGCGTGCCGTCAGCGAGGCGCGTCGCGCGAAGTTCTCCGATGGCGAGCGCACCGTCCGTCACGCGCTCAAACTCCGGCATCGGCCAGTGCTGACTTGAGCGCATGCCAGGCCAGCGTCGCGCACTTCACGCGCAGCGGAAACCGCGATACTCCCGAGAACGCCTTCAGCGACCCGAGTTCCTCGCCGCCGCCATGTCCCGTCACCAGCCCATGAAACGAATCGAAAATGTTCTCGGCCTGCTCGCGCGTCTTCCCCTTCACGGCCTGCGTCATCAAGCTCGCGCTCGCTTTCGAGATCGCACACCCCGATCCCTGGAACGAAACGTCTTCCACCACATCACCATTCATCTTCAGCCACACCGTGAGCTGATCCCCGCACATCGGGTTCACGCCGTCCGCATGGGCGCTCGCTTCCGGCATCGCCCGATAGTTCTGCGGCCGGCGATTCTGGTCGAGAATGATGCTCTGATAGAGTTCTTCGAGATCGGCGTTCATCGGCCCGCCCGCGCGCCTTTCAGCGCTGCTCGCCAAATGACTGCGTGAACCGCGCAAACGCCTGCGCCTCGAGCCCTTCGCGCAGTGCGTCCACCTCGATCGTCTCCAGCACCTCCGCGGCGAACGCGTACGTCAGCAGCGCGCGCGCGTACTCCGCGCCGATCCCGCGGCTCTTCATATAAAAGAGCGCCCCTTCGTCCAGCCGCCCGACCGTCGCACCGTGGGTGCACTTCACATCGTCCGCGAAAATCTCGAGCTGCGGCTTGGTGTCCACCCGCGCCTGATCCGAAAGCAGCAGCGCGTGATTGGTCTGCTTGCCGTCCGTCTTCTGCGCGATCGGGTCGACGTACACCTTGCCGTTGAACACGCCGTGCGAGCTGCCGTCGAGGATCCCCTTGTACAGTTCGCGGCTCGCGCACGCCGGCGCGAGATGCTCCACGAATGTCTGGTGGTCCGCGTGCTGCGTGCCGTCAATCAGGTACAATCCGTTCAGCCGCGTCTCGGCGTTCTCGCCCGCCAGCTGCGTGTACACGTTTGTGCGCGAGAGCGCAGCGCCCGCCGCATACGAGAACGAGTGATACATCGAGTCGCGCCCCTGGCGCACCTGCGTCGTGCCCACGTGATACGCGTCGGTGCTCTCACGCTGGATCTTGTAGTGGTCCACGCGGGCGCCGTTCCCCACGTCGATCTCCGCCACGGCGTTCGTCAGGTACGGGGCCCCAGGCGACCCGGTGCTCGCGAAACTCTCGACGATCGTCAGCTGGGACAGCGCTTCCGTCACGACGAGCAGGCGCGGATGGATTCCCGCGCCCGCCGCGTTCGCATCGGCAATGTTCACGATGTGCACCGGTGCTTCGACGACCACGCCGCCCGGCACGTGAACGACCACGCCGTCCTGCGCGAACGCGGTGTTGAACGCCGTGAACGACTGCCCTTCGCCACCCGCCAGCTTGCCGAGGTGCTCGGCCATGAAGCCGGGCGATTCCTTGAGCGCCTCGGCGAAGGTCGTCACGCGCACTTCAGCCGGAAGCCCGGCGAACGCCGAGAGCGAAGCCTCGAATCGTCCGTTCACGAAGACGAGCCGATGCCAGTCCGGATCCCCGATTACCAGGCTGGCGACGTCGGCCGGACTGAGCGTCGCAGGCCCGCTCCGCGCGGGCGCGGCCTTGAAGACGCGCTCGGCAATCGGCGTGACACTCGTGAAGTGCCAGTCTTCGTTGCGCGTCGTCGGAAAGCCGAGCGCGCTGAAGCGATCCATCGCGCGCCGGCGAAGCGCCGGGAGCCAGGGTGGCGCGGGATTGCCCCGCAGCGCCGTGAACGCCTGCTCGTAGGCCGTACTTGCCGCGCTCGGCTGATTCGCCATCCCTACGCGGCCTCCATCACCCAGTCGTACCCGCGCGCCTCGAGCTCGAGCGCGAGCTCCTTGCCGCCGGATTTCACGATCTTCCCATGGGCGAGGACGTGCACGAAATCAGGGACGATGTAGTTGAGCAGGCGCTGGTAGTGCGTGACGACGATCGCCGCGTTGTCCGGACGCCTGAGCGCATTCACGCCGCCGGCGACGACGCGCAACGCGTCGATGTCCAGGCCCGAGTCGGTTTCATCGAGGATCGCGAGCCTGGGCTCGAGCACCGCCATCTGCAGAATCTCATTCCGCTTCTTCTCACCGCCGGAAAAACCGGCGTTCACCGAGCGGTGCAGCATCGCGGGGTCCATCTCGACGAGCTTCAGCTTCTGTTCCATGAGATCGAGGAACTCGATCGGGTCGAGTTCTTCCTTGCCGTTTGCCTTGCGGACTTCATTGTACGCCGAGCGAAAGAAGTAGGCGTTCGTCACGCCCGGAATCTCCACCGGATATTGAAACGCGAGAAAGACGCCGGCCTGCGCGCGCTCCTCGGCCTGCATTTCCAGGAGATCTTTTCCTTCGTAGGTGATCGAGCCCGAGGTGACCATGTAGCCGGGATGCCCCGCGATGATCTGGGCCAGCGTGCTCTTGCCCGAGCCGTTTGGGCCCATGATGGCGTGCACTTCGCCGGCGTTCACGGTGAGCGAGATCCCCTTAAGAATTTCTTTCTCGCCGGCCGTAGCGTGGAGATCTGCAATCTGCAACATCGGGTAGTCGGTCATTGGTAATGAGTCGTTGGTAATCGGCCGAGTTCAGCCGACGGAGCCTTCGAGCGAAATGCCGAGCAGCTGCTGCGCCTCGAGCGCAAACTCCATCGGCAGCTCCTTGAACACTTCGCGGCAGAACCCGCTGACGATGAGCGAAATCGCGTGTTCGGCGCTCAGTCCGCGCTGCTTGCAGTAGAAGATCTGGTCTTCGCCGATTTTCGACGTGCTCGCCTCATGCTCCGTTGTGGAGCTGTTGTTGGCGACTTCGATGTACGGAAACGTGTGCGCGCCGCACTTGTTGCCAATGAGCATCGAGTCGCACTGCGTGTAGTTGCGCGACCCATGCGCCTTGGGGAGCATCTTCACCTGGCCGCGGTAGGAGTTCTGCCCCTGCCCCGCGCTGATGCCTTTCGAGATGATCGTGCTCTTCGAGTTCTTGCCGATGTGGATCATCTTCGTTCCCGTATCGGCCTGCTGCATGTTGTTCACCACGGCCACCGAGTAGAACTCGCCCGTGGAGTTGTCGCCCTGCAGGATCACGCTCGGATACTTCCACGTGATCGCGCTGCCAGTCTCGACCTGCGTCCACGAAATTTTTGAGTTCGTGTGCGCCTTGCCGCGTTTGGTGACGAAGTTGTAGATGCCGCCCTTTCCGTCCTTGTCGCCGGCGTACCAGTTCTGCACGGTGGAGTACTTCACCGTCGCGTTGTCCAGGGCCACGAGCTCGACGACCGCCGCATGCAGCTGGTTGGTGTCGCGCTTGGGCGCCGTGCATCCCTCGAGGTAGCTGACGTACGCGCCCTCGTCGGCGACGATCAGCGTGCGCTCGAACTGTCCGGTGTTCGCGGCGTTGATGCGGAAATACGTCGAGAGCTCGATCGGGCAGCGCACGCCCTTCGGCACATAGCAGAAGGAGCCGTCGGAGAACACGGCGGAGTTGAGCGCGGCAAAAAAATTGTCGGAGTAGGGCACGACCGAGCCGAGATACTTCTTGACGATCTCGGGGTGGTTGTGCACTGCTTCCGTGAACGAGCAGAACACGATGCCGTGCGCCGACAGTTCGGCTTTCATCGTCGTGCCGACGGAAACGGAATCGAAGATCGCGTCCACGGCGACACCGGCGAGGTGCTTCTGCTCGCTGAGCGAAATGCCGAGCTTGTCGTAGGCGCGGAGAAGCTCGGGATCGACGTCGTCGAGCGACTGCAGCGGCGTGACGCTCTTCGGCGCCGAGTAGTAGCGCTGCGACTGATAGTCGATGGGCGGGTAGCTGAGGTTCGACCAGTGCGGCTCGGTCATCGCCTGCCAGCGGCGGAACGCCTTGAGGCGCCAGTCGAGCAGCCACTCGGGCTCGTCTTTTTTCGACGAGATCAGGCGAACCGTGTCTTCCGTGAGGCCCGGCGCGATCGTGTCCGACTCGACGTCGGTGACGAACCCGTACTGATATTCCTTATTGACCAGTGACTCGATTGACGAACTCATACTGCTCTCTCTTTAACAGTTTGCCTGCCCGCGCTGCATCCGCAGATGTGGCGAGCGATCCCATGTTGATAAAACTACTCGACTTACGGCGAGGGTCAACAAAAATCCGCTCGCGAGAACCGGGCGCTTTGGAGAGGGACAAAGCACTGGGGCGGCGTGCTGAGGCACGCGGCACGATGCGTTATGGGGCATCGGCCGCTGCGTCGAGAGTGTGAGTTATTCCCAGAGCATGTGCTAAACAGGTGTTTGGATGAAGCTGACAACTTATTATAGCATAATAAGTTGTATCTAAACTAACTATCCAGATCGTCTCGCGTATCGATGTCCCGCAACACGCCACGATCCGGCACGTCGATTTCGGTTGTGCGGGAAGGATCTGCATGAATCACGCCGCGCGCGCCCCCATCGGCGACCGTCATCAGTTCACGCCAGGTCTCACGGTGGAACCAGGCCGGGTGGCCGCGATGAGCCCCGTGTGTGGGAATCACAATGTGCGCGCCTGTGCGCTGCGCCGTGTGCACGATTGCCAGTACGCTCTCGAGCGTCACGAACGGATGGTCCACAGGCCACAATAGTGCGGACGAAACAGGTGCGTTGGTGAGTTGCGCGAGTCCAAGCCGCACGCTCACGATCTGTTCCGATTTCGGTTTCGAGTTCACCACAACGCGAACACCCGCTGGCGCGGCGACTCCCGGCGGAAGCACGGCGACGATGGGATCCAGCCCCGCGCTCTTCGCTGTTTCCACGATCGCATCGAGAAAGCGGCGGCCATCATCCAGTGTCGCTTCGGCCTTCGGTCCGCCGAACCGGGTTCCAGCGCCGGCGCCGATGATCACGACGCCGACGGCGCTCGTGCTCACGCGCGCGAGAGCGCCAGCATTGCGCGCTTCAGCAGCGCGGCCGCCTGCGTGGCCTTGTAGCCGTTCTTCGAGAGCGGCGCGGCATCGTACAGCGCGCGCTCGGCGAGCGCGTCCGCGCTCTCGTCGTCGAGCTCGCCGCTCGCAACGTCCTCGCCGACCGACGGATTGACCACGTACGGCGCCGGCGCGACGCCGCCGAGCACCATGCGCACTTCACCGTCGGCTCGCTTGATGGACGCGAGCGAAACGAGCGCGAAGTCCCAGGTCCCGCGCTGCATCAGCTTCGCGTAGCGCTGCGTGCCGCCGGCGGAGTGCGCGGGAAGCTCGATCGCTTCGATGATTTCACCCTGCGCGACTACCGTTTCACCGTGCGCGTTCGATGCGGCACCTGCATAGAACTCGCCGATCGGCACACTGCGCCGCGCGTCGTTCGCGCCGAGCAGCACGACCGTCGCCTCGAGCGCCGTGAGCGCCACCGCGGGATCGGACGGATGGACTGCATGACAGGGGCCGCCACCGAGGACCGCGTGATACTGATTCTCTCCGTTCACGGCTGCGCAGCCCGTGCCGCCGTTCTTCAGGCATGGCACGCCGCGGCGAAAATACCAGCAGCGCGGGCGCTGGCAGAGATTGCCCGCGATCGTCCCCATGTTGCGCAGGGCAGGCGTGCCTACGAGTCGCGCCGCCTCTGCCAGCGCGGCGAATTTCTCGCGGATCACCGCGTGGGCGGCGAGGTCGGCGATGCGCACCGCGCCGCCGACTCTCACGGATCCGTCGGCGCGCACCGTGATGTCGCGCGCTCCGCGCACGTACCGCATGTCGACGAGATGCGCGGGCCCGGTGAGTCCTTCCTTCATCGTAACGAGCAGATCGGTTCCGCCACCGAGCGGCGCCGAATCCATTGCGGCGAGCGCCGCGACCGCGTCGGCGGAAGTCGCGGGACGGTGGTAGTCGAAGGCCTTCATCAGGAAGTGAAGTCTACTTCGCAGGGCCCGCGTTTGCGCGCGCCGCCGGGGCGAGCGTGAACACGATGAAATCCGCGAGCGTGCGCTGTGACTTTCCGTTCGCGCTGTCGAGATCGCCGGTCGGCACGAAGCTCACCACAACGACGCGCTTGCCCGGCAGCCGGCGCTTCACGCGCTCGGCGGTGCCAAGTCCGTAGTCACTGTGGAAGGCGCCATTGACGTGGACGACGAGGGCGCGGGGAGGCGCGACGGTGAACGCGGTCGCGACCGACTCACTCATCGTCTCGTCTTTGATGCACTGCGCGAGATAAATGCGCTCGAACGTCGCGGCCTTGTCCGCGGCGGACTCTCCGGCGGTGCCGCCACCGTGCGACGGCATGTGGCCCATGGTCTTCGCGAATCGCCTGAAGTAGTCGTCGTGGGGGCACCAGAGATCGCGCGCCGCATACGCGCGGTCGGTCGTGCTGAGCGAGTCGAGGGTCGTCTTGAGCCCCCGCGCGGAGACGAGGCTTGCGAGTCGCCGCGGTACGTCGCTCGCGATCACCGGCCACTTGTATGCCCGCGCGAACTCGACGAGCGGGCGGTAATCGGTGGCGTAGCGGGGCCAGGGACGGGAGCTCGCGAGAAAGGCTGCTTCGGTAATGCGCCCGCCGAGATAGTCGTCGAGCGCGGGCTGCACGTCGCGCTCGAACATTTCCATGGCAAGGACGATGTTCGAGCGGCGGCGGGCGAGCCCCTCGAGCGCTGCGGCCTCGAGCCGGTGCGTGGCTGGGTCGTCGTGCTGCTCGCCGAGGAAGAGAACATCCGCGCCAGTGACATCGGCGAGCATCGACTCAAAGTCGATGAAGCGCTCGTGATGGGTATCGTACACGCGGTGGGCGACGTACCCAGGCTGGGTAGCTTCGGTGGCACGCGCCGTCTGGCCGCCGATGGCCGCAGCAGGAACGGCGAGCACCATAGCTGACATGACTAGTGCACTGCATGCGTTTAAGCGTATTATAGATAGTGAAAATTTCTTTCTGAGAACGTTCATATTGATGTGGTAGTAATATAGATAAAGATAAGTATAGATTTTTACTTTACATTGTCATGACTGATACCGCTGAAGCATCGAAATTCGGCTCTGAGACGATCCTATCCGGAGGCATTGCCGCCGTCCGTGCCTACGAGGACGCCGCCACCGCCATCGGCCGCCTAGACGCTACGGCTTGCCTCGCAGACAGCGGTTTCCGCGAGTTGCTGATCCTGCGCTGTATCGCCACCGCTACGGGCCTCTCCTACCCCGGAATGATCGCGCTGGCACGGTCCGGAGGCGAGGGCAACGAACCCAGGGCGTCCTTCGGCTTCGCCCGCGCCCTCCGCGAGGGCGCGGCGCGCTCGCGAGGAGGAGCGCTCCCGTCGCTCGCATCGCTCCATCAGCTGCTCCGACTCTCGCGGCCGGCAGTCACTGCGCCGGAGATCGACGAGCTCCTGCGTGACGCAAACGAACGCACGCCACCCGTGCTCAAGGCGGCGCTTGCGGCGCTGGCCCTGCGCGTGACAGGCCCAGCCGGCTCCGAATCGCGAGCCGCACGCGAACCCCCGGCGCCAGCCGAACACCACCTCGCCGCCCTCGTGATCCCACTGCTCCTCTGCGTGGGCGGCGCGACGACCGACGCCTGGGTCACCTTGCCTCTCGATGATGCGGTCGCCACGGACACGCCGGGGGCCGCGCCAACTCTCCGGGAGATCTTCGCGGCGCTCGCCCGCGAGGCCCGCGCCGCCGAGCGTGGCCTGCTCGCCGCGCGTGACCTGTGCGCCGCCGACGAGACCCGTGTTCGAGAAGCGTTTGGCCGAGCCGCATATTCGGCGCTCGATGTGCTCGCGCTCCTGCGACAGGAGATCGTCATTGCCGTTCCGGAAACGGCGCGCACGCTCGACCTCACACCGCCAACGGCGGGCGCCGCCATTGCCCGTCTGGTCGAACTTGGCATCGCGCACGAAGTGACTGGAAAGGCAAGATCACGGGCATTCGCGTATGAAGGCATGGTGCGGGCGCTCCGTCCATCAGCCGCGGGCTGACGTGACGGTAGGACGAGGTTCATCGTGTAAGCAGTGAATGCTGCGACGAGCCCTGGCCCTTCCGCTCATCCTGGTGGTGGTCTCGTGCGGTCCGGCGCTCCAGCCGCTCCCGCCGATGATGCCGCTCGCGCCACTGCCTTCGCCATCGTCGGAGTCACCGGCGCCCGTCGCGGGGCGAGCGGGCGCGGAGCGCGCCGCGCGCCCGCCGGAGCACGACGCCTTTCTGACGGAGCTGTACGCGCGCGGCCTCCTCGTGCCGGTGCGGGGAGTCGCCGCCTCGCAGATCCCCGACACATTCAAGGACGCCCGCGACGGTGTCCGGGTGCACAACGCCGAGGACATCCTCGCCAAGCGCGGCACTCCGGTGATCGCGGCCGACGACGGCTCCGTGATTCACGTCGGCAAGAACAAACTCGGTGGCAACGTCGTCTGGACGACCGATCCGGAGCGCAGATTCGCGTATTACTACGCGCACCTCGACCACTATGCCAAGGGACTGCACGACGGCCAGTCGATCTCGCGCGGCGACGTCCTCGGTTACGTTGGAACGACGGGGAATGCGCCGAAGGACGTTCCACACCTCCACTTCCAGCTGCTCCGGATCGTGAAGGGCGTGCGATACTCCGAGGGGCCCCCGGTGGACCCGCTCCCATTCTTCACACAGGCCGGACTGACGCGATGACGATGACAGGCAAGGAGCGCGCCGCGCTCCGCGCCCATGCAAACCGGTTGACCGCAACGGTGCACGCAGGACAGCAGGGGCTGACCGGCGCGCTGATGCACTCGCTCGACGACGCGCTGCGCACGCGCGAGTTGGTGAAGGTGCAGCTCGGCAAACAAGCCGAGCTCAGCGCGAAGGAAGCCGCGGCTCAGCTCGCGGCCGCGGCGAAAGCCGAAGTGATCCAGGTGATCGGCAAGACCGTCACCCTTTATCGTCACAATCCGACGCTCGAACGCAAGCCCGGCGCCTGGCATCCGTGGGAAGTGTGAGCGCCGTTTCGGCGCGCATCGTCCGCTACCACGAGGGACGCGCGCCGGACCTGCTCGAGCGGAAGTATGCGGCGATGGGCGCGAGTCCGTTCGCGTTCTACCGCGGCAGCTGCCAGCTCTTCTTCGTAGACGCGTGGCCCGCGCGCACCGCGCTGAACGACGCGCCCGCCATCTGGTCGTGCGGCGACCTGCACTTCGAAAACCTCGGCTGCTACAAGGGCGACAACCGCCTCGTCTATTTCGATATCAACGACTTCGACGAAGCGGCACTGCTTCCGATCACGTGGGATCTCACGCGCTTCGCCGCGAGCGTCTTCGTCGGCGCGCCGCAGCTGGGCGTGAGCGGGTCCGTGGCGGCCGAACTGGCGCTGCTCTACCTCGATGCGTTCGCAACCGCGCTCGCGTGGGGAAAAGCGCGCTGGGTCGAGCGTGAGACCGCCACCGGGATGGTGCGCGAGCTGCTCGACTCCGTGCGCGAGCGCAAACGGAAGACCCTGCTCAACGAACGCACGAAGGAGAAGCGCCACCGCCGCCGCATCCGTGTGGACGGTGTGAAGGCGCTCGAGGCATCGCGCGCCGACGCCGAGCGCGTGGCGAAGCTCGTCGAGCGACTTGGTGCGGAACGCGGCGAGAAGAGGTTCTACCGCGTGATCGACGTCGCGCGACGCGTCGCCGGCTGCGGGAGCCTCGGGCTGGCGCGCTGGATCGTGCTCGTAGAAGGGAAGGGATCGCCGCGCGGAAACTACCTGCTCGATCTCAAGGAAGCACGCGCACCCGCCTCCACCGGACAGTCCCCGTGCAGGCAGCCGCACTGGAAGAGCGACGCCGAGCGGATCGTTGCGGTGCAGCGCCGCGTGCAGGCGGTGAGCCCGGCGCTGCTCGCGGCGCTGAAGATGGACGGCCGCGGCTTCGTGCTGCGTGAACTGCAACCGCTCGATGACAGGATGCGCATGGAAGCGTGGGGCGGCGACCGCGAGAGTCTGCGCGACGCGATGACGACGATGGGTCACGTCACCGCGTGGGCCGCGCTGCGCGCCTCGGGGCGCGAGGGATCGGCGATCGCCGATGACCTGATCGCGTTCGCCGGCGAGCGCGGCTGGAAGCGCGGCGTGCTGGCGATGGCGCGGCGCGTGGCGGCGCGGACGATGTCGGAGTGGCGCGATTTCAGGGACGACGTCGCGGCTGGCCGCGTCGCGGCGAAAGGGTAACGATCAGCGGCCTGCCGCGCGCAGCGCCGCGAGCACCCGCCACGGCGTGAGCGGAATCTCCGGCATCTCGACACCGATCGCGTCGCACACCGCCGCGGCAATCGCGGGCGCCGTGGGGATGATCGGCGGCTCCGCGATCCCGCGCGCGCCGGTGTGGTTCGCCACGGGATCCGCACCGTCCACAAAGAATGCGTCGATCGCCGGAATGTCGGCCATCGTCGGAATCTTGTAGTCGTGCATGTTGGGGTTCATCACGAGGCCAAGCGACCCGTCGAGGATACGCTCTTCAAAGAGCGCGTAGCCGATGCCCTGGATGATGCCGCCCTCGAGCTGGCTTTCGGCGAGCGTCGGGTTGATGATCCGCCCCGCGTCGTGTGCGGCAACGAAGCGTTTCACGCGTACGACGCCGGTATCAATGTCCACTTCGACCTCGGCGAACTGCGCGCCGAACGTCATGATCGCGGTATCCGCGGGGTTCGGCCCGCGCGAGCCCTTGCCCATGATCATCACGTTCCCGAGCTTCTTCGTGACCTCGGCGAAGGTCATGCTGCGATCCGTGTCACGAACGACGATGCGAGATTCACGGGACTCGAGGTCACCCGGTTTCGCATCGAGCATCGCGGCGGCGGCCTCGAACAGTTGATTGCGAGCGTCCTCGGCGGCCATGCGCACCGCCGGGCCGACGGACGCCGTGGTCATCGAGCCCCACGAGTTGCCGGTGTAGGGGAGGCGCTCGGTGTCTCCGATGATCGCGCGGACGTCGGAGAGCTTCGCGCCGAGCGCCTCGGCGGCGAGCTGTGACAGCACAGTGCGCGCGCCGGTGCCGAGGTCCTGGGTGCCGGAGAGGACGTCGATGGTCGCGTCGGGGTTCATGCGGACCAGCGCGTAGGCCGGGGGGCCGCCGCCCGTGGGCCAGACTTGGGCGGCAACGCCCTTCCCGACGCGCAATCGGTTGTTGGTCGTTGGTCGTCGGTTATCGGCAGACCAACCGAAGACCTCAGCGCCCTCTTTGTAGCATTTCAGGAGATTGTTGCCCGAGTACGCGCGACCCTGGCGCGGTTCGCGCTTGGTGAAATTCTTCACGCGAAGGGCAACCGGATCGAGCTTCAGCTCCCGGGCGAGCGCGTTCATCGCGGATTCCAGGCCAAACGCGCCCTCCACGTAGCCCGGCCCGCGGAACGCGGCCATGCCGCTGGCGTTCACGTACGCGAACGTCTCTTCCGTTCGCACGTTGGGGCAGGCGTACATCTCGTGATAGATCTGCCCGGGGCCGCCCTCGTAGCCCGTGATGCCGAGTGGGACGTCGATGCTCGCGAAGAGCGCGGTGAGCGTGCCGTCTTTCCTCGCGGCGATCGTCACACGCTGCGTCGATGCCGGACGGTTTCCGCTGTCGGTCTGCTCGGCTTCGCGGTCGTTGATGCAGCGCACCGCGCAGCCCTGCCGCTTCGCGAACAGCGCGGCGACGTACGTGTGCGGGCCCGCGCTGTTCTTCGCGCCGAACCCGCCGCCCATGTAGTCCTTGATGACGCGCACCTTCGAGACCGGAACGCTGAGGGCCTTCGCGATGTTTTCGCGCACGCGGAAAATGCCCTGGGTCGATTCCCACACCGTGAGGCGGTCGTCCTCCCACTCGGCGGCTGCGCCGTGCGGCTCGAGCGCCGTGTGCAGCTGCACGGGCGTGCGATATTGGCGGTGCAGCACGATCTCGGCGGCTTTCAGTCCCGCGTCGATGTCCCCGCGCGACATCACGAACGGCGCGTTCTCCATCACGTTCCCCTTTGCGCGAACCTTCGGGGCATTCTTCGCGGTCGCGTCCCCGAATGTCACGGCGAACGGGAGCGTGTCGTACTCGACGGCGATTGCGTGCGCGGCATTTCGCGCGGCGCGCTCGGTTTCCGCGCAAACGGCGGCAACCGGCTGCCCCGCATAGAAAATCTCGCGGCCAAAGAGGCGCGTCCCTTCGGGTGCGTCGCCGGGTCCCATCACGTCATGAACACCGGGCATCGCCGCGGCGCGTGAAAGATCGATCGCGCGGATCGTCCCGCGCGGAACGGTGGAGCGCAGGATGAACGCGTGCAGCATTCCCGGACGGGTGATGTCTGCGGTGTAGCGCGCGCGGCCGGACACACGCTCCGGCGCGTCCATGCGAGGCACGCGCGCGCCGACGATCCCGAGCTCGGCGTCGTTGCCCCACGCCGCCGGCTCGAACGCCGGCATCTCGACGATGCGCGTTTCGGTGCGCCCTTCGATTTCGACGGTCGTCTGCACGAATCCGCCCGGTTTCGCCGCGGATTTTCCCTTACGCGGCATGCGCTCCTCCGGCGTCCGGCGTCCGCGCTTCCGGCGCCGTTGCATCCGCGACCGCCCGGATCGCCGCCAGGATTTTCGGATACGTTCCGCACCGGCAGAGATTCCCGCTCATGCCCGCGCGGATCTCGTCGTCGGTGGGATGCGGGTTGTGCGCGAGCAGCGTGGTGGCGGCGATGAGCTGGCCTGGCGTGCAGAAGCCGCACTGCGCTGCGTCCTTCGCGATGAACGCCTGCTGCAGGGGCGACAGCGACGAATCTGCGCCGCCGGATGCCAAACCCTCCACGGTCAGGACGCTCGTCCCGTCGCACGCCGCGGCGAGCGTGAGGCAGGAGTAGACGACTTCGCCGTCGAGCTGAACGGTGCACGCGCCGCATTCGCCGCGATCGCAGACCAGCTTCGTGCCGCTCAGCGAGAGGCGGTCGCGCAGCAGCTCGAGCAGGGTGACCGCGGGGGCTGGATCGAGATCGCGAACGCGACCGTTGACGGTGAGGCGCATCGGTGGAAATAGCGATGCGTGCGAGCGGGTGTCAAAGGCGGTGACGCGGCGCGGCTTGTAGCGCGGTCGCGAGGGCGATAATCTTCCCTCCCGACCAGCGATACCGAGTTTCCGAGAGGATTGCCCGATGCCGTACGTGATCACCGAAGCCTGCAAAGACACGAAGGACAAGTCCTGCGTGGACGTCTGCCCCGTGGATTGCATATACGAGGGCCCCGAGATGCTCTACATCCACCCCGATGAGTGCATCGATTGCGGTGCGTGCGAACCGGAGTGCCCGGTGACGGCGATCTTTCCCGAAGAGGACGTGCCGGCGAACCAGGTGCAGTACGTGCAGATCAACCGCGAAGTCTTCAAGGGACCGACTCCGCCGGGGCGCCCGACGCGGTAGCCCGATGTTTTCGCCCTCGGGCGCCGCGGTCAGCGGACCAACTGACTGAGCGAGAGCACCGTTCCGAGCACCGCGAATTGCATGAGCGTGCTCCGCTCGCTCCTCCATGCCGTCCGCCAGCTGAGCGGTCCGCGCGACACCGCACGCCGGACGACCGGAAGCCAGCGTGGCGTGCGCTTCTTGTACCGCGTGTATCTGTCGCCGAACGTGGTCTCCAGTACGGCCTCTTCGTAGCGCACGATGGGCGTATACTCGAGCGCAAACACACACGCCGCGATCGGAATGAACCACTGCAGCCCGGCGATCAGGCTGAATCCGGTCCAGATGAAGAAATTGCCGAAGTAGAGCGGGTTGCGCGTCCAGGCAAACGGTCCGTGCGTGACGAGGCGCGTCACCACCCGCGACCGGCGCCTCGTCTCGGCGCCTGCGGCGGCCACACCCCACAGCCGCAGGGCCTCTCCGAGCGCGACGACCGTCAGTCCGAGCGCCCACGACCTCGGGGTCATCACGCCGCGCCAGACGAAGGGCACGACGATGAACGGAACGGGAAGAATTCCCCGGTGCCGGAAGAGCCAGCCGCCGAGTCGGGCGAGCCACGCCTGCTCGGCGTGGCACGCCAGCGACGTCGCCGTTGGCGAGATGGAGGTCATTCGATTGTGTCCAGCGGAGCAGGATCAGTGCCGAATTTCCATTCGGCTCTTCGAGACGTGGCCTGCGCCGGCACTGACGGGCAGCGGTTGACGATTGTGGTGTCGTCGGGATCGCGCCATTGTCATCGCGTCTGCAAACAAGACGGTTACGAAGGCCAAAACGTTTACGGGCGGGCTCTATGGGTGTCTTCGGGGCGCAACAGGTGGCCCCGTTGCTAGATTCCGCACTCACCCGTTCACACGCCGGCGACCCGATTGGCTCAGGAGAGCGTTGCGCTGACACCCCCACCCGCGGCCGCCTACCTCGATACTGACGCCGACGTCACGCGGTTCGTCGAGGGGATCGGGCGTCCCCGTGAGCTTGCGATCGACACCGAAGGCGCGAGTTTTCACCGGTTCGTGGACCGGATATACCTGATCCAGCTCTCCACGCGCGACCGCCACGCGATCATCGATCCATTGCCGGTCGGCAAGCTCCCCGAACTCGGCGCGCTGCTCGAAGATCCCAAAGTCGAAATCGTTTTCCATGATGCGGACTATGACCTGCGCCTGCTCCATCAGGATTATGGCTGGCAGGTCAGGAACATCTTCGACACGCGTGTCTCCGCGCAGCTCCTCGGGATCACGGCGTTTGGATTGGGCGCACTGCTCGAACGGTCGTTTGGGCTGAAGCTCGACAAGAAGTTCCAGCGCGCCGACTGGTCGCTGCGCCCGCTCACCGCCGGGATGCTCGACTATGCCGCGCAGGACACGCTGCACCTGCTCGGCCTGCGCGACGAGATGAAGAACGAGCTCGAGAAAAAAGGGCGCTGGGCGTGGGCCGCGGAGGAGTTCCAGCGCCTCGAGGGGACGCGATGGGACCCTGAGGAACCAGGATCGGCATTTCTGCGCGTGAAGGGCGCGCGCGATCTCTCGCGGCGCGAACTGGCGATCCTCCGCGAGTTGGTCGCATGGCGCGATTCGGTGGCGCTGCAACTCGATCGCGCGACCTTTCGCGTGGTCGCGAACGACGTGCTGCTCGAGATCGCCCGCACCGCTCCTTCAACTGCCGACGCGCTTGGCACGATCAAGGGGATGCCGCGCGGGATGATCGAGCGCGCCTCCGGCGCCGTACTGAGCGCCGTGAAGGCGGGACTTGCCGTACCCGACGCGCAGCTGCCCAAATTTCCGCGCGCGGCGCGGTGGGATAAAGACCCGGACTTCGACGCAAAGGTCGGCAAGCTGAAGGCCGTTCGCGATGATGCGGCGAAGCGCCTCGAACTGGACCCCGGTGTGCTCTGCTCGCGCGACAGGATGGAAACAATCG
The DNA here is from genome assembly GCA_044449085.1 of Gemmatimonadales bacterium. Lineage (GTDB taxonomy): Bacteria > Gemmatimonadota > Gemmatimonadetes > Gemmatimonadales > Gemmatimonadaceae > Fen-1231. Next base: position 4,966 of record JBIOHR010000006.1, on the reverse strand, counting down.
CGCGTGCGTTGCCGCGATCGACGGCGGATCTCGAGGAGATTCCCGGACTTCGAAAGTGGCAGATCGCGGAGATGGGAACGCAGTTCGTCGCGGCGCTGAGTGGATTCAAGGCTGCCGCGAGGCAGAGCGATTCGCCGTATAGGGATTGAGGGAGGCCAGATGCTCCGCCTCACTCCGCCTCACTCCGCCTCACGGCGCGTTTCGCCTCGCACCACCTCACCATGCGGCGCGGTCACGAGGAGGCGCGGTGAGGGGTGAGCAGGACGCGCGGTCACGGGGACGCGCGGTGAGAAGTAAGGCGGACGCGCGGTGAGCAGGACGCGCGGTCAAGGGGACGCCCGGTGAGGGGTGGGTTGGACGCGCGGTTAGGCGGAGGCGCCGGGAGGCGGTGCAGTGAGGCGGCGCGCGTAGCCCGAAGCGTTCGTTATCCAGGCTCTGACCTGATCGTCCTGATCACCCATGGCCGCGCGTCCGCCTTACTTCTCACCGCGCGTCCTCGTGACCGCGCGTCCTGCTCACCCCTCACCGCGCTTCCCCCTCACCTGCAGTAGCGTCAAAAGCCGAGGTATGCCCTCACTCTGGGTTCGATCCTATCCGGCGACCACATCGGCGACCAGACCAGATTGACCGCGACTGTCCCGATGCCGGCGACGGCCTTGAGCTGTTGCTCTGCGTCTGTCATGATCTCCGGCCCCGACGGACAGCCCGGTGATGTGAGGCTCATGTCCACCTCGACGTTGTTCCCGTCCACGCGGATGTCGTAGACGAGGCCGAGGTCAATGATGTTCAGGTTGAGCTCGGGATCCTTCACGCGGCGGAGCGCGAGGCGGATCTGGTCTTCGGTGAGCTGGCCGGGCGTGGGAAGAATCTCGCCTTCGGCAGTCTGCGTCATTTGCTCTTGCTCGTATCCTTTGGCTTTTTGACCGCCGCGGACTTCGCGGCGGGCTTTTTCTTCACGGCCGGCGCTTTCGGCGCAGCCTTTTTCTTCTTCCGCGGTTTCACTTTCTGTTCGACCGCGGCGGATGCCGCCACCCGCTTGACGGTGGCGGTCTTTCTAACAATACCACGGCGGTGGACGGAACGCGCGATCCGCACCGCGCGATTCCATCCCTCGGCACGGTCCGCCCGGAACGACACGGGCATCTCGGCGACCGCGAGGTTTGCATCGGTCACGGCAAGCGCGGCGGCATCGGCGAGGTCCGCGCGGACGTCGGCGATGACTTTCGCCGGGCGTTTCGCGCGCGCCGCGTGCACGCGGTTCGTCAGCAGGATCACGAACATGTCGCGCTCGGGATCAATCCAGATGGACGTCCCCGTGAAACCGGTGTGTCCGTACGCCGACTCGCTGAGGTAGTTGCCCGCGCCGTGCGTGCCGTCGGCGACTTCCCACCCGAGCGCGCGGTCGCCCGAGGCGCGCGCGGTGAACAGGCGCACGGCCGAGTCGCTGACGATGCGCACGCCGTCGTAAATCCCGCTGTTGAGCATCATCTGCGCGAACACGGCGAGGTCGCTGGCCGTGCCGAACAGTCCGGCGTGTCCCGCCACGCCGCCGAGCGCAAAGGCATTCTCGTCGTGAACTTCACCGTCGAGCGGGTAACCGCGCGGCGGTGAGACTTCGGTGGGCGCGATGCGATAAACGAGCGAGTCGGAGGGGCGGAACTCGGTATCGTGCATACCGAGCGGCGTGAATACACGGTCGGCGAGGAACTGGTCGAGCGGCTGTCCCGAGATGGCTTCGATGACCATGCCGAGGACGTCCGCGCCGAGGTCGGAGTAGATCTGGCCGTGGTCCGGGCGATACTCGAGAGGTGTGTCGAGCACCATTTGGCGCGCTTCTTCGGGCGTGTGCGCGTGGCGCCAGAGGTCGCGGCCGGCGGGAAGCCCGCTGCGATGCTCGAGGAGCTCGCGTACCGTGACGAGGTCCTTGTTCCCACCGCTGAACGCGGGAAGGTAGGTCGCCACGCGCTCGTCGAGGCGGAGCTTACCCTCGTCGTACAGGATCATCGCGCCGGTGGTGGTGCCGACGACTTTCGTGAGCGAGGCGAGGTCGTAGATGGTCTTGTCAGCTGTCACGGCCGGACTGTCGGCGGTCCAGCCGAGGTGGCCGAAGCCCTTCTGCCATACGACCGCGCCGTTGCGCCCCACGACCACTGATGCGCCGGGATACCCGCCGGCGTCGATTCCGCGCTGCACCACCCGGTCGATCGTCTCGAGACGTTCCGCGCTCATGCCAACCGCGATGGGTGCCTTGATGGGCAGCCCGTCTGCGGGGATGGTGACGATGGCGGAGACGAGGAGCGCGAAGAACACTTGGGAGGTGCCTGCCGGAATGAGGGGTGTCGCGAAACTGCGGAGCGCGATCTACGGTTAAACTAGCCTCAGGGTAACGCAGAGCTATGGCGTGCGACCCCGTACGTCAAGACGACCGGCCGAGCCAAGTGTCACAAATCTGCGCAGCGGCGGACGGACCCTGTCCTACGTGCGAATGGCACCCGCGAGGGGGCCCGAAAGGCAACCGTTTCTTCAACTTGGGTGACTGAAATAGCGAACTGATATGCCTCCCACCGATCAGATCACCATCCGCCGGGCAATCAACGGCGACGAGAGCGCTCTGCGAGCCATCTGGACGCAGCACGCCCCCCGGATTGACGCGCTCGTACGGCGTCTCGTTGGGGATCCTGACCAGGCAGCCGACGTGGCGCAGGAGGTGTGGATCCAGATTTTCCGGGCACTGCCCGGATACCGGGGCGATTCGCAGTTCTCGACGTGGGCCCACCGGATTGCGGTGAACCGGACGCTGAACGCGCTGAGGTCGCTCAGGAGAGTATCGGCAGTCGAAGTGGAGATCGAGGAGGACAGCTCGATGGTCGAGCACGACGGCGACCGCTCGATGCTGGCGCAGACGATAGATGAAGCAGTGCAGAAGCTCTCGCCCGGCGCGCGGCACGTGTTCGTGCTGCACGACGTCGAGGGATACACACACGAAGAAATCGCGACCGAGCTCGGCATCACGTCGGGCGGGTCGAAGTCACAGCTGTTCAAGGCGCGGGCCAAGCTACGCCGGCTGCTCGCGCCGTTGAGGGACGAATCTCAGCCGGCGAAGGAACAAGCAGACGATGTCGCATCTCAATCCTGAACGTCTGGCGGCGCTGTCGGACGACACGCCCACGCCGATCGAATCGGCGCACCTCACCACCTGCGACGCATGCCTCGCAGAACTGGCGGCGCAGCGGAAGCTCGCGCGGATGGCGGCGGCTGCCGGCCCGGTGAGCGACGGACCGAGCTCGAGTTTCGACGCGCTCGTGCCGCGACTGAAGGCCGAAGGGTTGATCGCCGGTCCGGCGCGGCGCGCGGTGGTCGTCAAGTGGACCGTGCGCGCGGCCGCGTCACTGGTGCTCGTGGGCGGCGGCGTCGTGGCTGGACGCATGTCGGTGGTGGGCGCGGGCGCGTCACCGCAGGCGCAGGTGGCGCAGGTGGCGCAGGGCGACTCAACGAACGACGGAGCGTCGCTGGCCAACGCGCAGCCGATCTCCTCATTCCGCACGCCGGACGACGCGGTGAAGGCGCTTTCCGCTTCGCAGCAGACATACCAGAGTGCGGCGGCGTACCTCGCGGCGCAGGATACCACGTCGCACTTCATCGGACTCAACGAGAACACCTATCGCGCGCGGCTCACCGCGCTCGACGACATCATCGCGGCGACCCGCGCGGCGCTCTATCATGCTCCGCAGGATCCAGTGCTGAACCAGTACTATCAGGGCACGCTGAGCGCGCGGCAGGCCACGCTCGTGCAGCTGCGCGGCGTGACCCCCGTCGCCGCGCGCAAGGGGAGCTACTGATGCGCGCCGGCCGGCACTTTACCGCGGCGCTCGGCGCCGCGATCGCGGGCGGCGTGCTCGTCAGCGCCGCCGCCGCCGCGCAGGATCCACCGCGCCGCGTGCGGCTCATGCGTGATTCCTCGAGCCGTGATTCCGGGTACGTGCGCCTGACGATCAACACGGACCAGATCGAGCAGATGATCCACGACCTCATGGCGTCGAAGGCGATGGAGCAGACGATCGCGCTCTCGCTGCGGGAGGCCGCGTCCGGGCAGGCGACCGATTCCAGAAAAGTCCGCGAACTGTCCGAGGAACTGGCCCGCATCGGCAAGAAGAACGCGGCGCTCATGACGACGATAGAGATGACCTGTCCCGGCGACCGCCAGCCGGACGGCTATCTCGGCCTCCAGTTCAGCGAACTGCAGACCGTGATGGGTGACGACGCGCCGGAGGTGCCGCCGCTTCACGACTACCCGCGCATCGACTCGGTGTACTCGAACTCGCCCGCGAGCAAGGCCGGTGCGCGCCGCGGCGACACGGTGCTGCTCATCGGCGGACAGGACGCCCGCCGCGCAGTGCCGCTCGACAAGCTCCTCAAGCCGCAGACGAAACTGGCGATGCGCGTGCAGCGCGACGGCACATCGAAGGATCTCACGCTCCTCGTCGAGAAGCGGCCGCCTGATTTCAATTCCGAGTGCCAGAACGTGGACCAGGTCATCGGCCCGGATTTCGACAGGCCGATGATCTTCATGCGGTCGTTCCCGCGGTCGCGCGATGCGACCGCGGAAGTGCGCGTCGCGCCCGCGCCCCCGGCACCGCCGTTCGTGGGCTACGGCTATGGATTCTCGACGACCAACTCCGCGATCGCGGGAGCGACGCTCATGGCGCTCGACGACGACTGGCGCGCCACGCTGGGCGTGGACAACGGCGTGCTCGTGATGCGCGTCCTGCCCGGCACTCCGGCCAAGGACGCCGGCCTGCACAACGGCGACGTGATCACGTCGGCCGACGGCCAAGCCGTCGCATCGGTGCGCGCGCTGTCGCGGATCGTGAGCAACGCGTCGTCGAGCTCGGTGAAACTGCAGGTCATCCGCGGTGGGAAGCCGGTGGCCCTCACCCTTCGGTGGCAGTAAACGAAGAGGGGGGAG